>NZ_JBFAYQ010000012.1:0-166795 GCF_040681345.1 Streptomyces sp. NPDC051776 | reverse complement strand
CGAGCCGACGTGCTCTTCGCCATGCTCCGCGACGGCACCTTCTACGACCCCAAGCCCGCCCCCACAGGTTGACGAAACCCATAGGGACACCCCCCCCGCCGGGCTCGTCGGCGGGGCCCGTTCGACGGCCGCGGTTTCGCTCCCACGGCAGCCGCGGCCCCGGGGTCCGACGGGGTACGGCCCCTTGTGCGGTGGCGCACCGGGCGGATTCAATTCCGCGGGTCGGCCCCGGGGACGAGAGCGGAGGCAGCCCATGGCGGAGACCAGTCAGCGCGGTTCAGGTGAGGTCGTCGGGCAACCGCGCAAGGCGAGTTGGCGCTACATCGGCCCCGGGATCGTCGTCGCGGCGACCGGTGTCGGCGCCGGTGACCTCGTCGCGACCCTGATCGCGGGCAGCGAGTTCGGTTACACCCTCATGTGGGCCGCCGTCGTTGGCTGCCTGGTGAAGATCTCGCTCGCGGAGGCCGCGGGCCGCTGGCATCTGGCCACCGGTCGCACGCTGTTCGACGGTTGGCGCAGCCTCGGTGGCTGGACCTCGGTCTACTTCGGGATCTACATCGTGGTCTGGGGATTCGTCTACGGCGCGACCGCCATGTCCTCCACGGCCCTCCCGCTCGCCGCGCTCTTCCCCGGCTTCCCCGGCGGGCTCAAGGCGTTCGCCGTGATCGCCGGTCTCATCGGTCTCGTCCTGGTCTGGTTCAACCGGTACGCCGGTTTCGAAAAGCTGATGACCGTTCTGATCGGCGTCAAGTTCCTGATCGTCGTCTACGTCGCCGTCCGCGTCGCCCCCGACATCCCGGCCGCCCTCACGGGCATGCTGCCCGTCCTGCCGGACGGCTCGTTCTTCTACACCCTCGGCCTCATCGGCGGTGTCGGCGGCACGATCACCATGGCCGCGTACGGCTACTGGATCAACGCCAAGGGCTGGACGGACGCCTCGTGGATGAAGATGATGCGGCTGGACAACCGCGTCGCCTATCTCACCACGGGCGTCTTCGTCGTCGCGATGCTGATCGTCGGCGCCGAGCTGTTGCACGCGTCCAACATCGCGCTCGCCTCCGGCGACAAGGGCCTGGTGGACCTCGGCTCCATCCTCGAGGACCGCTTCGGCACCTTCACCGCCAAGCTGTTCCTCGTCGGCTTCTGCGCGACCTCCTTCTCCGCCCTCGTCGGCGTCTGGCACGGCGTCAGCCTCCTCTTCGCGGACTTCTACGAGCGCGTACAGCGGGTCCGCAGGGGCGAGTCCGAGGACGCGGTGGCCGAGGTCGCCGAGGGACGCCGCGAGAAGTCGTGGCCCTTCCGGACGTACATGCTGTGGCTGACGTTCCCGCCCATGGGCCTGCTCTGGCTCGACCAGCCCTTCGGGCTCGTCATCGCCTACGGCGTTCTCGGCGCCTTCTTCATGCCGTTCCTGGCGCTGACCCTGATCTGGCTGCTCAACTCCGACCGGACCCCCCGTCAGTGGCGCAACGGCCTGCTGAGCAACGGGACGCTGGCGGCGGCCGGCCTGCTGTTCCTCGTGCTGTGCGTCCAGCAGGTTCGCGAACTCCCCTGGTGACACCGGGGGTTCCGCCCCGGCACGTACGTCGTGCGCAGCGCCACCGCGAAGGCGGCGGCGCTGCGCGTTGGCTGTAGTCGGGATGCTCCGAGTGCCGCGACCGGCACGCGGACTGCAGGAAACGTCCGCAGTGCGGCTATCGCCCGACGGCACGTGCGACCCCGAGTCCGTACGCCCGCCCGCCGCAGTCCTGTTGCCAACCCCGCCCGCGCCGCCTCCCCGCCCCGGCCCACGGGGGCCGTCAGGACTTCTGGATACGGGTCTTCCCGGGATCAACTCCGCTGATACCGGCGAACTGTTCACTCCATCTCAACTGGTGGATACAGTGCTCGTGCAGGAGCGCAGCGCAGTGTCGATCTGCGGCCGCCGGCCCCCCGGCGACCGGCGACCGGAGGGGAACGGGGAGACCGACGTGCCCATCGCCATCGCAGTCACCAGCCCGGGTCTGGTGCTTCCGTCGCCCGACCCGCAGACCCCGCCTGCCGCCGTGATCCCGCCACCGCAGGCGCAACCCCTGGAGGCCGCGCTCGCGGACACCCACCGGCTCCTGGAGCAGCACGGCTATCTGATCGTGCTCCATCCCGCGGGCGATCCGCAGCGGGAGACCCACCAGCGGCTCCACACCATCCGCTCCGTCCTGGAGAGCGATCGCATCGCCCTGCTCGGCCTGGAGCTGCCGCCGCTGGCCGTCGCCGTGCTCGCCCTCCAGCTCCGGCGGCTCTCCGTCTGCGACTTCAGCCCCGGTGTGCTCGCCTCCGCGGCCCGGTTGCTCGCCCACTATGTCTACGCGGGTGCACTGCTCGGTTCGGTGTCCCGGCTCGACCGCATCCCGGTCGGTCTCGCCTCCCACGCCACCTCCTGGGTGCCGGGCAGTCAGTTCGGGGTGCTGCTCAATCCCGCCCAGCAGCTCATCAAGGTGGGCGGCGCGTCCCAAGCACCCTTGCAGGGGCCCGAGTTCGCCACCGAACTGCTGCTCGCGCGGGGCCGGCTGCAGTCCGACTGGGTGGCCTCCGGCCTCGCCTCCGCATGGCGGGTGCAGGAGGTGCGCGAGGCGGAGCTGCCCGAGGAGTCCTCGCGCTGGTGGGGCACGTCCCGGCTCGTCGAATTCGCTGCCGCGATCGGGGACCTCTCCGTGCTCTACCAGGTCGTCGCCTCGGTCCGCAGGGACGAGTGCCGTTGGTGCGGGTTGCACCTCATCGGCGACCGCTGCGCGTTCTGTTCCGCGCCCGTCGCGCCACCCCCCGCCCCGAGGCCCCGGCTCGCGCTCACCGCCTCTTGACCTCCCGCCGCCAGGCCGCCGCCCGGGCCCCGGGCGGATGCGCCGTAGCGTTCATCGCTTACTGTCCGTCCCGACCCGGATACGTTCCTGAACGAGGTTGTCCGTCACATGAATTCACGCCAGCGCCGCGGCGTCATCCTCATCCTGCTGTCCGTCCTGTGCGCGCTCGGCGCCTTCGCCGGGGTGCTCTCGGTGATCAGTGACGTGGAGTCGAAGGTGGGGCCGGAGACGACGGCGTACGAACTCGCGGCCGATGTGAAGCCGTACGAGGAGCTGTCCGAGAGCCAGTTCAGGAAGGTGGAGATACCCGAGCGCTGGGTGCCGGAGACCGCGGTCACCGACCTCCGCGGCATCGACGGCAAGATAGCCGTCACCCCGCTCCGCAAGGGGTCCCTGCTGCAGAGCGACATGGTCGTGGACCGCCCGGCGCTGGAGAAGGGCGAGCAGGAGATCGCCATCATGATCGACGCGGCGACCGGAGTGGCCGGCAAGATCCGCCCCGGCGCGACGGTCAACATCTACGCCACCTTCGACCGCGAGACGTCGGGCGCCAAGCCCCAGTCGAAGGTCATCGTCACCGGTGCCAAGGTCATCGACGTAGGCCGCCTCACCCCCCTCGACCCCGACCAGGACGAGCGCCGACGCGCTACGACCGAGGCCGTGCCGATCACGTTCGGCCTCGGCACGCTCGACGCCCAGCGCGTCGCCTACGCCGAATCGTTCGCCTCGCACGTACGGCTGGCCCTGGTCGCCCCGGGCGGTGGCTCGCCGGTCTCCCCGGACAGCCGCACCTACACCCTCGACGGGGACAAGGGGGGTAACGGATGACGATCAGAATTCTCACCGCGGCCGCCGACCCGGACGCCGCCCGCTCCATCACCACCCTGCTGAGCCAGCTCCCGGACGCCGAACCCGCCCCCCCGGTCGCCGACTCCACGACCCTGCTGGACGCGCTCGCCCGGTTCGCCGCCGAGTCCGTCGAGGAGCTGCCCGAGGTCGTCCTGGTCCACGAGCGCATCGGCCCCGTGCCCGCCCTCGAACTCATCAGGGAAGTGGCGCTGCGCTTCCCCGCGGTCGGCGTCGTGCTCGTCACCGCCGATTCCAGCCCCGGGCTCTTCTCCGCGGTGATGGACTCCGGTGCGCGCGGTCTCATCGCGCTGCCGCTGTCGTACGAGGAACTGGCGGCACGCGTCCACGGCGCCGCCCAGTGGTCCGCGGGCGTCCGCCGCCATCTCGGCGCGGGCGCCGACTCGTTCAGCGGCCCCGGCGGGAGGGTGGTCACCCTCAGCGGCGCCAAGGGCGGGGTCGGTACCACGGTCACCGCCGTCCAACTCGCGCTCGCAGCAAGGGCGTCGGGGCTGACCGCAGCGCTGGTCGACCTGGACCTCCAGTCCGGGGACGTGGCCTCGTACCTGGATGTGCAGTTCCGCCGCTCCATCGCGGACCTGGCGGGGATCAGCGACATCTCGCCGCGCGTCCTGCAGGACGCGCTGTTCGCCCATCCCACCGGGCTCGGGCTGCTGCTGGCGCCGGCCGAGGGGGAGCGCGGCGAGGACGTCCCCGACCGGGCCGTCCGCCGGATCGTCAGCGCCCTGCGGACCCGGTACGAGGTCGTGGTCATCGACTGCGGCTCCCAGATGAACAGCGCGAACGCGGCGGCCGTCGAGATGGCGGACGTCCCCCTGATGGTCACCACGCCGGACGTGGTGGCCGTACGGGGCGCCAAGAGGCTCGTACGGCTGTGGGACCGGCTGCAGATCCGCAAGGCGGAGGAGACCGTCACCGTGGTCAACCGGCACACCCGGCACAGCGAGATCCAGCCGTCGCTGATCGAGAAGATCACCGGTACGCGGGTGGCGCGGGCCGCCGTGCCGTCCAACTTCAAGGAGCTGCAGCCCGTGGTGAATTCGGGCCGAATACAGGACCTTGACGGCCGGTCCACGGTCAAGCAGGCGGTGCGGGCGCTGGCCGGTGAACTGGACCTGCTCGCCGGGACGGAGGCGGACGGCCCCCGCGGCCACCGCGCGGGCCGCGCCGAGAAGGGCGCGCGGGGCGGACGGGCGGGCAGGTACCGGGGCGACCGCGGCCCCTCGGGAGTGCGGCGGCGGGCCGCGGGCGGGGACAGCGGCCAGGTCGCCGTCGAGTTCCTGGGGATGGTGCCGCTCATCGCACTCGTGCTGATCCTGGTGTGGCAGTGCGCGCTGCTCGGCTACACCTACACCCTCGCGGGGAATGCGGCCGACGAGGCGGCGCGGGCCGCGACCGCGGCGGACGCTGCCGGCCCCTGCCGCGAGAAGGCGGCGGCGGAACTCCCGCAGGCCTGGCGGGACAGCGGCCCGGAGATCAACTGTTTCCCGGAGCCCGGCCTGTGGAAGGCCGAGGTCGGGCTGAAAGTTCCGGTGCTGTTCCCGGGGGTGGTGGACTTCCCCATCACCGTCCGGGGCGAGGCCGGAGCGGCGGAGGAGGGGTGACCCATGGCTCGGGTCTTACGGGTGCGACGTGCCGACTGCGCTGCGTGGACCGCAGTCGGGGGGCAGGGCGCGGCGTCCGTCGTGGACCGGGGCCGGGGGGTGTCTCTCGCACGGCTACCGCCGGAGGTGCCCCCAAGAGCCGCGAGCGGGCGGATGTCCCGTCGAATGTCCGGCCGTTCTTCGCCGGCCTGCGGGGACGCCCCGCCGCACCCGCTTTCCGCCGGCAGCGGGTCCGGCGGCAATCGGAGGCCGGGGCCCGGGCACACTCTGGGCAGACCCCCGTGGCCATCGACGCGCGAACGCGGCCAGGTGGCTCTGGAGTTGATCGGGTTCGTCCCGATCCTCCTGCTCCTGGGCCTGGCCACCATCCAGCTCGGCATCGCCGCGTACGCCGTCTCCCAGGCGGGCACGGCCGCACGCGCCGCGGCCCGCACGGAGTCCTACGCGGAATCGGACACCGACGGGGAGGGCGCGGGCCGGGCGGCGATGAGCGACTGGATGGCCGACCGGGCCGACATCACCGTGGGACGCGGTCCCGGGGAGGCCAAGGCCACCGCACGGGTCGAGATCCCGTCGATCGTCCCGGGCGTGGGGAACTTCGGCACGGCCGAGCGGTCGGCCGTCATGCCGCGCGACGAGGAGAGCACACCATGAGCACGACCAGCCATCCGGCAGGCGGCGCGAACCGATCCCCGGCAGCCGGTGCACGTTCGGTCCAGGCGGCCCGGTGCCCTGCGGGGAGTCTGCGATGAGTCTGCGGGCCCGTGTCACGGCCCCCGAGGAGACCGGCGGGATGCGCGAGGACGGCCATCTCGTCGCCGTCTACCGCGCCAAGCTGCTCGAGGAGATCGACCTCGCCGAGATGTCCGCCCTGGCCGCCGGCGAGCGCCGGGCCAGGCTCGAACGCGTCCTCGGGCACATCATCAGCCGCGAGGGGCCGGTCCTCTCCACCACCGAACGCGCCCAGCTCATCCGGCGCGTGGTCGACGAGGCACTCGGCCTCGGCGTGCTCGAACCGCTGCTGGAGGACGCCTCCATCACCGAGATCATGGTCAACGGGCCCGACCAGGTCTACGTCGAGCGCGGCGGGCGCGTCGAGCAGGTGCCCGTACGGTTCGCCTCCCACGACCAGCTCATGCAGACCATCGAGCGCATCGTCTCCACCGTCAACCGCCGTGTGGACGAGGCGAATCCGATGGTCGACGCCCGGTTGCCCAGCGGGGAGCGCGTCAACGTCATCATCCCGCCGCTGTCCCTGACCGGCGCGACGCTCACCATTCGCCGCTTCCCGCGCTCGTACACCCTCCAGGAGCTGATCGGGCTCGGCACCCTCGACGAGCCCACGCTGATGCTGCTGGCCGGGCTGGTCAGGGCGCGCTTCAACGTGATCGTGTCCGGGGCGACCGGCTCCGGCAAGACCACGCTCCTGAACGCCCTGTCCGGGCTCATACCCGACGGGGAGCGCATCATCACCGTCGAGGACGCGGCCGAACTCCAGCTCCAGCAGAGCCATGTCATCCGGCTGGAGACCCGGCCGCCCAATGTCGAGGGCAAGGGGCGGATCACCGTACGGGACCTGGTGCGCAACTCGCTGCGCATGCGCCCCGACCGCATCATCGTGGGCGAGGTCCGTGGTGGCGAGACCCTCGACATGCTCCAGGCGATGTCCACCGGACACGACGGCTCGCTGGCCACGGTCCACGCCAACAGCGCCGAGGACGCCCTGATGCGGCTGCAGACGCTGGCCTCCATGTCGGAGGTCAAGATCCCCTTCGAGGCGCTGCGGGACCAGATCAACAGCGCCGTCGACTGCATCATCCAGCTCACCCGGCACACCGACGGCTCCCGCAAGGTCAGCGAGATCGTCATGCTCGCCTCGCGCGGACGCGAGACCTACCGGATCGCCACGGTCTGCCGCTTCAACGCCCGGCCCCTGGGCGCGGACCGCACGGTGCACGGCCACCACGCGTACTTCCCCCTGCCCCGCCGTATCGCGGAACGGCTCCATCTGGCGTGCGAGCCCGTGCCACAGGCCTTCGGCGTCGCCGCCTCCGACGACCAGCTCGCCACGAGAGAGGCGAAGTAGCAATCCATGGACACCTTCGACGGCTCCCTGCCGATGCTGACGCTCGGCGTCACCCTGCTGTGCGGGGCGCTCGCGGTGGCGGGATTGCACGCGTACGCCTCCGGCCGGTCGCAGCGCCAGGCCCTGGTCGACCGGCTCTCTCAGACCGGCCCTGCCCCGGACCTGCCGCACCGCCGCTTCGCCGGGCTGGACCGGAGGCTGCGGCGTACGCGGTGGGGCCGGCGGCTCGAACTGCGCCTGGCGGCCACCGGACTCGACCTCACCCCCGGCGAGTTCGTCGTGTTCACGGTCGCCGGGGCAGCCGGGATGTGGCTGATCGCGGGCTCCTTCCTCGCCGCCTTCTTCGGCCCGGTGGCCGCCCTCATCGGACTCTGGGCGGCGTTCGCCTTCCTCAATTGGCAGCGTGGCAAGCGGATCGAGAAGTTCATCAATCAGCTCCCGGAACTCGCCCGTGTGCTGGCCAACGCCACCCAGGCTGGGCTCGCCCTGCGTACCGCCCTCGCCATGGCGGCCGAGGAGCTCGACGACCCCGCGGGATCCGAACTCGCCAGGGTGGCCGACCGGCTGGCGCTCGGCCACTCCATCGAGGAGGCCCTCGACGAGCTGGCCGAAAGACTGCCGTCGCGCGAACTCGTCGTCCTCGTCACCACGCTCGTCCTCTCCAACCGCGCCGGAGGCACGGTCGTCGCGTCCCTGCGGAACCTCACACGGACCCTGGAGGAGCGCAAGGAGACCCGCCGGGAGATCCGCACCCAGCTCTCCCAGGTGACCGTGACCGCGTACACCGTCCCCGCGCTCGGCGTCGGCGCGCTGCTGCTGCTCGACCGCGTGATGCCGGGCGCCCTGGACCGTATGACCGGCTCGCTCCTCGGACAGGCGGCCGTGATCGTGGCCATCGGCCTGTACGGGGTGGGCTTCTTCCTGGTCCGCCGTCTGTCGAAGATCGACATCTGAGGGGGCCACGGACATGGGACTGCTGCTCGCTCTGCTCACCGGCCTCGCCGTCGCCGGGATCGCCCACGGCATCGCGCTCTTCCGCCGCGACACCAAGCTCCCCGGCGACCTCGCCCTCGCGCTCGAAGTCGGCGCGACCCGCACCGGCGCCGTCGGGTCGCTCATCGACCGCCTCGGCATGCGCTATGCGCCCGCGGTGCTGCGGATGATGGGCCCGCAGCGCGCCGGGAGGGTCCGGCGCCGTATCGACCTCGCGGGCAACCCCGGAGGACTGACCCTCAACCGGTACGCCGCCCGCCGCGCGGTCTACGGATTCCTCGGCTTCTTCGGGGCGTTCGTTCTGATCCTGCGGGGCCGGCCAGTCCTTGCGGCCCTGCTCGTGGCGTTCGGCTTCCTGTGGGTGGAGGTCGGCATCTGGGCGGCCGTCCAGCAGCGCAAGGCCGCCATCGAGCGCACCCTTCCGGACTTTCTCGACGTCCTCGCCGTCGTCGTCAGCGCCGGCCTCGGCTTCCGGCAGGCGCTGGACCGGGTCGCGGAGAAGTACGAGGGTCCATGGGCCGACGAACTGCGCATCACGCTGCGCCAGATGGACATGGGCGTGAGCCGCCGCCAGGCGTTCGGGGAGCTGCGCCGCCGCAACGACTCCGAGCAGGTGGCCATGTTCGTCACGGCCCTCCAGCAGGGCGAGGAACTCGGTGCGCCGATCGTCGACACGCTCATCCAGATCGCCGCGGACATGCGGAGGGCCGATGCGCAGAACGCCCGGCGGCGGGCGGCGCGCGCGGTGCCGAAGGCGACCTTGACCATCACCACGTTCATGCTCCCGGGCACCCTGCTGCTGCTCGTGGCGGGCTTCGTGTTCGGGGCGGACGTGGACTTCGGATCGATTGCGGGCTGACGGGGGCGAGGGGAGGGACGTATGGCCAGGGAGTGGGGCTCGGGAGGGCGGCCGGGGGTGACGGGACGGTCCGGACTACCGGGCCCGGCGGTGCTGCCGGGTGTCCGCATGACGCCGGGGCATCCGGGCGCGACGGTGACGTATGGGCCCTCGTACGGGTCGTCGTACGGGCCCTCGTATGACCCCTCGTACGGGTCGTCGTACGGGCCTTCGTCCGCGCCGGGGGCGGGCCTGCTGGGGCGGCCGAACCTGCCCGAACTGCCCGGCCTTCCCGGCCTTCCCGGCCTTCCCGGCCTTCCCGGCCTTCCGGGCCTGCCGGGTCTGAACCGGCTGCGCGGCGGCCAACGTCCGCACGGCCGTCCTGCCGGGGAGCGGCGGCCGTGGGACGCCCGGCGCTGGGGGTTCGGGCGGCGCGGCCTCGTCCAGGGCGGGGCCGCGGACGTCGCCCCGGCGGCGGACGGGGCGCGTGACGAGCCGACGCTGAAGATCCGGCTCAACGCCCTTCAGGCGCTGTGCCGTCAGGTCTTCGGCTTCAGGCTGGCGATGATCGCTCTGGCGGCGCCGATCGCGCTCGGCCGCACCGAACCCGGCCCCTCGACCTGGCTGGTCGGGTCGGCGGTCGTGGTCACCTTCATGGTCTCGTACGTGCTCTTCCGAGACTGGGAGCGGTTCGGGCCGATGCTGCTGCGGCACCCGTCCCTTCTCGCCGCCGACATGCTCTTCGGCGCACTGCTGCTGGTCACCGCGACGCCCGAGTCCACCCTCGCCTTCGTCACCATCTGCACCCCCCTCCTGGCGGGACTCGTCTACGGAGGGACAGGCGCGGGGTTCTTCGCGGGACTGCAGATCCTCATCCTCGTGGGCGTCTACGCCGCCGACCCCGATCTGGAGGCCGCGGGCCCGGGGTTCCTGCTGCTGCCCGGCTTCTGCGTCGTCGCCGGGGCGGTGGGGGTCTCCCTGCGCAACCTGATGTTCCGCTTCGGCGCGGCGACGCACGCGCTCACCGAGGCCCGCGCCCGCCTGGCGGTCGCGGAAGCGATCGCGGAGGAACGGGCGCGGCTGGCCCGGGAGATGCACGACTCCGTCGCCAAGACCCTGCACGGACTGGCCCTCGCCGCGGACGGCCTCGCGGCATCCGCGGACCGCGCCGAAGCCGCACAGCGGGCGGCCGGGACGGAGCCCTGGACCGGGCCGGTTGACACGGTGCGCACGGAACCGAGGGACGGCGAGGGGCGCCGGGAGGACGGGGAACGGCGTCGGGACGTCGGTGAAACGCACGGGATCGAGGGGGAACGGAGCGGCAGTGACGCGCGGCGCGACGGCGGCGTTGGCGGGGCCCACCGTGACAGCGGCACCGTCCACCCGGGCGCATGGGCGGACATGGCGACCGTACGCCGCCAGGCCGGACTCGTCGCGCGCTCGGCGCGCCGGGCCGCCGCGGAGACCCGGGAGCTGCTCTCGGACCTGCGGCGGGAGTCGGGTCTCGACGGCTCCGGCGTCCAGGTCACGGACGAACTCCCCGCTCGTGTGGCGGACTTCTCGCGCCGAACGGGACTGCCCGCGGTCTTCGAACGCATCGGTACCGCACCGGTCCCGTCCGTCCCCCACGCCGTGGCCCGGCAGCTCCTGACCATCGTGTCCGAGGCGCTGGACAACGCCCATCTCCATGCCGGGGCCACCCACGTCAGCGTCGAGGCGGGCATCGCCGACGGCACGCTGCGGGTCAGCGTCGTCGACGACGGCCGCGGACTGCCCGCGGGCACGAACCTCGGGCAGCTCCGCAGGGCCGGGCACTTCGGCCTGGTGGGCATGGTCGAACGTGCGGCCGCCATCGGGGCCCGCATCCGCATCGGCACCGGGCCCAGGACCTCCGGCACCGAGGTTCGGCTCGAACTGCCCGTTACCGCATTGCTGTTGCGGAGAGGACGGGCCCGATGAAGCGGGAGGGCCCCGTGAACCCGGCGAGCCCGGGAGACCCGCTGCGGCCGATGGCCCCCCGCGCCCCGGTCAGCCCCCGGGACCAGGTGGCCCCCCGCGCCCCGGTCAGCCCCCGGGACCAGGTTCTGCGCGTGGTCGTCGCGGACGACAACCCGGTCGTCCGGGCCGGGCTCACCGCGCTCCTCGGGGGCCGGGACGACATCGACGTCGTCGCGGAGGCGGCGGACGGCGAGCAGGCCCTGCAGGCGGCCCGGGAGAAGCGCCCGGACGTGGTGCTGCTCGACGTCCGCATGCCCGGCGTCGACGGCCTCACCGCCCTGCCGCACCTCGTCCGCTACGCGCCGGTCCTCATGCTCACCTACAGCCGCGAGAGCGAGACCGTCCAGGAGGCGATGCGTCTGGGCGCGGGCGGCTATCTCGTCCACGGCGAGTTCAGCGCCGATGAACTCGCCGAAGCCGTACGGGACATCAGGGCGGGCCGTGCCCATCTGACGTCGACTGCCGTCGACGCACTGGTCGCGCATGTACGAGCAGTCCCGCCCGTCCCGCCCGCACCGAACGCCATGCTCGACGCGGGCACACCCGTGGCCAGTGCACGGCCCGTACCTCCGGCGGAAATTCACCCAACGTCTTCGCAAACGCAATCCGCTGTGGGACAGTCGAGAAATGAACGGGGCCGTGCCCGGAAGGAGTTCGGGCTCAGCCGGCGGGAGGGGGAGGTCATGGACCTGATCGCGTCCGGTATGACGAATCAGCAGATCGCCGCCGCCTGCTTCATCAGCGAGAAGACCGTGAAGAACCACATCAACCGGATCTTCGCGAAGCTGGGCTCGGGCAGCCGCAGTGAAGCCATACTGACGTGGTTGAGCGAGGGGCGGTCATGAGGCGGCGGCGGACATCACGGTGGGCCCGACTCGGACTTTGGGCCCGGAATTGGGCCTCGGGGCCCACTGCGCAGCGGGCCGCCCAGGCGTACGTTCCGGGTATCGACTCGGCCGACCCGGGAGAGGAACCCGATGTTCTGGAAGAACACCGCCGTCAGGGCGATGACCGTCCGTTCCGACCGGGGGCAGACGGCGTTCGAGTACCTGGGCATCATTCTGGTGGTCGTCGTGATCATCGGCGCGATCGTGGGCACCGATATCGGCGGCAACATCACGGACAAGATCATCGAGCAGATCGACAAGATCAAGGCGGGCTGACCGCCGTACGCCGCTCAGGCGACCGAGGGCAGGCGTTCCCCATCTACGTCACAGTGGTGGGGGCCCTGCTCTTTCTCGCGTTCGCATTCTTTGCAGTCGGGCAGGCGTCGGCGACGCGCAACGGGGCGCAGACGGCGGCGGACGCGGCCTCACTCGCCTGGGCCCAGGACGTGCGGGACGAGCTGCGAACAGGGCTGCTCGACGCCGTGGAGAACGGGGAGCCCTGGGAGGACTGGCTGAACGGCGAAGGCCCCTTCGGCGCGGCGGACTGTCCGGGCGCCCATGACTTCGCGGACCGCAACAGAGCCGATGTCACCTCCTGCGGCGCCGACGTGGGGCTGCGGCCCGAATTCACCGTCGAGGTCCGCACCGAATACCCCGTGGGCCGGTCCGTGATCCCCGGCACCGAGAGCAAGTACGGCACGGCCAAGGCCACCGCGGTCATCGAACCGCGCTGCCGTCTCGTCACCGATGACGATCCCGGCGACGACACGGGTGACGGTCCCGGCGGCGGCTCCGGTGACGTCGCGGGCGCCGGAAGCGGCGGTGGGGGCGGCAGCGGCGGTGGGGGCGGCAGCGGTGAGGACACCGGCGGCGACGGCGGTCACGGCCACGGGGACGCGCCACGGGCCGCATTCACCTGTGACGGCAGGGACTGGACCCTCGACCCCGGTGACGACGGCGGTCTCCTGCCCAGCGCGTCCGACCTGTTCTCCGTGCACCTGACCGACTGAGCCGCGAGCGACGACCGAAGGAAGCAGCACAGATGAGGACCCGACACTTCAGGGTGGCCCGCAGGGAAGCGGCCGCGGCGGCCGTCGCCGCCGTACTGGCATGCACGGCCGTCGGCTGCGGTGGCGGTGGAGAGGACGCGGGCGACGGACGCGCCCGGGCCGCCTCGTCCTCCCCCGACCGCGGCAAGGGCGAGGGCGGCCGGGAGAAGACCCCGCGGAACGAAGTGCCGGACGCCGACGAGACGCTGGCCGTCATCAAGGGGTCCGACGACCTGGTCCTCACCGTCCACTCCGCCCGGCGGGACTCCGGCGGCTTCGTCACCGTCAACGCCGAGGTCAAGAACGAAGGAAACGAGTCGTTCTACGGCGTCAGCGCCTGGCGCGGCTACGAGCAGGAGATCGTCCGCAGCAGCGGCCGTTCCGTGGGAGGCGCGATGCTCGTCGACCAGAAGGGCAAGAAGCGGTACTACGTGCTGCGGGACACCGAGGGGCGCTGCCTGTGCACGACCGGGCTGACCAAGGTCGAGGCGGGCAAGTCGCTTGCCGTCTTCATGCAGTTCCCGGCGCCGCCGGAGTCCACCACCGAGGTGGACTTCCAGATGCCGACCTTCCCCAGCGCCCCGATCAAGATCTCGGGGTGAGCGGCCGATGACTCCCAACGAGCCGCGTCCCGCGCACCGTTGCGCCGCCCAGTCTGCGGGCCCACAGCGAACACACCGCAACGATGCGCATTCCGGGGGCCGTTCGGACCGCGAACGCACCACGACGGCGTCCCCCGGGGCCATGCACAAGGGTCAGTCCGCGCGCCCGGTGCGCCTTCCGCGCGTCGTCGTCCACGTCGTTGCCGGTGCGGTGCTCGTCACGGGATGCTTCCTGGGCGTGCCCGGCTTCCCGGCCACCGTCGCGTACGCCGACGACGAGCCCAACGTGCCGCCGGGCAGCATCACCAAACCGGCAGCGCCCGTGGAGATCGACGGGAACGACCCCGACCTGAAGATGGTCGACGGCGGAACCCTGGCCCCCGCCAAGGTCCTCGACATCAAATCCGTCGTCGAGGACCTCGGCGGCGAGGAGCGCCGCGAGGACACCAACTCCGACGTCAAGTTCGCGCTCCAGGCCGAAGTGCTCTTCGGCAAGGACAGCGCGAAACTCGGCGACGAGGCCCACCGGCGCATCGAGACCATCGCCGAGGAGATCAAGGCACAGGACTCGGACAAGGTGCGCATCTTCGGGTTCACCGACAACCTCGGGTCCTCGGCCCATGGCGATGTCCTGTCCAAGCGGCGCGCCAACGCCGTCCACAAGGAGCTCGCCAGGAGCCTGGGCGCCGGAATCGCCTTCGAGATCCGCGGCTACGGTGAGCAGTACCCGATCGCGGACAACAGCACCGAAGAAGGTCGCAAGAAGAACCGGCGCGTCGAGGTCTCGTTCCCTCGCGGCAACGGGGGATAGGCCCCCCACCACCCCGCCCTCTGAGGTCCGAGGGTCACAACCGCCCCCCTCTCCTCTCTAATGGGAGCCAAGCCGACGGGGGAGTCGGAAGACGGCTGATCCGGTCCAGCAGGACCGGACGGGCAGGGGGTGGCCACGGTGCGGGCTGCGAGGTTCGTTTCCACGGTGGCGCTGTCGATGTGCATGGCAGCCACGGTGGCCGGTTGCGCGGACGGCGCGGACCGGAAGGATGCGGGGGAGTCGCGGCGCGTACCGCGGTCCGCCACTGCCCAGGACGATCTGCTGAGGGGCGCCGAATCCGCGCTCGTACGGCGCTGCCTGACGGGGCGAAAGGTGGCTCCGCCCACGCCTCCCGCCGACGACGGGGATGCCACGGGGGCCGGAACCGGAAGCCGGGCCGGAACCGGAAGTGGGCGCGGGAGCCGCGCGGCGCAGCATCCGCAATCCGCACCGCAGCGCCAATTCCCGTACGGGATCGACGACCCTGCCTGGGCCGCTGAGCACGGCTTCGGGAGCGCGGCGGGGACCGGACGCCCGGCCCGCGGGGGCGGAACGGGTGACGCACGGCGGACCCAGCGGGCCGGGTCGGCCCCGCGGGGACAACAGTCCGGGAAGAAGGCGGTAGCGGAGCAACGGCGGCTGTCCGACGCGCTGTTCGGCACCGGGCGGCGCGAACTGTCCACCCGGACGGCCACCGGATACGTCGTCAGGGCCAACAGCGACGGTTGTCTCGCCGAAGCGCAGCGCGACCTCTACGGCGACCAGGCCCGCTGGTTCCGCACCGAGGTCGCCGTCAACAACCTCGAAGCCGCGGCCCACCAGCGCGTGACCCGGGATCCCGCGTACCGTGCCGCGCTCGCCCGCTGGGCGCGCTGTATCGCCCCGGTGCGGGAGGTCGAGGACCCGGGGGAGCTGCGCAGCGCGTGGCAGCGCCGCGCCCGTGATCTCGGACCCCGTGAGGCCACCGGACTGCAGCGGCGGTACGCCGTGGCCGAGGCACGGTGCGTACGGAGCACGGACCTCGCCCGCACCGGCGCCCGGTTGGAGAAGCGCCACGCGGCCGAAGTACGCGCCGAGTTCGCGGAGGAGATCGCCGACCACCGGCGGATGCGCGAGCGCGGGCTGCGCGTCGCGGTCCGGGCCGGTTTCTGAGGCGCCTCCCCCGGCCGCCCCTGCCGCCGATCGGGACGTACGGCGATGACCGCGCTCACCGCCGCGCCTGCCGCCCCGGCCGGCGCGGCGGGGGACCCGCGCCACGGCCGGTGGCACCGGGGCCGCCGCCCCGGTCGGCGCGGCACCCCTGAGGTGGAGTCTCCGGCCGCCGTTCCTGCGCCGGCCCGGCCGACGCCTCATCACGTCAGAGCCGGACCTGTCCTGTCCGCGGCCCGCACCACTTCCACAAGCTCCCGGAGCCCTACCGGCCGACGGCCGGCGGACCACCGGGTCAGCGAGTGCGTCCCTTCCGGGGCCACTCGGTCTCACTCACCGAATCACCGAATCAACGCACCACCGAATCACTGAAAACACCGAACACCGAACACCGAATCAACCGCATCACTGAAATCCCGGAAATCGCCGGAATTACCGGAATAGCCGATGACGTGGAGTCCGCGGACTTCGCCGAGTCCGAATACCTCACCGATTCCCGGCGGTTCTCATCGAAAGGATCGACATCATGCGCAAGACCTTCATCACCGCGGCCGGCCTGGTCCTCGCCGCCGGCGCTGCCCTTGCCGCCGTACCGAGCACGGCCCAGGCCGCCGCCCCCTGCTCCTCCGGCAGCTTCTGCGCCTTCACCGACGCCAACTTCGGCGGCCTGGCCGTGGGCTGGACCGGCGACGACGGCTGGTGGGAGGGCAACATCGCCGACCAGGACAGCTCGTGGGCCAACCACGGCGTCTCGGGCCCGGGCGTCAAGGACCACGTCAAGGTCTACGCCAGCGCCTGGCAGGGCGGCGGCGTCACCATCTGCCTGACTCCCGGACAGGAGGTCGGCTACAACGCGACCGCCAACGACAGGGGCGACTCCCACACCTGGACCTCCAGCTGCTGACGCACTGAGCGGTCTGCTCACCACCCGGGTGTCACACCTGGGTGGTGAGCCTCGTCCACATCGGATGACATGCGTACGTAGCGGCCGGGCCGGCCGAGAGCGGCCCCCGGCCCGTGGACGGAGCGGCGTCGGCGCGCGACGACGACCCGCCAGGAGGTGTGAAACGTGGACGGACCGATTCTCGTGACCGGCGGAACCGGCACGCTCGGCCGCCCCGTTGTCCGTCGGTTCCTCGACGACGGCCGGACCGTACGGGTGCTGAGCCGACGGCCGCGACCGGCCGACGACACCACCCCGTACGAGTGGGCCATGGGCGACATGCGCACCGGTGCCGGGATCGACAGGGCCGTGGCTGGCGCGGACACGATCGTGCACTGCGCGACCGTGGGGCGGCGGGGCGATGTGGAGGGCACGCGCCTGCTGGTCGATGCCGTGCGCAGACAGGGCGGCAGCCCGCACCTCGTCTACATCTCGATCGTCGGCATCGACCGGATCCCGTACCCCTACTACCGGGCCAAGCTGGAGACGGAGCGGCTGATCGAGGTGTCGGGTCTGCCATGGACGGTGCTCCGTACGACCCAGTTCCACGACCTGATCGCCATGATCACGGAGGCGCAGCGGCGCTTGCCGGTCACGCTGTCGCTGTCGGGTGTCCGCTTCCAGCCGGTCGAGGTACGCGAGGTGGCCGATCGTCTCGTCGAACTCGCCGCGGGGGAACCGGCCGGCCGCGTCCCCGACATGGGCGGCCCCGAGGTCCGTACGCACACCGATCTGGCGCGCAGTTGTCTCGTCTCGCTGGGGCGGCGCCGCAGGGTCGTGCCGCTGTGGCTGCCCGGCAGTGCGCTGAACGCCGTACGCCGCGGAGAGAACCTGACACCGGACCATGCCGTCGGCCGCGGCACGTTCGAGGACTTCCTCGCGGCCCGCGCGGGCGGGGCGCGGGCGCCGGGCACGGACCCGTCCCCACGCACACGCCGCTAGGCACCGGCAGGCAGAGGGCCACCGAACGCGACCGCGGCCAGGGCGCGGAGGGCGGAGCGCGCCCCGGCCAGCACCCGCCGTGCCAGGGCGGTCGGCGGGAGCGGCTACGACTCGGGAGGCGAAGCCGCGGGGACGATCTCGACGCGCGTCCCCGCCCGCAGCCCCCAGCGCTCCATCGCTCCCGCCTCCGCCTCGAGCACGTGCCGGGAGCGCAGCCGCGGAAGCCCGAGCCGGCGGGGCGGCATGGTCCGTACGGCGAGAACGCGCAGGCGCCGGTCGAGATACGCCACATCGATCGCGAACCGCATCCGGAACGTGTGCACGCTCGTCGCGGGGCTGAGGAGGATCGCCCCCTCCAGGCCATCCCGCCCGAGCAGCCCGCGCGTACGGGCCCGGTAGGAGGCGGCGATCTCCAGCGGAATCCCGCCCGGGTCTCCCGTCCCAGTCGCCGCCCCCGCGTCCGCCGCCTCCACCGCCGAGTCCCCCGACCGGCTCCCCGCCGCCCCGTCCGCGATACGAAGCAGGGCTACGCCGTCGTGCATGCACACTCCCCAGACCCCCCTCATGCACCATGCGGCCACGCACCTGGCCCCTCCGCGACGAGCCTTCTACGTGCGGCGAGGGCGGGCAAGACGGCCGACCCCATTGGCCGGGCACTGAACCCCGGGACCAACTCGTCCGGGCACGGGCGGGGTTGCGCGCGTCGTCCAGACCTCGTCCGGGCACGGGCGGGGTTGCGCCGTCGTCCAGACCTCGTCCGGGCACGGGCGGGGTTGCGCCGTCGTCCAGACCTCGTCCGGGCCGCCGTCGCCGGCCCGCGCGGACGCCGTCCGCAACGAGCACGGGACCACACCCGCAGCCGGGCCCGTCGGGGACCGGGCCGGTGACCGCGGCGACCACAGTCCGTAGGGTCGGGGGGTGCACCTGCTGCTGATAGCCCTTGCCGCCGCGTACGGCTCCGTCTGCGGACTGCTCGTTCCCCGGGCCGTGTTCCGCCTGGCCGTGGAGCCCGAGGAACGATGGCGCGCCCGGTGTCCGGCCGGGCATGAGATCACCGGCCCCGCACGCGGCTGGCTGGGCCCGGCCCGGTGCCGGGAGTGCGCGGGAGATGTCCTTCCCGCCGAGGTAGCCACGGCCGGGGCAACCCTGCCGGCCGAGGTGGGGCCCTCGGCCCCCGGAGAGAAGGAGCCACCGCCCTCCGACGCGGGTGGCCCCGGTGCCAGTGCCCTCGGTGCAGTGCCCCTCGACCCCAGTGCCCCCGGTGCTGAGGCTCCCCACGCCAGTGCCGCCGGCGAGGCCCCTGCCGCGGCCGACAACCCATGGCCTCCGCGACCCGGTGGCCGCTACGGACCGGCCGGCGCCCTGACCGCCGCGGCGGCGTCCCTCGTGTGCGGCGGGCTCGCCGCCACCACGGGTGCGCGTCCCGAACTCGCGTTGTGGCTGCTGCTCGTACCGTTCCTCGGCGTCCTCACGCTCGTCGACCTCGCCGTGCACCGGCTGCCCGACGTCCTCACCCTGCCCCTCCCCGCGGCGGCCATCGCCCTGCTCGGCGCGGCCGCGCTGCTGCCCGGGAACGCGGGCTCCTGGACGGGCGCCGTGTTGGGCGGACTCGGACTGGGCGCCGCGTACCTGGTGCTGTTCCTGATCCATCCCCGCGGCATGGGATTCGGGGACGTCAAGCTGGCGCTCACGCTGGGGGTCGCCCTCGGGTGGTACGGCTGGCCGCTGCTGTTCGCGGGTGCGTTCGCCGGTTTTCTCTTCGGGGCGCTCTACGGCGCTGGGCTGCTGCTGACCCGGCGTGCGAGCCGGAAAACCGCTCTGCCCTTCGGTCCCTTCATGATTGCCGGGACGCTGCTCGGTCTGATGCTCGGTGGACTCGGCGCGGCCTGACAGGACCGCACCGCCGAACTGATCGGACACATGAGCGGTAACGGCGGTCCGGGCGTCAGCACACGCCGATTCCGTCACCCCCGCAGATGCCGGGTCCACCCCGGCCCAGCGGTTATGGTGGGGGTCCCCCCCCTCGGGCCGGTCCGTCATCCCCCCCACGGACCGGCCCGTTTTCGTGCCCGCCTGAGTCCCGGGACGGATCTGCCTGAACGGAGCGGCGCGGGCCGGCGGCCCCCAGCCGCTGCCCGCGCCGGTGCCCCGACGGCGGCCGGTGTTCAGCTCCGGCCGGCCCAGATGTTCACGCCCTCCGTCGTCCGCGCCAGTTCGTCGATGTCCGTCAGCTCGTCGGAAGTGAGCGGAGGCGCGTCGAGGGCGGCGACGTTGGCCTCGAGCTGGGCCACGCTGGAGGCGCCTATGAGGGCGGAGGTCATCCGGTCGTCGCGCAGCACCCAGTTGAGCGCCAGCTGGGCCAGCGACTGACCGCGACGCCGCGCGATGTCGTTGAGGCCGCGCAGCCGCCGTACGACCTCGTCGGTCAGCAGCCCCGGGTCGAGCGACTTGCCCTGCGAGGCCCGCGAACCCTCGGGGATCCCCTGCAGGTATTTGTCCGTCAGCAATCCCTGGGCGAGCGGGGCGAAGGCTATGCACCCCATGCCCTCGGCCTCCAGTGTGTCGAGCAGCCGGTCGTCCTCGGTCCAGCGGTTGATCATGGAGTACGAGGGCTGGTGGATGAGCGGGCGCACCCCCATACCGCGCAGCAGCCGCGCCGCTTCCGCGGTCTGCTCGGAGGTGTAGGAGGAGACGCCGGCGTACAGCGCCTTGCCCTGCTGGACGGCGGAGGCCAGCGCGCCCATCGTCTCCTCGAGCGGAGTCTCCGGGTCGAAGCGGTGCGAGTAGAAGATGTCCACGTAGTCGACGCCCATCCGCTTCAGCGAGGCGTCGAGCGAGGACAGCAGGTACTTGCGCGAGCCCCACTCGCCGTACGGGCCTGGGTGCATCTCGTAGCCCGCCTTGGTGGAAAGGATGAGTTCGTCCCGGTGCGGGCGGAAGTCCTGGGCGAAGAGCTTGCCGAAGTTGAGCTCCGCCGAGCCCGGCGGGGGCCCGTAGTTGTTCGCCAGGTCGAAATGCGTGATGCCGAGGTCGAAGGCACGGCGCAGGATCGACCGCTGTGACGTGAGGCTCCGGTCGTCGCCGAAGTTGTGCCACAGGCCCAGCGAGACGGCGGGCAACTTGAGGCCGCTGCGGCCCGAGCGGCGGTACGCCATCGAGCCGTAGCGCTCGTCGGCGGCGCAGTAGGGAAAGGTGTCTGTCACAGCTTCTTCCCTATCACGCGACGCTGACGTACCCCCTGGCTCCCGGGTTGGGTCGGCGCCTGGAGAGCGCAGTAGGGTGCAAGACTTGGGGGCCGTTTTGTACGGAGGGGCTGGAGAAGGCGATGAACCTGCGCGACCTGGTGTACAAGCTTTACGCACGCCGGGTGGAGGGCCGCCTCGACCATGCCCAGGTCCCCAAGCACATCGGCGTGATCCTGGACGGCAACCGGCGCTGGGCCAGGGCTGCGGGCGGCACCACCGAGCAGGGGCACCAGGCGGGAGCGGAGAAGATCCGCGAGCTGCTGGGCTGGTGCGCCGAGACCGATGTCGAGGTGGTAACGCTCTGGCTGCTGTCGACGGACAACCTCGACCGGCCCGAGGAGGAGCTCGTACCGCTGCTCGGCATCATCGAGGACGCGGTGCGCGACCTCGCGGCGGACGGCCGCTGGCGCGTCCACCACGTCGGGACCCTGGACCTGCTGCCGGGCCGGACGCAGGCCGTCCTCAAGGAGGCCGAGCAGAGGACGGTCGGCATCGACGGAATACTCGTGAACGTGGCCGTCGGCTACGGAGGCCGCCAGGAGATCGCCCACGCGGTGCGGTCGATCCTGCTCGAGCACGCGCGCAAGGGCACGTCCTTCGAGGAGCTCGCGGAGATCGTCGACATCGATCTCATCGCCGAACACCTCTACACCCGGGGCCAGCCGGACCCGGACCTGGTGATCCGCACCAGCGGAGAGCAGCGGCTCTCCGGCTTCATGCTCTGGCAGAGCGCCCACTCCGAGTACTACTTCTGCGAGGTCTTCTGGCCCGCGTTCCGCAAGGTGGACTTCCTGCGCGCGCTGCGGGACTACGCGGCGCGGCACCGGCGGTACGGAGCCTGACCCCTCGCCGCGGAGGCCGCTCCGCGCCGGGGTCCACCGCGCCCGGCAAGCCTTGGCGGGGCCCAGGTGCGCCGGTTCCACGTCCGGCCGTCCCGCCGGCCGGGCACTCGCCTCGCCGGACGGGCTCTCTGCCCGACCGGCCACGCCACCCGCGGGCGACCGCTCCACCCCACCCGCGGGCGACCGCTCCACGCGCACGCCCCGGGGCGACCGCCGTGTGCGGCCGACCCGAGCGACCACCCCGCCCGGCGGGCATCACCTTCGATTCGGGGCGGGGGTGATCTTGATGGGTAGCTCCAATGGCGCAGTTCGGAATGTTTGATATGCCCCGCTTTCTTCCCCGGAATCAAGCGCCTCGGAGCGTCCGGCGTTGCGAAAAGTTCACATACGGGCCGTCATATGCCGTGGCATGGCGGCCTACGTTCGAGGGAATATCCCTTTCAAGTCGATGCCCGGTCCACGGGCGTCCGGCAGACCAGCGGGTGGCATGGGGTCGCCCGCCCGGGAGGCCCTTTGCACACGGACGACCGCGCGTTTGTCGCGGACAACGCCGAGGGCCGGTGCACGGCCCGCGCATCGCGGCCCGAGCCCGGTCCATTCCCCGGCGACGCCGTCGCGCCCCGACCTCATGCGAGGGGGTTCGTCCACCCGTGGTGACCAGCACAAAGCGCCGCACGCACGACCGGCGCACCTACGTCATCGACACCAGCGTTCTGCTGGCCGACCCAATGGCCATGGCCCGATTCGACGAGCACGAAGTGGTGCTTCCCGTCGTCGTGGTCACGGAGCTGGAGGCCAAGCGGCACCACCCGGAGCTCGGGTACTTCGCACGGCAGGCGCTGCGCCTGCTCGACGATTACCGCATCCGGTACGGGCGGCTCGACGCGCCGATCCCGATCGGGGAGCTGGGTGGCACGCTGAGGGTCGAGCTGAACCACTCCGACCCCGCCGTTCTTCCGGCCTCGTTCCTGAACGAGCGCGGACGCCTGGGTGACAACGACACCCGGATCCTCGCCGTGGCCAGGAACCTCCAGGCCGAGGGGTACGACGTCACGGTCGTCTCCAAGGACCTCCCGCTGCGCATCAAGGCGTCGTCCGTCGGGCTGCTCGCCGAGGAGTATCGCGCCGAGCTCGCCATCACCGACTCCGGCTGGACCGGAATGTCGGAACTGGCCATCACGGCCGAGCAGGTGGACGAGCTCTTCGCCTCCGAGGTCGTGCACGTGCCCGAGGTGGGGGATCTGCCTGTGCACACCGGTCTGGTGCTGCAGTCCGAGCGCGGCAAGGCGCTCGGACGGGTCACGGCCGACGGCGGTATCCGTCTCGTCCGCGGCGACCGCGAGGCGTTCGGCATCCACGGCCGGTCCGCGGAGCAGCGGATCGCGCTGGATCTGCTGCTGGACCAGGACGTCGGCATCGTCTCGATGGGCGGCCGGGCCGGTACCGGCAAGTCGGCACTCGCGCTCTGCGCCGGCCTGGAGGCCGTACTGGAGCGCCGTCAGCACCAGAAGGTGATGGTCTTCCGTCCGCTGTACGCGGTGGGCGGGCAGGAGTTGGGCTATCTGCCCGGCACCGAGGCCGAGAAGATGAGCCCTTGGGCGCAGGCCGTCTTCGACACGCTCTCCGCGGTGACGACGCGCGACGTCATAGAGGAGGTCGTGGGCCGGGGCATGCTCGAGGTGCTGCCCCTCACGCACATCCGCGGCCGTTCGCTGCACGACGCGTTCGTGATCGTCGACGAGGCGCAGTCGCTCGAACGCAATGTGCTGTTGACCGTATTGTCCCGTATTGGTGCCAACTCGCGGGTAGTTCTGACCCATGACGTCGCGCAGCGCGACAACCTCAGGGTCGGGCGCTACGACGGAGTGGTCGCGGTGGTCGAGAAGCTGAAGGGGCACCCGCTGTTCGCGCACGTCACGCTCAACCGCTCGGAGCGTTCGCCGATCGCCGCGCTCGTGACCGAAATGCTCGAGGAGACCCGCATTTAGACCGGGACGGCAGGGAGCGCGCAATGAGTGCAACCGAATCCCACTAGATCCTGATCTGGGGCCACTTGGCGCCGCGCAGTTAAGCACAAGAGCTTAGCTGTGCGGCGCTGTGCTGTGCGGGGTTTTCCATAAAACCCGTGGTCCAAACCGGGTGTGAGCTTTCCCACCCAACGCGGAATTGCCTCCGGACGCGGGCGTCGGGCAGGGTGTGGGTCCTGTCAGGCCCCGCATACGGCACACCAGCACCCCCAGCGGTGTTGCACCACACAACTCAACACGCGTTCGCCGTATGCCGCCCGAGCACCACGCGGAACTCCCATGGGAGTTCGCACCGGGTCAGTGCCTCCCGTGGCCAGTCGGTCCCACCTGTAAGACCGGGTCCGGAACAAGGGGAGGCCAGCGCCAGGGGCACGATTGCGTCCGCGAGGTCACCTGAAGCGGGCGATGCTGGAAGGAAACCGTGTGAGCCGGATCTCGGTCCGGGGATTCGCGGTGGCGTCCGCCACCGCGGTCACCACAGTCGGCGCCGTCGTCGGCGTCGCCTCGGGCAGCACCCAGGGCGGGGCGGCTGAGGCCGCCGAGCCGACCGCTGCCGACGCGACGCTCCTCGCGGACATTTCCGCTGGGAACCAGACGCAGGCGCAGACCGCGTCGCTGACGGAGCAGGCGGACGCGCAGTCCACCGCTGCCGACGCGGCGGCGAAGAAGGCCGCCGAGGAAGCCGCGCGCAAGCAGGCGGCCAAGGACGCGGCGGAGAAGAAGGCGGCGGCGGCGAAGAAGGCCGCCGAGGAGAAGGCCGCGAAGGAGCGTGCGGAGTCGCTGAAGGCGGCCCGTTCGGCATCGCGCACCGACTTCCCGCAGCAGGCCTCGTACACCATCGCCGAGGTCCAGAGCATGGCCCGGCAGATGATGCCGTCCGACCAGTTCCAGTGCTTCAGCAACATCGTGGACCACGAGTCCGGCTGGAACTACCAGGCGAGCAACCCCTCCTCGGGCGCGTACGGTCTCGTCCAGGCGCTGCCGGGCTCCAAGATGGCCTCGGCGGGTGCCGACTGGAAGACCAACCCCGCGACTCAGATCAAGTGGGGCCTGAACTACATGAACAGCCGCTACGACAGCCCGTGCGGCGCATGGGAGTTCTGGCAGGCCAACCACTGGTACTGACCAGGAGCGGCATCGCGTAGACCGGAGCCCCTGGCCCATCGACGGGTCGGGGGCTCCGTCGTGTCCTCCCCACGGGGTACCGTCATGCGGTATGACGCCGGGGACTGGGGGTTGAGGGAAGAGATGTCCGCATTGCCGCAGAGGCTGGGCGAGTGGGGCTCGCGTCTGGGTCGCGCCGTGAGGCGCATGGACGAGCGCCGCGCCGCCGCGGCGGCGTCGGCCGAGCAGGACGACTACGGGAAGGTATCCGGTTCCCCGACGGGGGAGGGTGCCCCGGATCCCGGAGAGGATGCGGACGCGCCGCGCGCCGCGGACCACGTACCGGCCCCGCCCGCGTACGCACCCGCCGTCGCCGCGAAACCCGATCCCGCCGCCGCCGTCCCCTGGGGTGTGCGGGTGGCTGCCGAGGCCGGCTGGCGGCTGCTGGTCCTCGCGGGCACGCTCTGGGTGCTCATGCGCGTCATCAGCGCCGTCCAGCTCGTGGTGCTGGCGTTCGTCGCCGCGCTGCTCATCACCGCGCTGCTGCAGCCCACCGTGGCCCGGCTGCGCAAGGTGGGGCTGCCGCGCGGGCTGGCCACCGCCCTCACCTTCATCACCGGCTTCGTGATCATGGGCCTGGTGGGCTGGTTCGTGGCCTGGCAGGTCATGGAGAACGTCGACACCCTGGCCAAGCGCGTCCAGGACGGTATCGACGAGTTGCAGGCATGGCTCCTGAAGAGCCCGTTCCATGTCACCGAGGACCAGATCAGCGAGATCGCCAACAGCCTTCGGGACGCGATCGGTTCCAACACGGAAGAGCTGACATCAGCCGGACTCGAAGGGGTCACGGTGATCCTCGAGGGACTGTCCGGGATCCTGTTGGCGATGTTCAGCACGCTCTTCCTGCTCTACGACGGGCGCAGGATCTGGGAGTGGGCGCTGAAGCTCGTACCGAGCGCGGCCAGGCCCGGGGTTGCCGGCGCGGGCCCGCGCGCCTGGCGGACGCTCACCGCCTATGTGCGGGGCACGGTCCTGGTGGCGCTGATCGACGCCATTTTCATCGGGCTCGGGCTCTACGTCCTGGACGTTCCCATGGCCGTGCCGCTGGCCGTGTTCATTTTCCTCTTCGCGTTCGTCCCGCTGGTGGGCGCGGTGGTCTCGGGCGCCCTGGCGGTGATCGTCGCCCTGGTCACCCAGGGGGTGTTCACCGCGCTGATGGCCCTGATCGTGGTGCTCGCGGTGCAGCAGATCGAGGGGCATGTGCTGCAGCCGTTCATCCTGGGCCGCGCGGTACGGGTGCATCCGCTCGCCGTGGTGCTGTCGGTGGCCGCGGGCAGCCTGGTGGCCGGTATCGGCGGAGCGGTGGTCGCCGTGCCGCTGGTCGCCGTCACGAACACCGTCGTCGGCTATCTGCGGACGTACTCCCGTGAACAGGCGCTGCGCGCCGCCGTGGTCCCGCAGCCGGCCGGCGGGGTCGATCCGGCGGGGACACCCACCGACGAGCCCGCCGAACAGGCCCCGTCTGCCCCGTCGGCGGCCTCGCCCACGACGGCGCAGCCCGGAGCCACCGCGTAGGTGCCGTGGCCGGCGCAGACGCCGAAGAGCCCCGCGGACGTGTGGCCCGCGGGGCTCCGCCCATGTGAGACGGCGCTGTCGCGGCGCCGGACGGCCCGCCGTTATCCGGCCAGCGCGGCCTCGGCGTCCACCGTCGTGGCCACGGCCTGGATCACGGAGGCGATCTTGAGGGCCTCCTGGATCGTCTCGCGGTCCACGCCCGCCTTACGGAGCACCTGCTCGTGCGAGTCCAGGCACTGGCCGCAGCCGTTGATGGCCGAGACAGCGAGCGACCACAACTCGAAGTCGGTCTTCTCGACGCCCGGATTGCCGATGACGTTCATCCGCAGCCCCGCGCGCAACGTGCCGTACTGCGGGTCCGACAGCAGGTGCCGGGTCCGGTAGAAGACGTTGTTCATCGCCATGATCGCGGCGGCGGACTTGGCGGCGGTGTACGCCTCGGCCGAGAGGTTGGCCTTCGCCTCCGGCTCCAGCTCCTTCAGCACGCGCGGCGAGCGCGCGGCGATGGCGCAGGCGAGCACCGTGCCCCACAGCTGCTGCTGAGGCAGCTCGGAGTTGCCGATCACCGAACCGAGGTTCAGCCTCAGGTCCTTGGCGTAGTCCGGTATCGCGGACTTCAGGTCAGCCAGTGACATGGTCACTCACCGGCCAGCAGCTTGACCGGGTCGAGGGTGTCCTCGCCCTTGCTCCAGTTGCAGGGGCAGAGCTCGTCGGTCTGCAGCGCGTCGAGCACCCGCAGGACCTCCTTGGGGTTACGGCCGACGGAGCCGGCGGTCACCATCGTGAACTGGATCTCATTGTTGGGGTCCACGACGAAGACCGCCCGCTGCGCGAAGCCGTCCTCGCCCTCGACGCCGCAGTCGCGCATCAGCTCGTGCTTGGAGTCCGCGAGCATCGGGAAGGGCAGATCGCGCAGGTCGTCGTGATCCTTGCGCCAGGCGTGGTGGACGAACTCCGAGTCACCGGAGACACCGAGGATCTGCGCGTCGCGGTCGGCGAACTCCTCGTTCAGCTTGCCGAACGCGGCGATTTCGGTGGGACAGACGAAGGTGAAGTCCTTGGGCCAGAAGAAGACGACTGACCAACCCTTATCACGGTCCTTGCTGGAGAAGGTCTTGAACTCCATGGCGCCCGCCGGGCCTGTGACGCCGGTCAGTTCGTACGTGGGGAACTTGTCACCAATGGTGAGCATGGTCTTGCTGACTCCAAGATCGTTGGATCGGTGGCACCAACATGTCACAACGGAACTGATCGCAGAAATCGCGGCATCGGTCGGCGTTGATCGAAGTTGGCTATCAGTGCAGTGGCGTGGCTGGCGACGTAGATCGTTCATCCACAGCGTCGGCATTTCCGCTGCGTCCAGCGGACACCGGCCAACCGGGCCTTACCGTGCTGGACGACGCGGCGATGGTCGTGCTCTCCGAACTCCTCACGAACGATGTGCAACACGCGCGCGTGATGGACGACAGATCGAGACTCGGTTTTTGTCTGCGGGCGCCCGGGGTGCTGATCGAAGTTCACGATGCGACCGGGACGCAGCCCGCGTGCCAAGAATGCGTCAAGATCGTCGTTGGGGGCGTGAAGAGGGCGCAAAGATTCGGGTGGCCGAAGGGCGTGAGCGTTCACTGCCGGTTGTGTCCATACCGTTCAAGCGGCTGATCGTGGGCCGCCCGCTCAGTAGCGATCGTCTGGGTGAGCAGATGCTGCCCAAGCGGATCGCGTTGCCGATCTTCGCGAGTGACCCCCTGTCCTCGGTGGCGTACGCGACGCAGGAAATCTTGCTGGTGCTCACATTGGGTGGCCTGGCGTATCTGCACCTGGCGCCGTGGGTGGCCGCTGCCGTGGTGGTGCTGCTGGCGGTGGTGGTGCTGTCCTACCGGCAGGTGGTACAGGCTTACCCGTCCGGGGGCGGCTCGTACGAGGTGGCTTCCCGGAATCTGGGGCCGTCGGCGGGCCTGGTGGTAGCCGCGGCCCTGATGGTGGACTACGTGATGACCGTGGCGGTGTCGGTGGCCGCCGGGGTGGACAACATCATCTCCGCCGCCCCGGTGCTGAATCCCCACCGGGTTCTGATCAATCTGGGCTTCGTGGCGCTGCTGACGGCGATGAACCTGCGCGGGGTGCGCGAGTCGGGTCGGCTGTTCGCGGTGCCGACCTATCTGTTCATTGCCGGAGTGCTGGTGATGATCCTCGTCGGCATGCTGCAAACGGCCTTCGGTCACACGCCGGTGGCCGAGAGCGCCGGCTGGCGGGTCGAGCCGGAACCCGGCCAAATCGGGTTGACCAGCATGGCGTTGGTACTGCTGGCGCTGCGGGCGTTCAGCTCCGGGTGCACGGCGCTGACCGGGGCGGAGGCGATCTCCAATGGGGTGCCGGCCTTCCGGCCTCCGAAACCGCAGAACGCGGCGAAGACAATGGCGATGATGGGCGCACTGTCGATCATCATGTTCGCTGGGATCACGGCGCTGGCGCTGATCGCTGATGTCCGTTACGTGGAGGATGCCTGCCACCTGGTGGGGTTCCCCGGCAACTGCGCCACCGACGCGCAGCGGACGGTAATTGCCCAGATCGCTGCGGCGGTGTTCGGGGGGAGCGACTCGGTGATGTTCTTCTACATCCAAACCGCTACCGCGCTGATCCTCATTTTGGCTGCCAATACCGCCTTCAACGGCTTCCCGTTGCTGGGCTCGATCCTGGCACAGCACCGCTACCTTCCCCGGCAGCTGCACACCCGCGGGGACCGGCTGGCCTTCTCCAACGGCATCCTGCTGCTGGCCGTGGTCGCCAGCGCGTTGATCTACGCCTTCGACGGATCGGTGACTCGGCTGATCCAGCTCTACATCCTGGGCGTGTTCACCTCCTTCACCCTCTCGCAGGCAGGCATGGTGCGGCACTGGAACCGCCAACTCGCGAACGTGGTCGATCTGCGGGAGCGTCGCCGTATCCACCGGGCGCGGGCGATCAACGCCAGCGGTGCTTGCCTGACGGCGCTCGTGCTGGTCGTCGTCCTTGTCACGAAGTTCTCGCATGGTGCCTACCTGGTGGTCATCGCCATGCCGGTGCTGTACGCGATGATGCGCGCGGTGCGCCGTCACTACGACCAGGTGGCCCGCCAGCTGAGCCCGCAGCCGGGCGGAGTGGTGCTGCCCAGCCGCGTCCATGCGGTTGTGCTGGTCTCCCAGCTGCACCGCCCCACCCTGCGGGCGTTGGGCTACGCCAAGGCCACCGGACCGGACACGCTCACCGCGCTCACCGTCAAGATCACACCGGAAGAGGAGGAGGCACTGCGCGCCGAGTGGGCCGAGCGGGAGATCCCGGTTCCCCTGACTGTGATGGACTCCCCCTACCGCGACATCACCGGTTCCGTGCTGGACTACATCGCCCGCCTCCACCATGAGCACCCCAACGATCTGATCGCCGTCTACATCCCCGAGTACGTGGTCGGCCATTGGTGGGAGCATCTTCTGCACAACCAGTCCGCGCTGCGGCTCAAGGCGCGCCTGCTGTTCCAGCGCGGGGTGATGGTCACCAGCGTGCCCTGGCAGCTGGACTCCACCGACGGTAGGCACGCCCAGCCGCCGAAGCCGGAGCGAGGCAGCTCCTCCACGGTCGACTAGCGTTTTCAATCATGAAGGGGCGCATCTCACCGCTCGGCAGCAGTGGCACGCGCAGACCGAGCGCGGTCCGCCGACTGCTGGTGGCCGGTACAGCAGCAGCGGGGCTGGCGGTGCTCACGGCGGCGCTGGTGCCTGCCCGGGGCGAGCTATCGCTGGCAAGTATTGTCCTGATCTTCCTTGCGGCGGTGGTCGTGGTGGCCGCCACCGGCGGGGTGTGGGTGGCGCTGGCGGCCGCATTCGCCTCGGATGTGCTGGTCAACTTCTTCTTCGTCCCCCCGTTCCACACCCTGGACGTGGAGAACCGGGACCTTGTCATCACGCTGGTGGTGTATGTGGCGGTGGCGGTCACCGTCAGCGTCGCGGTCGATCTGGCAGCCCGGCAGCGGGCCGCCGCGGCCCGCAGTGGGGTCGAGGCCGCCCTGCTGGCCAAGATCACCGAAGCGCCCCTGCAGGGGCGTCCGTTGACCACGGTGCTGGAGCATGTCCGTGACACCTTCGGCATGACTGGTGCCGCCCTCTTGGAGGGCGACGAAGGCAGCGAGAAGGCGATGGCCGTCGTGGGCGAGTCGCCCTCGCCGCATCCTGCGCTCTCCGCGCCAGTCGGCCAGGGCCTGCGGCTGGTCGCTGACGGACCCGATGTCTTCGCCGCCGATCACCGTCTGCTGGCTCGGCTGGCCACGGCCGCTGCCCGCGCCCTTGAAGCCGAGCGCCTGGCTGTCGAGGCTGCCCGCGCTCGCGAGCTCGCCGAGATCGACAAGGTACGCGCTGCCCTGCTCGCCGCTGTGGGCCACGACCTGCGCACGCCCCTGGCCGGCATCAAGGCAGGGGTGTCCAGCCTGCGCGAACCCGACTTGGATCTCGCCCTGGGACAGCAGGCGGAACTGCTGGAGACCATCGACGCCGCGGCTGACAAGATGGGCGACCTGGTGGAGAACCTGCTCGCCCTTAGCCGCCTGCAGGCCGGAGGCCTGAGCGTGCACCCACGTCCCGTCACCCTGGACGAGGTGATCGCGGCCGCCCTCCTGCACACTCCCGCACCGCGCGGCCGGACGCCGGACCTGGAAATCGCCGACAACCTCCCTCTGGTCTTGGCCGACCCCGGTCTGCTGGAGCGAGTGATCGCCAACCTTGTCGCCAACGCCTTCCGTGCCAGCCCGCCCGACCGGCTGGTCCACCTGCATGCCAGGACCGCAGGCGAGAGGATCCAGCTACAGGTCATCGACCACGGCCCCGGCGTCCCCGCCGCCGACCGCGACCGCATCTTCGCCCCCTTCCAGCGCCTGGACGACCAGAGCACCACTCGCGGCCTGGGGCTGGGCCTGGCCATCGCGCGCGGCTTCACCGAAGCCATGGATGGCACGCTCATGGCCACCGACACCCCCGGCGGAGGCCTGACCATGACGCTCACCCTTCCGGCGGCACCATGACACGCCTCCTGGTCGTCGACGACGATCCCCACCTCCTGCGCGCACTGACCATCAGCCTGACCGCCCGCGGTTACACCACCACCACAGCACCGGACGCGACCACCGCCCTGAACGCCGCCGCCGGAAACCCGCCCGATCTGGCCGTGGTCGACCTCGGCCTGCCCGGCCTGGACGGCATCGCGGTCATCGAGGGCCTGCGTGGCTGGTCCACCGTCCCGATCATCGTCCTGTCCGCCCGCCACGACGAGACCGCGAAGATCAACGCCCTGGATGCCGGCGCCGACGACTACGTCACCAAACCCTTCGGCATGGGAGAACTCCTTGCCCGCATCCGCGCCGCTCTGCGCCGCGCCACCCCCGCGGAAGACCAGCCGGTGGTCACTACCGCCGCTTTCACCATCGACCTGGCCGCCAAACGCGTCACGACCCGCGACGGGGAGACCCGACTCACCCCCACGGAATGGCACTTGCTGGAAATCCTCGTCCGTCATCCCGGACGCCTGGTCACCCAGCGCCAGCTCCTGCACGAGGTATGGGGACCGCGATACGAGACAGAAACCAACTACCTGCGCGTCCACCTGGCCAACCTGCGCCGCAAACTCGAACCAGAACCCTCTACCCCCCGATACCTGATCACCGAACCCGGCATCGGCTACCGCTTCACGCCCGACACCCCAAGCTGACCGCATTCGATCCAGCCGGCCCGGGGTCCAACCCGTCGGCCTGCTGCGCTGGGCCAGTCCGCCACCAAGAGCGCGGCTGCTGCCGGAACCGCCAGCGGCACCGACTACCACCACCAGCGCGGACGACATCAACCACACGCCCGTACCCCCGTAGCTCCGCACCCTCGTGCACTCTTGCCGGCGCCGCAGCAGCCTCCCGGAGCTGGAGCCGCTGCGCGTGCGCCCCTGGGCCGCGGATTGATCACGGAAATCGGTAGACTTGTTGATGTTGATCGGAGGTGGTTATCAGTGGCCGTGGGTGGCGCGACCGGGCGAACCCCCGGGCGGACCGGGGGAGGCGTACGACAGCCGAGCCTCGCCCAGCTCCGCGCCTTCGCCGCGGTCGCCGAGCACCTCCACTTCCGCGACGCCGCAGCGGCCATCGGCATGAGCCAGCCCGCGCTCTCAGGAGCCGTCTCCGCACTGGAGGACGTGCTCGGGGTGCAGCTCCTGGAACGCACCACGCGCAAGGTGCTGCTCTCTCCGGCGGGGGAGCGGCTCGCTGGGCGCGCCCGTACCGTGCTGGACGCCGTGGGCGGGCTGCTGGAGGAGGCCGAGGCGGTGCGGGCGCCGTTCACCGGCGTGCTCAGGCTCGGCGTCATCCCGACCGTTGCGCCCTATCTGCTGCCGACCGTGCTGCGCACGGTCCGTGACCGCTACCCCGAGCTGGAGCTCCAGGTGCACGAGGAGCAGACCGGCTCGCTGCTCGTTGGGCTCGCGCACGGACGCCTGGACGTGCTGCTGCTCGCCGTGCCGCTCGGCGCGCCCGGAGTGACCGAACTCCCCCTGTTCGACGAGGACTTCGTGCTGGCGATGCCGGTGGACCACTGGCTCGCCGGGCGGGACGACATCCCGCGCGAGGCGCTGCGCGAACTCGACCTGCTGCTCCTGGACGAGGGGCACTGCCTGCGCGACCAGGCCCTCGACATCTGCCGGGAAGTGGGACGGGAGCAGAGCGCTCAGCTGGCCACGAGCGCGGCCGGACTCTCGACGCTGGTCCAGCTCGTCGCGGGTGGACTCGGGGTGACGCTGCTGCCGCGCACGGCGCTGCGTGTCGAGACCTCGGGCAACGACCGCCTGGCCACCGGTTCCTTCGCCGACCCCGCCCCGTCGCGCCGCATAGCCTTGGCCATGCGCTCAGGGGCCGCGCGGGCGGACGAGTTCGGAATGCTCGCCGCCGGGCTGCGCGAGGCGCTCCGGCCGCTGCCCGTGCAGATCTGCGGGGCGTAGGGGGCTGATCCGGCAAGGCCTGGCCTGTCGAGTCCGGTCCGGTCCGTCCAGCCCCGTCGGTAAGGCCCGGCCCGTCGAGTCCCGCCCGTCCAGCCCCGTCGGTAAGGCCCGGCCCGTCGAGTCCCGCCCGTCGAGCCCTGTCCGGTAAGGCCCCGTCCGGGTAAGGCCCCGTCCGGGTAAGGCTCGACCCGTCGAGACCGGTCCGGCAGCCGAGGCAGCCGTGGACGCCTCTCGGCCGTGGGGGCTTCCGGCCGGAGGGGCATCCGGCCGTACGGACGTTCCGGTCCGTACGGCTTCCGAGTCCGCGCGGCACTCCGGCGTACGGGCGCCGCTGTCCGCGCACTCCTCCGCGCCTCTCCGCGGGCTTCGCGCACAGCGCTCGCGCCGCTCCATCGCAGGGGCGTCATCAGGCCCTGTTACGCGCCAAGTTGAGTATCGCTACTCCTTGTTAAGGCATGGCCATCAATTGAGAGTAACCAGTGTCACACCGGCCCGCTCGGGACGCGGACCGGTGTGGCCGACGGCAAACGGGGACGGGTCCGGACCGACCGCCGCCCGCGTCCGGTGTGCGCCGTCAGCCTCCTGTTGCACTCCGAGCAGACATGGAGCCGCCCATGCGCATCAGCGGACGCACCCTTTCCACCCTGGCCGCGGCACTCGCCCTGGTCTTGACCCCGCTGGTCGCCGCACCGCCGGCGCAAGCGGACGAACCGGACCCCGTGCTCTTCGTGCACGGCTACAAGGGCGGTGCATGGAACTGGTTCGACATGAAGAGCGACTTCGAGGACGCCGGCTACCCGGCCGACCGGCTGGAGGCCATGTCGTACAACCCCTTCCAGTCCAACGTCACCACCGCCGAGCAGATCCGCAACGAGGTCGACGCCCTGCGCGCCCGCACCGGTGCGGAGAAGGTCGACATCGTGACCCACTCGATGGGCGGCCTCGGGTCCCGCTACTACATCAAGTTCCTCGGGGGCGATCAGTACGTCGACGACTGGGTCTCCCTGGGGGGTCCGAACCACGGCACCGGCATCGCCGGGGTCTGCTCGTGGGCCATCACGTCCTGCAAGGAGATGAAGGCGGACAGCACCTTCCTGGCCGAGCTGAACGCCGGGGACGAGACCCCGGGGGACGTCAACTACGGGACTTTCTGGTCGCATTGCGACGAGCTCATCAACCCGGACGAGAGCACCCTGCTCGACGGAGCCTCCAACACGGACGTCGGATGCGTCGAGCACGCCTGGTTGCTCGTGAGCGACCATGTCTCCCAGGTGACACGGGACTTCGTACGCTGAACCGCCCGGCTCGTACGGGCGCCCCAGGCGTTCATGGGCGCTCGTACCCGCCGTATGGCTCCTGATCGGGTCCGGCAACACGGAGTGCGTCCCCCGCCGCTGGGAGGTGCCGCGGCGGGGGACGCGTTCGTCGTCCGGCTCGGGGGGCTACTCGGTGCGCAGGCCGTCCGGGCGCATCATCCGCCAGAGGGGCGGCATGCTGACGAGGGTGACCAGCAGGATCACCGCCGCCCCGAAAGCCGTCATCGTGCCGAGGCTCGACCAGTCGACGGCCACCGGCTCGTTGACCAGCTTCAGCAGCACCGCCCCCAGCGCGACCCCGCCTGCGACCGACAGGCCGAGGCCCAGGGCGACCGGTACGGCCGTCTGCCAGAAGACCGACCAGCCGACGGTCGGGCGGCGCGTCCCGAAGGCCACCAGGACGGACAACAGCCGCTTGCGCTCGCGCAGTTGCTCAAGCATCGACACGATCATGCTTGCCCCGATCAGCACCAGCGTCGCGGTCGCCCCGATGAACAGTCCGCGCCTGATGGTGGCGAAGTCGTTGCCCACGGCGGTTTCGCTGAGCCTCATCACATTGCTCGCCGTGGAGATCGCGGCAGCGGTGTTGCGGACGTACTCAGCGGCCTCCGGTTCGTCGGGGTCGAGCCGCACCAGGATGGTCGCCGATGCCTCGCGCAACTTCCCGACGTCCACGGCGGAGGGAGTGGCGAAGATGCCCGATGGCGGGTATCCGAGCGGCCCCACCCTGGCCTCCACCACAGGGGCGGAGGCGGGGATCCTCCATGGCTCCGGCTTTCCGGACGCGGACAACCGGCCCGTGAGATCCACCGTCATGCCCGGCTCGGCGAAACCGAAGTCCTCCTCCTGCGGCGTGACGAAGACGTCCCCGTCCCGGCACGCGGAGATGCGCAGAAGGCGCCGCAGAACCCAGCAGTCCGCAACGGTGATCTCGTCGGAGCGGGCCTCGGCGTTCTTCGGCTTACGGGCCTCCGAGACCTGACCGCGGACTTCCGGGGAGGCCCCCTTCACCCCACGGGTGTCGCGGATCCGGTCGAAGACCCGGTCCGCCTCCTCCCGGCTGTCGGCCGAGGTGGACACCTGTATCTGGGCCCAGCTCGTGTCCTGGCCGGTGGCCATGGTGTTGTTGGACTCGGCGCTTGCGAAGAGCATCTGGATCGCGATCGCGCCGGCGACGGCGATGGTGATGCCGCTGACCGCACGGGACGCCGTACCACTGCTGAGCTGGAGCCTGCGGGTCGCGAGCTGCCAGGGCAGCGGGCCCCCGGTGAACCGGTTGACGACGGCTTCCACGAGCCAGGGCAGTACGGCCGTGACCCCGATGAGCAATAGCACTGCCCCCGCGGCGACTTGGTACGTCTCCAGGTCACCGCTCCCGGTGAAGCCGCCCACCTTCGGAAGCAGCAGGGCCAGCCCGAGCGCGGGAATCGCCAGCCGCCACCACAACCGCCGGGGGCGCGTCGAGGCGATGCGTACGACACCCAGCGGCTCGATGGTGACGCCGCGGAGCGCGAACAAGGTGACCAGCACCGCCGAGACGGGAACCGCGACGGCAATCAGCAGCGCCAGGGACAGGGCGGGCGTCACGTCCGAGGGGAAGACGGTCATGTCCCAGAGCGACACCGAGCCGGCGAACTGCCGCGCCACCAGGAACACAGCACATCCCACGGCCAGTCCGGCGACGGAGGCGACCATCGCCTCGCCGGCGGCGATCCGGCGGACCATCCGGGCGTCCGCCCCGACCAGCCGGAGCGCGGCCAGGCGCCGGTCCCGCCGCTCACCGCCGAAGCGCACCGCGGTCGCGATGAAGATCGCCACGGGCAGCAGCAGGACGACACAGGCGATGATGACGAGCAGCAGCAGTTCGGGCGGGAGCGGGTCGGTGGCGTCCGGCCTTCCGAAGTGGTCGATGCGATAGACCCGGTCCGTCGACGGCTGTTTCGCCGCGCCCTGGTAGTAGAGCAGTTCACCGGGCCCGCTCAGCCCTTCTTTGCCGATGGTTCCGGTGATGCGGTCGGGCAGCCGCTCCCGCAGCAGCTTGCCCTCGGACGAGTTCAGGAGGTCGGCCAGCGCGGGGGAGACCGTCATTTCCCCCTGGCCCGGGAACTCCGAGATCCCCGGCGGCATGGGCGCGTTGGGGCCTTCCGGGTGGATGGCCATCCCGAGGACGTCCTTGTCGTGGAAGGTGGTGGTGAGGTCGAGGACCTGGAGCGTGTCCGGGCCCGGCTTGATTTCCTCTCCCCAGCCGCTGACCGTGGAGCGGGCATCCGTACGGGCGTCCCGGGCGGCGATCATGGACGGGACGGCGGTCGCCGTCAGCAACAGCGTGACGCCCAGGCCGACGCCTATCGCGGTGAGCAGGGTGCGCGCCCAGCTCTCGCGCCCTCCCGTGAGCGCGAACCGGGCCCCCATCGCGAGGTCGCCGGCCCAGCGGGCGAAGCCCGCGCGGGCAGGCGCGTCGCCCGGGGCGGTGCGCGTGCCGGCCGGGGGGCCGGTCAGGGTGCCGCTCATCCGACGGCCGCCATGTCCCGCGCCCGCCCGTCCCGTACGACGACCTCGCGGTCGGAGTACGCGGCGACGCGTGCCTCGTGGGTGACGAGCACGACCGCGGCGCGGGTGGTCCTCGCCGCATCGGTGAGGAGCTGCATCACGCGCTCGCCGTTGAGGGAGTCCAGGGCGCCGGTCGGCTCGTCCGCGAACAGCACGCTCGGCTCCGTGACCAGCGCGCGTGCGACCGCGACCCGCTGGCCCTGACCACCGGAGACCTCGCCGGGGCGCTTGGCGCGCACATCGTCGACCTCCAGACGCTCCAGCCAGGCCAGCGCACGGGCCTCGGCCTGCTTGCGCTTCGTGCCGTTCAGCCGGAGAGGCAGGGCGACGTTCTCCACGCACGTCAGCTCGGGGACGAGCTGGCCGAACTGGAAGACGAAGCCGAACTCGCCGCGGCGCAGTGCGCTCCGCTCGGCGTCCGAGAGCGCCGTCAGCTCACGGCCGCGGAACTGGACCGCGCCCGAGTCGGGCCGGACGATCCCGGCCAGGCAGTGCAGGAGCGTCGACTTGCCCGAGCCGGAGGGGCCCATGACGGCGACGACCTCGCCCGGGTGGATATGGAAGTCCGCGCCGTCGAGGGCGGGGGTCGGGCCGTACGCCTTGTGCAGGGCGGAGGCGGAGAGCAGGGCACCGGTGGGGGTCACGAGCGGACCTCCTTCGCGAGCTGGTCGAGTCGGGCGGCGGTCAGCTCGAGCCATCTGAGGTCCGCTTCGAGATGGAAGAGCGCGTGGTCGCAGATGAGCTGGTCGGCGATGTCGCCGGAGGACTTGCGGCGGGTCAGCTCCCGCATGAGCCGCAGATGTTCGGACCGCTGGGAGTCCAGCAGATCCGCGGCGCTGCGGCCGGTCAGAAGGGCGAGTACGACCTTGGTGTAGAGGGTGCTCTGCAGATACGGCTCGGGCTTCTCGGGCTGCGCGAGCCACTGCTCGACATCGGTGATCCCGGCGTCGGTGATCGCGTACCGCTTCCGCTCGGGGCCGCCGCCTGGCTCGATCCCGTCGACTTCGACGAGTCCGTTCTTCAGTAGGCGCGACATGGTCGAGTAGACCTGCCCGTAGTGCAGCGGGCGATCGTGACCGAAGCGCTCGTCGAAGGCGCGCTTCAGGTCGTAACCGTGGCGGGGGCCGGACTCCAGGAGCCCGAGCAGGGTGTGGCCGATGGACATGGCGGCGACTCTACACCATGCGTATACGCGAGGTGTATAGACGTACTGAATGGCCTTTTCTCGCAGGTCAGGGCGGTGCGGTGGTGATGTTGGGGCGTTCGGGCCGTGGCCGGGGAGTGCGCGCCGCTCGGCGGAGTCCGGGGGCGGAGGCCGGGCGGTGGGAGGCCGGTCTGTGGGCGGAGGTCCGGTCCCCTCGGCCGGTTCCCATCACCCGACGCGGCCCCGATGACCGCGGCCCCCGTCATCGCTGCCGGTCCAGCGCTGCCCGGTCCAGCGCTGCCCGGAGTCAGTCCGGCCGCGGCCCGGCTTCCCGCTCCCCGCCCGCCTCAGCCGTGCGCCGTTCCCCACCCGCCTCAGCCGCGCGCCGTTCCCCGCCTGCCTCCACCGTACGGCCGGTGGCCCTCGGCGGACGGCCGCGCCGCGGCATCGGCCCGGCCGTGCGGGGCAGGCGGCCGGTCTCCGCCAGCGCCCGCCGCAGCAGGTACTCGATCTGGGCGTTGGCGCTGCGCAGTTCCGCCTCCGCCCAGCGCGCGATCGCGTCGTGCACGGCCGGGTCCAGCCGCAGCAGCACCTGCTTTCGCTGCTGCGGCCGCCGCTTCCGGTGCCCGTCGCCGCCCCCCGTGTCGCGGGGGACTTCCTCGTCCGTCACTGGACGTCCGTCACTGGTAGAGCGTGCCCGTGTTCAGGACGGGCTGGGCGGCCCGGTCTCCGCACAGCACCACCATCAGATTGCCGACCATCGCGGCCTTGCGCTCCTCGTCGAGTTCCACCAGCTCGTGCTCGGCCATCCGGGCCAGCGCCGCCTCCACCATCCCGACCGCGCCGTCCACGATCTGGCGCCGGGCGGCCACGACCGCGCCCGCCTGCTGCCGCTGGAGCATCGCCGAGGCGATCTCGGGCGCGTACGCGAGGTGCGTGAAGCGCGACTCCACGATCCGCACGCCGGCGGCCTCGACGCGGGCGGCCAGTTCGGCGGCGAGCTTCTCTGTGATCTCCTCGGCGTTGCCGCGCAGCGAGAGGCCGTCCTCCTCGTGGGCGTCGTAGGGGTACTCGATCGCGATGTGCCGGACGGCCGCCTCGGTCTGGGTGGAGACGAACTCCAGGAAGTCGTCCACCTCGAAGACGGCCTGGGCGGTGTCCTCGACCCGCCAGACGACGACGGCGGCGAGCTCGATCGGATTGCCGTACGCGTCGTTGACCTTCAGGACGGGGGTCTCGTGGTTGCGGACCCGCGTGGAGATCTTTTCGCGGGAGGTCAGCGGGTTCACCCAGCGCAGGCCGTCGTTGCGGATGGTCCCCACGTAGCGCCCGAAGAGCTGGACCACGCGGGCCTCGCCCGGAGCCACCATGTTCAGGCCGCACATGGCGAAGATCGCGGTGATGCCGATCACCACCCCGAGGAGGATCAGCGGTACGCCGACCGCGGCGGGGCCGTCGCTGGACACGGCGGCGCCGCCGATGACCGTACCGGCCCCGACGAGCAGTCCTATCAGCCCCAGCAGCAGGGCGAGCCCGCCTCCGATGTCGTGCGCGGCGACCTCGCGGACCTGTGGCTTCGGCATCTGCGGTGCGTCGGACATGGTGTCCCCCCGTCTCGTGTCGTGCGGCGCGGCCACTCCGCGTCCTCTATCAAAGTGATAGCACATTATGCGGATGAGGCAACCCTCCGGGCGGTTCACATGTCAGTTCCATGTAGGTGGGTGCTGATTGTCACGTCCCGAAAAACCGAGATCGATTGATGTTTCACCCGAGTTGCGGTGTTAGCGTCGTTGGGTTTGCGGGGGCGACGGAACTGGAGCATGGGCGGAAATGGGACGAGCTGACGCGCGTCGGGCGCGGGGACGCGGCGCACGCCGCGCGAGGTCCAAGAGCGGTATACGCCGCTTCTTCACCTGGCGGAAGCTGCTCGGCGGCTTCCTCGCCGTGTGCGCCCTCTTCATCGGCGCCTTCATTGCGCTGTACCTCTACGTCGACGTCCCCGGAGCCAACGCCCAGGCGCAGCTCCAGAGCAACACCTACCGGTACAGCGACGGGACGGTCATCGCCCGCGAGGGCCAGGTCAACCGCGAGTCGGTCAGGCTGACCAGGGTGCCGCGCGACGTCCAGCACGCCTTCGTCGCCGCCGAGAACAAGTCCTTCTACAGCGACAGCGGTGTCGACCTGAAGGGGACCGCCCGCGGCCTGCTCAACACCGTCACCGGCAAGGGCAAGCAGGGCGGCTCCACGATCACCCAGCAGTACGTCAAGAACTACTTCCTGACGCAGGAGCAGACGGTCACCCGCAAGGCCAAGGAGCTGATCATCTCGCTCAAGGTCGACCGGGAGAAGACCAAGGACGAGATCCTCGAGGGCTACCTCAACACCAGCTACTTCGGGCGCGGCGCATACGGCATACAGGCCGCCGCCCGCGCCTACTACGGCGTCGACTCCCAGGACCTGTCGGTCGGTCAGGGCGCGTATCTCGCCGCCCTGCTCCAGGCCCCGACCCAGTACGACTGGACCAATGCCAAGTCCGACGGAACCGCCCGCACCCGGGTCCTCCAGCGGTGGAACTACGTCCTGGACAACATGGCGGAGATGGACTGGATCGACCCGGGCAAGCGCGACGGCCTGAAGTTCCCCGAGCCGATCGCCCCCAAGCCCGCCCCCGGCCTGCAGGGCCAGGCCGGCTATCTCGTGCGGGCCGCGAAGGCCGAACTGCTCGCCTCCGGAGTCGACGAGCAGGAACTCGAGGCGGGGGGCGGGTGGGACATCACCCTGAGCATCGACCGGAAGAAGCAGCGCGCCCTGGAGAAGGCAGTGAAGACCCGGCTCCTGGCGGACCTCGACCCCAAGGAGCGGAAGGTCGACCGGCACGTCCAGCCCGGGGCCGCGTCCGTCGACCCCAGGACGGGCCGGGTGCTCGCGCTCTACGGCGGCCGGGACTTCGTCAAGCACCAGATCAGCAACGCCACCCGCCGCGACTACCAGGCCGCTTCGACCTTCAAGCCGCTCGTCCTCGCATCGGCCCTGCAGAACGGCGCCAAGACCCAGGACGGCAGGCCCATCGCGGCGAACACGATCTACGACGGCACGAGCAAACGCCCCGTCAAGGGCAGCCCCACCCCGTTCGCCCCGCCGAACGAGGACAACCGGAGCTACGGCCAGGTGACGGTCCAGCGGGCCATGAACAACTCCATCAACTCCGTGTTCGCGCAGATGGGTGTCGACGTCGGTCTCCAGGAGGTCAAGGACACCGCCGTCGGGCTCGGCATGTACGAGAAGGCGGGCGGCTTCGTCGTACGTCCCTCCATGTCGCTGGGTGTCATGGGCGCGAGCCCGCTCGACATGGCGGGCGTCTACGCGACGCTCGACAACCACGGCCAGAAGGTCACCCCGCGGCTGGTGAAGTCCGCAGAGCGCGGCGAGCAGAAGGCCGAACTGCCGGAGCCCGAGAAGGAACAAGTCGTCGAGCGGACGACCGCGGACAGCGTCACGTCCGTGCTCACGGGTGTCGTCGAGGACGGTACGGGTGCGGCCGCGCGGTCGGCCGGGCTGGAGATCGCGGGCAAGACCGGTACGTCGGACGACAACAAATCCGCCTGGTTCACCGGCTATACCCCGGACATGGTGACTTCCGTGGGCCTGTTCGGCGAGGACCCGGAGAACGGCCGGCACGTCACCCTCAGCGGCACGGCCGGCGGCGGTCGCGTCAACGGTGGTGGCTATCCGGCAGAAATCTGGGCCGCGTACACCAAGAGCGCGCTACAGGGAAAGGACCCCGCGGAGTTCGATCTGGACACCGACCAGGGCGCGGCGATCACCCCCGCGCCCACCGGCTCCTCCGGCACGGCCGACCCCGACCCGGACCCCACGCCCACCCCCTCGGACGGGACGGCGAGCCCGGACGAGCCGTCGCCCAGCACCTCCACGCCGGACGACCCTTCGCCGAGCGTTCCCTCGAGTTCGCCGCCGGAGAGCTCACGCCCGCCCAAGCCGAGCCCCCGTCCGACGGAACCGCCGGGTCCGGGCGACGACGACGATCCGCAGCCTCTGTCCCCGCGGCGGGAGTGACGGACCGGAGCGCCCCGGGCCGGGACGGCCCCGGGCGCTCCCGGCCGCGTACGGCCGGTGTCCGCAACCGGCTCCCTGCGGACCCCGATCGTCCGCCGTGACCTCGCGGGGCCGCCGCCGGCCGGGCGTGCGACCGGGCCGCCGCGGTCATGAGCGCAGGACCGCGACGGCCCGGGTACAGGGGTCCGGCGAGGGCCGGCTCAAGGCCGGCATGCCTCAGCCGCGGGGCGGGCTGCCCAGTTCGAACCACACCACCTTGCCGGTGCTCAGCCGGGTCGCGCCCCAGCGCCGCGCCAGCTTGTTGACCAGGTACAGCCCGCGCCCGCCCTCGTCCGAAGGTCGGGCCTGACGCAGCCGTGGCAGCTGCGGCACGTCATCACCGACCTCGCAGCGCAGCACGTCCGTACGGAGCAGGCGCAGCGTGATCGGTCGCTCCGCATACCGCACGGCGTTGGTCACCACCTCGCTGATGAGCAGCTCGACGGAGTCGCTGAGGTCGGCGAGACCCCAGCGGTCCAGCGCTCGGCGGGCCAGCCGGCGCGCCTTGCCCGGCGCCTGCTCGGTCGGGTCCAGGAACCAGTACGCGACGTCGCTCGGGGCAATCCCGTCGAACCGGGCGGCCAGCAGTGCTATGTCGTCGTCCCGGTCGCCCGGGCCGAGCATGTCGAGCACCTCGTCGCACAGCGGCTCCAGCGGCGGCGGGTGGTCCGGCCCGGTGAGCCGGGCCGTCGCCGTCAGCTTCTCGCGGAGCTGTTCTATCCCGGTCCACACGTCGCGCAGCCGGGACTCGACGAGTCCGTCGGTGTAGAGCAGCAGCGTGGCGCCCGCGGGAGCGTCCAGTTCCACGGCCTCGAAGTCGACCCCGCCGACGCCGATCGGGGCGCCCGGCGGTACGCGCAACACCTCGGCCCGACCGCCCAAGTGCAGCAGCACGGGCGGCGGATGACCGGCGTTGGCCACCATGATGCGGTGCGCCACCGGGTCGTAGACCGCGTAGAGGCACGTGGCCATCCGGTCGCTGCCCAACCGCTGCGCCTGCTCGTCGAGATGGTGCAGCACTTCCTGCGGCGGCAGATCGAGCCCGGCCAGGGTCTGGGCGGTCGTACGCAGCTGGCCCATGATCGCGGCGGAGGTCATGGAGTGGCCCATGACGTCGCCGACGACGAGGGCGACCCGGCTGCCGGGCAGCGGGATCGCGTCGTACCAGTCGCCGCCCACCCGCGCGGTCTCGGCGGCCGGCAGATAGCGGCTGGCCAGCCGTACGCCGGTGGGCTGCGGCAGAGTCTCGGGAAGCATGGTGCGCTGCAGCGCGTCCGCGATGTACGCCTCACGCCCGTACAGCACCGCCTTGTCGACGCCCAGCGCCGTGTGCGTGGCGAGCTGCGCGGCGACCAGTAGGTCGTCCGCCTCGAAGGCCGGCCGCTCGGGGCGCCGGAAGAAGACGGCCGCGCCGATCACCCGGCGCCGGCCGCGCAGCGGCGCGAGGATCGCGCGCTGGTTGTCCGGGACCGCGTGGTGCGGGCCGAGGAGTTCGGGGAGCGCGGCACGAGCCGCGTCGGAATCGCCGAACACCGGCCGTACGCCGCGCAGGACTTCGGCCAGCGGTCCGCCGGGCCGCACCTCCGCCAGCTCGGCGGCCTGCGGGAACTCGGTCTGCAGATTGAGGGACGGCATCCGGCCGCCGTCGGTGTCCTGCTCCTCGGGAATCCGGTCGGTGCGGCGCAGCCGGAGGACGACCGGGGCGACCGGCCGCTCGTCGCCGACGGGCAGCGGATCGCGGAGGTAGACGAGGATGACGTCGGCGAACGTGGGAACGGTGGCCCGGCACAGCCCGAGCACGATCTCGTCCAGGTCGATGCCGCGGGCGATCCGGCGCGTCGCGGCGCCGACGAACCGCAGTCGGTCCCCCGTACGGGAGGTTGTGCCGGTCTCCCCGTGCGGCCGGTCCGGCACGGGCTCGACCGGGTCCGCCACGGTCTCGGCCCGTCCGCCCAAGCTGGCGGCGCCGGTCATCGGCTCGGACGCGGCCCGCTGGTGGCCGAGCGAACCGCTCGGCTCGGCGGCCTTCGCCCGCGCCGCGCGCCGCGACGAGGCCGTGGCGGTCTTGCGCTCCGGGGCCCGGCGGCTGTCCGCGTCGGTGGGGTGCGGCACTCCCTGCGACGGGTCGGCCGTGGAGGCCGAAGCGCCTGCGCGGCTGCGGCGGTTGGCCACCGAGGACGCCGCGCCGGCGCCGCGCTCCTGGCGCGACGCGCCGCCGCCCTGCGCGCGGCCCGAGCGCCGGGCGGCGCCCCGTGCGGCGTTGCGGTCCGCGCTCGAGGTGTCCGGCTCGGTCGGGTGCGGCGCGCCGCCCCGAGCCGTCTCGGACCGTCCTGCGGGTGCGTCGGGCGCCGCGGGGCTGTGCCCCCGGCCGTCGGCGGCCGCGGCAATGCCGTCGGCCGGCGGCCGGGGCCGGCCTATGGTGCCGTCCCGCTCCGCGGAGCGGCGTGAGGTCCGCCGCCGGCTCCCGGACTCGGGGGCCGGGGAGCCGCTCGCGGCCTGCTGCATGGCGCGGCGCGGGTCGGGGGCGGCCGTGCTGGGGGCATCCTCGTGGTCCCGCGGGGCCTGGCCCGCCGCGGGCGCTGAGGCAGCGGCCTGGCGGCCGCTGTGTGAGGTCGGGTACTCCGTCACGCGTAGGGTTCCATCCGTCCGGGGCTGCGCGTCGGGCGCGCTTGGTCAGGCGCGTCGTCGGCAGTTGAGGAAGAGCTGGATCTCGGGCGGTACGTCCGTGCTGGCCGGGGCGTACGCGTAGCTGTCCTCCCCGGCGACCTCGAATCCCGCATCGAGCACGACCTGGCGCAATTCGTCCCTCACGTAACCGGATACCCGGATCGTGCGGCCCAGGAACGGAATTGCGAAGTCGTCCACATCGGCTTCGACCATCGCCAGGGCGAGGAGCCCCTTCGGCCGCAGCAGTCCGTGCAGCGTACGCAAGGCGTACGGGATCTCCGCACGGGGGAGCATCAGGAGCGAGAAGTAGGCCACGATGCCGTCGAACAGGCCCGGACCCGGCGGTCCTTGGGCCGCCTCCTCCGCCGTGACGGCCGGGTCGGCCAGGTCGGTGAGACCCGGCAGATCCGCCACGTCCGCCACACGGAACTCGGCGCCCGGGACATTGTCGCGGGCGAGCTTGACCATCGTGGGCGACAGGTCGATGCCCATCACCCGGTGCCCGGCCTCGGTGAGCTGCGCCGCAGTGGGCAGCCCGGTGCCGCATCCGACGTCGAGGACGCGCGAGCCCGCGGGGAGCGACTCGGCCAGCCGGCGGCCGGACGTGAGCTGCCCCTCCTTGTGCGGGAACGCGTCGTCGTAGCGGTCCCCGATCGCGTCGAATGCCTCTGCCTGCCCGGTCCGGTCGATCCGTAACCGGTCGTACCCGTCGTAGCCGTCTCCGCTCACGACTTCACCTTTCCACCCTCCAGCACTCCAGATGAGTGTGACGTGTGACTGTGACGTACGGTCAAACCTTTCCGGAGATTCAGGAGTTGTCCCTGTCCCGCGCAGCGCGCAGTCTTGCGGACGACGATCCTACGGTTGGTGTCCAGGGGCACATCAAGGGTCTCCAACGGGAAGATTCCTTCCGCGGGCGGGGTCAGGGCCGCAATCTCGTCGCCCCACTGTCCCAGTCGGCCGGAAGCTCGGGCACCGACCAGGCAGGATCCGGCCGCCAGTTCTCCCAGCCGTCGCGGAACGGGGAGCCCCAGGCGTCGATGAGTTCGATGGCCGCGCGGCCGGCCGCCCGGACGCGTTCGGCCTGCCCGGTGTCCATCAGACCGGCCTGCTGCGCCTGGGCGAACTCGTCCTCGTCCTTCCAGTCCCAACTGCCATCCGGGTGCACGGAGATGTCCAGGAAGTGATCCTCGGAGTCCACGCCGCGTGCCCACCGCCGCAGCGGCTCCTCCAGATTCACGTACCAGTTCTTGAAGCGCCAGCCGTTCTCCCAGAACAGCCAGACGGACCACGGGTCCCCGGGGCGCGCGAGCTTGAGCACACCGGTGCCGAACCACCGCGAGAGGGTGGTGGAGCGCGGCTTGGTGTAGCGGGTGGCCAGCGGTTCGCGGTGCACGGGAGTGCCGTCGCTGAGGACGGGCTTCACACAGACCGTCCCCGGCGCCATCCAGGCCGCGAGCAACTCCGGGGTGTCCTCGACGACGGTGACGGGACGGCAGATGTGGACGCGGTCGGAGCCGTTGCTCCGGTAGCGCCAGAGGATGTGGTCCCCCCGCTGCCAGGATCCCGTCTCCGCCGCGCCCGTCGTTCCCGTGGTCTCCGCTGTCATGGGCAGATCCTAGGTGCGGGACCGTGTTCGCGCCGTGACCCGCGGTACCGGGGGACGTCGCACGGGCCCGGACCGGCCGGGGCTCCGGCCCGCGCGGGCGCGGCGCCGACGGGCTCCTCGGAGCCTCGTCACGGACCCTACGGGCGTGTCATGCGCAAGACGTCCAGAGCATCGTTCAGTTGTTCGGGCGTCAGGTCTCCCCGGTCCACATAGCCCGACTCGAGCACGACCTCGCGGATGGTCTTCCGCTCGGCCAGGGACTTCTTGGCGACCTTCGCCGCCTCCTCGTAGCCGATGTACTGGTTGAGCGGTGTGACGACGGACGGGGACGACTCGGCGTACTGCCGGGCGCGGTCGGCGTTCGCCGTGATGCCGTCCACGGTGCGGTCGGCCAGCAGGCGGCAGGCGTTGGCGAGCAGCCGGACGGACTCCAGCAGATTCCTGGCCATCACCGGGAGCATCACGTTGAGTTCGAAGTTGCCCGAGGCGCCGGCCGTGGTGACCGTGACGTCGTTGCCGATGACCTGGGCGGCCACCATGAGCACCGCCTCGGGGACCACCGGGTTGACCTTGGCCGGCATGATGGAGGAACCGGGCTGGAGATCGGGCAGATTGATCTCGGCGAGCCCGGTGCGCGGTCCCGAGGCCATCCAGCGCAAGTCGTTGGCGATCTTGGTCAGTCCGACCGCGATGGTCCTGAGCTGACCCGACGTCTCCACCAGTCCGTCCCGGGCGCCCTGGGCCTCGAAGTGGTCGCGCGCCTCGGTCAGCGGCAGCCCGGTGACCCGGGCGACCTCGGCGATGACCGCGGCGGAGAAGCCGGGCGGGGTGTTGATGCCGGTACCCACCGCCGTACCGCCCAGGGGGAGTTCGGCGAGGCGGGGGAGCGAGGCGGTGAGGCGCTCGACGCCGTGGCGCATCTGCGCCGCGTAGCCGCCGAACTCCTGACCCAGCGTCACCGGCGTCGCGTCCATCAGATGCGTACGGCCGGACTTCACGACCTCGGCGAACTCCGCCGACTTGCGCTGCAGGGACGCGGCGAGCTGTTCCAGGGCGGGGATCAGGTCGTGGGTGACGGCCGCGGTCGCCGCGATGTGGACGGAGGAGGGGAAGACGTCGTTGGACGACTGGCTGGCGTTGACATGGTCGTTCGGGTGCACGGGAGCGCCGAGGCGCTCGCTCGCGAGCGTCGCGATGACCTCGTTGGTGTTCATGTTGGAGGACGTACCGGAGCCGGTCTGGAAGACGTCGACCGGGAAATGGTCGTCCCAGGCGCCCTCGGCGACCTCCGCCGCCGCTTGGGCGATCGCGGTCGCCAGATCCCGTTCGAGCACGCCGAGTTCGGCGTTCACCCTGGCCGCGGCCGCCTTGATACGGGCCAGCGCCTCGATGTGCGCGCGCTCCAGGCGCTGTCCGGAGACGGGGAAGTTCTCCACCGCCCGCTGGGTCTGCGCACGCCACTTCGCGGCGGCCGGGACCCGCACCTCGCCCATCGAGTCGTGCTCGACGCGGTAGTCGTCCGCGCCTGCGTCGGTCATCGTCACGCACCTCCTGGGATGCACAGCGTTTGTCCGGATCACGATGTTCCCAAGAAGCTCCCCGTGCCAGTAAATACCGCGGGTAACAACAAAAGACACGGGAGGCGCCATGCAACCCAGAAGAACCTGGGTGCGATGCAGCGTCGCGGTCACCGCCGCCCTCGCGGCGGCGCTCGGCGGGTTCACGGCCACGGCACCCGCCGCGGCCGCAGTCACCACCCGCACCGCCACAGCATCGACACCCCTCCCGCCCGACCTCGAGAAGATCCGCGCCACCGAGGCGACGAAGCTCTACGGCCACCCCGCGGAGCGCCCCGTCGACCAGCGCAAGTCCTCCCTGATCTCGCTCGGCGACAGCGAGATCTCCGGCGAGGGCGTCGGGACGTACGAACCCGGCACCAGCGGCCCCGACAACTGGTGCCACCGCTCGCCCGACGCCGCCATCCACCGCACCGGCATCCCGGCCGACGTCACGTACAACGTCGCGTGCTCGGGCGCCGGTACCGACAACATCCGCATCGGCGGCACCAAGCAGCACGCGGACGAACTCGTGCAGAGCGACAATCTGGCCATCAAGGCCCGCAACACCCGCATCAAGATGATCCTGCTCGTCGCCGGCGCCAACGACGACCTGCAGTTCGGGTCCGTGATGACCGACTGCGTCACCCGCTGGTTCCTGTTCCAGGGCGCCTGCGAGCCGAAGTACGCCCCCGGCTGGCAGGCCCGCATCGACGGCCTCGTCCCCAAGGTCGAGCGGACCGTACGGGACCTGCGCACCGTCATGAGCGACGCCGGGTACGCCGACGGCGACTACAAGCTCGTCGTCATGGGCTATCCGAGCCCCATCGGCCCCGACATCCGTGACAACCCCGGCTTCTGGGGCAAGCTCCCCGGTGGCTGCACCGGCTACGACTCGGACGCCGTCTGGGGCCGCAACTACGCCGTGCCCCTCTTCGAACGCGGAATGCGGCAGGTCGCCCAGCGCACCGGGGCGACCTACCTCGACAACTCCCGCCTCTTCCACGGCCACGAGGTGTGCATGGAGGAGACCTGGGCCCGGGGGCTGTGGATCGACCTGACCAACCCATGGCCGCCGGACTCCAACTCCGTACGCCAGTCCTTCCACCCCAACGCCCGCGGCCACGCCGCCTTCGCCTCCTGCCTGACCCAGCTCTACGCGACCGACTGGCGCGAGGCGAGCTGTGCCGACCCCGCGAGCACGAACAAACCGGTGCTGTACGAGGGCGCGTGGGACGACCGGTTCACGCCTCTGAAGAACACCGGCACCGGCGCGTGCGTCGACGTGACCGGGGCGAAGACGGGCAACGGCACCACGGTGACGGGCCACGACTGCCACGGCGGACGCAACCAAGCCTGGTGGTACGAGAGCGGCCGCGGGTCGCTGCGCACCGAACTCACCCACGACCGGTGCCTGGACGTGCCCGACGGCCGCTACGAGGCGGGTGCGGCGCTGGTGCTGTGGAACTGTCACGGCGGCACCAACCAGCAGTTCGCACGGACCGGGGACACGATCCGGCCCGCGGCGTCGACGAGCCTGTGCCTGACGCTGGCGTCGGCACAGGACCGGCTCCGCCTCCAGAAGTGCGACAACTCGGCGAACCAGCGCTTCGCCTAGGCACGTACGGCAGGGGCAGGCCGTACGTACGGCTCGCAACGGGGCGGGCGGCGCATACGCCGCCCGCCTCGGCGCATCGGGCATGTCCGCGGGGCGCATCGGACATGTCCGCCGGGGCGCATGGGGCATGTCCGCGGGGCGCATCGGGCATGTCCGCCGGGGCGCATGGGGCATGTCCGCGGGGGCGCATCCGGCGGCGCCGGTCGGCTACGGAGTCGCCGGGGGCTGATGGGGTGCGGGCGGCTCGGCGGGTGGCGGCGGTTCCGCGGGCTCCTGATGCGGCGGAGGCGGCTCGGCGGGCGGCTGCTCGGCGGGCGGGGGCTCCTCCGCCGGGGCCTCCTCACCGGGCGGCGGTTGCTCGGCGGGCGGCTGCTCACCGGGCGGAGGCTGCTCGGCGGGGGGCTGTTCACCGGGCGGCGGTTCCTCACCGGGCTGCTGACCCGGCGGCTGCTCACCGGGCTGCTGTTCCCCCGGCGGAGGCTGCTCGGCGGGGGGCTGTTCACCCGGTGGGGGCTGGTTCCGTCCCGGCTCCTCGGGCCCCGGCACGTTCGGCGGCTTGGCGGGTTCGCCGGGGGAGTTGTACGCGGTCCATGCCCATGCCCCGGCACCCGCCAGCACCACGACTCCCAGGGCGATCGCGATCCCGACCGCACCCCCGGGGAAGCCGCGGACGACGGCCCCGGCAGCCGATCTCAGCAGGGTGGGCAGGGCGCGTACGGCGTTCTTCCCCACGGTCTTCGCCCAGACCCAGGCAGTCCCCAGACCCTGGAAAATCCTCTGCGCGTTGTTCTTCGCGCTGTTCCACACCGAGTTCCAACCCTGGCGCGCCGTGCTGACCGTCTGGGTGAGGCCACCCCTGGCCTTGTCCACGATGCGCTGGACGAACTGGCCGACCGGACTGTTCACCAGGCGCTGCCAGACCGACGGCTGATCGCCCAGCGCGGCCACTCGCTGCGTCAGCGCCTGGGCGGCCTGGCCCCCGCTCGCACGGAGCCGGGCCATCTCCCTGAGGGCGCTCTGGGTGTCGCGGATGTTGTGGAGTCCCTGCCCGACGGTCCTGATCTCGCCCCTCACGTTTCTCAGTTCCTGGACGAGGCGGCGGCGCTCCACCGCGTCACCCGCGGTGGTGGCCCGTTCCATCTGGTCGGTCAGGGAAGAGAACTGCTGGTTGAGCTTGCCGAGCTGATTCCAGGCGAATCGAGCCCCTTGATCGAGGTTGCGGGAAAGGTCGCTCGCGCCCTGCGAGCCCAGGTGCGCCAGCTCCTGCGTGCCGAGCTTCGTCTCCATCAGCTCGTGCGCGTTCAGCTTTGTGAGGTCGGGAATATTCGGCACCGTCATGATGGAGCCTCGCTCTTCTCGGGCCGTTCGCCGCCGCCGGGTGACCCCGGATGCCCATGCGCCCGGGCCAGGGCGCGGCAAGCGGACCGGCACGGGGCCGGGGGCCGCGGAGGAAGTCCCACGGGAGTCGCGATGTGTGCGGGAGGAAGTCCCACGGGAGTCGCGATGTGTGCGGGAGGGCGTCCGCCCGGTCCCGCCGGGCGGGCCTGAGCCCCCCGCGCGCCGGTGGCCCATCGCGGAATTACGGGCACCGGACAAGCCGTCGGTGGTGTACCGGGGAGCGGAACCCCCCATTGCCGACGCCGCTGCGGACCTATGGCTCCCCTGCTCTCCGGCGGAGGCACTTCCGGAGGTGAGTCGGCCGGCGATCGGGGTGGTGGCCCGAACGGTCGCCCGGACCGGGGACGATCCGACATGAGCGGGTGGGCGAGCGGTGAACGGTAAAGGTCAATGCCGTACAGAGTGCCTACCACCCACACTTCGCCCGGCTCTCGACGCTGTCAAGATCCACAGTCCGTAGTCGCTCGCCCGCGGCCGGTTCCCCGTGGGGCCCCGCCTGCGGGGGGCAGGCAGTCCGGCTGGGACGGGCCGCGGTGCGTCAGTCGTGGGGCGGGAGGCGCCCGATCCGGTGGTCCGCGACGCTCAGGGCCTCCTCGACCAGCCGGCGCAGATGGCCGTGGCCCAGGGCGTAGACCATGCGACGGCCCTCCTTGCGGGTCGTCACCACTCCCGCAAGGCGCAGCCGGGCCAAGTGCTGGCTGACCGCCGGGCGGGCCGCGCCGCATGCCTCGGTCAGCGTCGTCACGTCCGCCTCGCCCTCGGACAGACGGACGAGGAGCGCCAGGCGTGTGCGGTCGGCGAGCAGCGCCAGGACCTCCGCCGCGACGGTCAGGCGTTCGCGGTCATCCGGTATCGGCGCACCATGCGCATGTGATAGGTGCATGCGTGCGTTCATACGCACATAATAGGCGGCGTGAGCCCTGAATCGAGGACCGGGAGGAACGAGATGGCGTTCGGTCGTCCGCATGCCCACACACACCCAGGCGTGCACCCGCACGACCCCGTACACCACCACGCCTCAGGCGGATGGGCGCGGGCGCGGCACCGGATCGCCCACCTTCTCACGCCGCACAGCCACCACGCCTCCGACAAGGTCGACTCCGCGATGGAGACCTCCGCCGAGGGCATGCGAACCCTGTGGATCTCCCTGGGAGTTCTGGCCACGACCGCCGTGCTCCAGGCGGTCGTGGTCGTCCTATCGGGCTCGATCGCCCTGCTCGGCGACACCGTCCACAACGCCGCCGACGCCCTCACCGCCGTACCGCTGGGCATCGCGTTCCTGCTGGGCCGGCGCGCCGCCACCCGCCGCTTCACGTACGGGTACGGGCGCGCCGAGGATCTCGCCGGGATCGTCATCGTGCTGACCATCGCCGGCTCGGCCGTCCTGGCGGGCTGGGCGGCGGTCGACCGGCTGCTCGACCCGCGGCCGGTCGCACATCTGCCCGCTGTCGCCGCCGCGGCCGTCATCGGCTGCGCCGGCAACGAGTGGGTGGCCCGCTACCGCATCCGCACCGGCCGCCGTATCGGCTCCGCGGCCCTCATCGCCGACGGGCTGCACGCCCGTACCGACGGACTGACCTCACTCGCCGTTCTGCTCGGTGCGGGCGGCGCCGCCATCGGCTGGCGGCTCGCCGACCCGATCGTGGGGCTGCTCATCACCGCCGCGATCCTCCTCGTCCTCAAGGACGCGGCCCGCGAGGTGTTCCGGCGCCTGATGGACGCCGTCGACCCCGCGCTCGTGGACGCGGCAGCGGCGGCGCTCCTCCGCGTGCCGGGCGTGGTGGAGGTGGGCGAGCTGCGGATGCGCTGGATCGGGCACCGGCTGCGGGCCGAGGTCGCGATCGTTGTGGACGGCGAACTGAGCGTACGCGCCGCGCACCACGTCGCCGTCGAGGCCGAACACGCCCTGCTGCACGCCGTACCGCGGCTGACCGCTGCCCTGGTGCACGCGGATCCGGCCGCATCGGCCGGCGAACCGGATCCCCACGCGCGTCTGGCGCACCACGCCGCGGCGTAGCGCGCCGGCCCCAGGGGCTACCGTCCGGGGCCGCGGACCGGGATGATCATCACGAACGGCTGGACGGGGGACGGGTCCTGGAAGAAGTCGACAACGTGTTCATCTCACGGCATCACCCGTAGCCGATACTCGGGTCATGGAGTTCGCCGTCTTCATGACCTTGCCCGGACTGGTCATCCTGCTGACCGTCGTGGCCTTCGCGGATCAGCTGCTTCTCCGGGCTGGGCGTGCCGGCCTGTTGCCGTGGCGGAACGGCGCCCGGCAGGGCCAGATATCGGCGACCGGCTTTGAGCAGCTCCACGCGAGCTTCTCGCCGGGGAAGCAAAACGAACTCAAGGAGCGGCAGTCGTCCCTGGTCATGCGGGACGACGAGGAGGACGGGGCGCCACCGAACCGGACGACGACGGTGGACCTGGATGGAGGGGCCGCGGTCGTCCGGATGCCGCGGGCCGACCAGTAGAAGACCGCCCCACTGCGGTGGTGCGCGCCCATCCTTTGACGGGGGCACGGGGTGGCGCGTCGGACGCCGGCCGAAGTACTCGGTGGCCTACCGAGACGCTGGACTTCCCCGACGCGCGCTGCCGACCGAGGCCAGCGCCAGGACATGAGTCGATCACACGGCAGGCCTCATCAGTCGACGCAGGCTCGAGCGTCGATGCGGCGCAGGATGTCACCTGTCGGCGATCGTACAGATGCCGGACGGCGTCCCGGGTCGGCGACTGCTTGTGCCGAGACGACAGAGCCCCCGGCAATTCGTCGAATTCGCCAATGCGCCAGGGGCTCTCCATGGGTGTCGCTGCCGGTCTAGCCCAGGCCCGGACCCCGCACCGGGATGCTGGTGAAGGTCGGCTGAGAAGGTTCCTGCGAGCTGAAGAAATCGTTGCCCTTGTCGTCGACGACGATGAAGGCCGGGAAGTCCTCGACCTCGATCTTCCAGACCGCCTCCATGCCCAACTCCTCGTACTCCAGGACCTCCACCTTCTTGATGCAGTCCTGGGCCAGGCGCGCGGCCGGGCCGCCGATCGAGCCGAGGTAGAAGCCGCCATGCGCTTTGCACGCGTCGGTGACCTGCTTGGAGCGGTTGCCCTTGGCGAGCATGACCTTGGACCCGCCGGCCGCCTGGAACTGCTCGACGTACGCGTCCATGCGCCCGGCCGTCGTCGGGCCGAAGGAGCCGGAGGCGTAGCCCTCGGGGGTCTTGGCGGGGCCCGCGTAGTAGACGGGGTGGTTCTTCAGGTACTCGGGCATGCCCTCGCCCGCGTCCAGCCGCTCCTTGATCTTCGCGTGCGCGATGTCGCGGGCGACGACGAGCGTGCCGGTCAGCGACAGCCGGGTCTTGACCGGGTGCCTGGACAGCTCGGCGAGAACCTCGTCCATCGGGCGGTCGAGGTCGACGGCGACGGCCTCCAGGTCCGGGCCCGCGCCCTTCATCAGCTCCTCGTCGGTCGTCTCCGGCAGGTACTTCGCCGGGTCCTTCTCGAGCTGCTCGAGGAAGACGCCCTCCGCGGTGATCTTCGCGACGGCCTGGCGGTCGGCGGAGCAGGAGACGGCGATCGCGACGGGGCAGGAGGCGCCGTGCCGGGGGAGGCGTACGACCCGGACGTCGTGGCAGAAGTACTTGCCGCCGAACTGCGCGCCGATGCCGATCCTCTGCGTCAGTTCGAAGACCTTCTCCTCCAGCTCCTTGTCGCGGAAGCCGTGGCCGGTGGGGGAGCCCTCCGAGGGCAGCTCGTCGAGGTAGTGCGCGGAGGCGTACTTGGCGGTCTTCAGCGCGTACTCCGCGGAGGTGCCGCCGACGACGATCGCCAGGTGGTAGGGCGGGCAGGCGGCCGTGCCCAGGAGGCGGATCTTCTCCTCGAGGAACTTCATCATGGAGGACTCGTTCAGGACGGCCTTCGTCTCCTGGTAGAGGAAGGACTTGTTGGCCGAGCCGCCGCCCTTGGCCATGAAGAGGAACTTGTACGCGCCGCCGTCGGTCGCGTACAGCTCGATCTGCGCCGGGAGGTTGGAGCCGGTGTTCTTCTCGTCCCACATGGTCAGTGGCGCCATCTGGGAGTAGCGCAGGTTCAGTTCGGTGTACGCGTCGTGGATGCCGCGGGAGAGGGCTTCCTCGTCGCCGCCTTCCGTCAGCACGTTCTGGCCGCGCTTGCCCATGACGATCGCGGTGCCGGTGTCCTGACACATCGGCAGCACGCCCGCGGCCGCGATGTTCGCGTTCTTCAGCAGGTCAAGGGCGACGAACTTGTCGTTCGAGGACGCCTCGGGGTCGTCCAGGATGCGGCGGAGCTGGGCGAGATGGGCCGGGCGCAGATAGTGCGAAATGTCCTTCATTGCCTCGGCCGCCAAGGTGCGCAGAGCCTCCGGCTCGACCTTGAGGAAGGTTCGACCGCCGGCCTCGAAGGTGCTCACGCCCTCCGAGGTCACCAGACGGTACGGCGTGGTGTCCTCGCCCAGGGGCAGCAGGTCCGTGTAGGCGAACGCGGGGCGGGTCGGGCGGGAGACGGGGGCCATCGGGTAAATCCTCACTCGGCAGACGGGCGGCTGGCTTCGATGACAGCGCAGACAAGCGTAGAACGAGCCGGGGCGCCCGAGCCTGTGAGGTAAGGCTCAGTGGCGGGCTGTGCGGGAGACTCCCGCGGCCGGACTCAAGTGCTGCCCCGCAAGGCTTGCCCGCTCGCCGCCCTGCCGTTCGCCGCTTTGCCGCTCGGCCCCTTCCGTTCGCCGCCCTGCCGCTCGCCGCTTTGCCGTTCGCCGCCCCGCCACTCGGCCCCTGCCGTCCGCCGCTTTGCCGATCGGCCGAGTGGGCCCGCTACGAGGCCCATCCGGCGCGCTTGGCCTCCGACTGCACCAGGACGTCTCGCCACCGGACAAACCTTGGCGGGGGCCGGCACTAGTCGCGATCTATCGCGTTTCGGTACCCTGGGCCGGTGAATGAGCCTGAGCAGCAGCCGGTGCGATTGACCAAGCCCGCGACGGCCCCCGCCCGGCCTCTGGCCGAGGGGGAGATCCGCGCGTCCGACGCGGACCGTGACCGGATCGCGGACATCCTCCGTGAGGCCCTCGCCGAGGGGCGGTTGACCCCGGAGGAGCACTCCGACCGGGTCGACGGCGTCTACCGCGCGAAGACGCTCGGCAAACTCGCGCCGCTCATACGGGACTTGCCGACCGGCGCACCGCAAACTCACGCTCCCGGCCCTGCTCGTCCGGTGCCGGGCGGAGTCCCGGCGCCGACCGTGAACCTCGCCGCCGTCTTCAGCGCCTCGGTGCGCCGCGGACGTTGGCGGGTCGGCGGCCGTACGAACGCCTTCGCCTGTTTCGGCAGCGTCGAGGTCGACCTCACCGAGGCGGTCTTCGAGCAGCAGCAGATCGTCATCAACGCGACATCGGTCTTCGGGAGCGTGGAGGTCCGGGTCCCGGAGAACGTGACGCTGCGCGGCTCGGGGACGGGCGTCTTCGGCAGCGTCGAGGTCGACACCCAGGAGTCGGCGGAACCTGGCGCCCCGGTCGTCGTGGTCACGGGTTGGGCGGTCTTCGGCAGCATCGAGGCGCGCCCCAGGAGGGGTAAGCGCCTGCGCGATCTGCACGCCCGCCTCAGGGGTCACTCCCACGATCGGGTGGAGGGTTCGCCGCCCAAACATCTCGGGCACTAGCAAAATGCAACGGTGTGCATAGGCGCGCGCACAGCGGGTAGGGACTGCCCCATCGTCTTCTTGTGCGGCATGGGGGTTGGGAAACGGCCGTGCGATGGGGGAGACGGGCAAGGGTGACTCTTTCGCGAATGCCGTCGTCAGGAGTAGACCGTGCTGCAACCGCCGCATCAGCCCCTGCAGGCCGCCGTGCCGCCGCAGCGCATCCCCGCTCGGGGTCAAGCGGGGCCCTGGCACTCGGAGGCCGTGTGCCGCCGCGACGAGGCCGGGCTGTTCTTCGCGCCCTCCAAGGAGCCGACAGCCGCCCGGCTGTCGCGTGAAGAGGCCGCCAAGCGGGTCTGCGCCCGGTGCCCGGTGATGGTCGAGTGCCGGGAGCACGCACTGCTGCAGCCGGAACCGTACGGCGTATGGGGCGGGCTGACCGCGGCCGAGCGCCGGGTCGTGTTGGCCAGGCGCCGGCGTCGGGATGTGGAGCTGCAGAAAGCGGCGCGCTCCGCCGCCGTTCCGCATATCGCAGCGGCCGGGTGACACAGACGCCGGGGGCGCCCCTGCTCCGAGCAGGGGCGCCCCCGGCGTACGCGACGGTTCCCGTCGGCCCGGCGCGGGTCGGCAGCGGCTCAGCGGGCCCGATCGAAGTCGACCGAGCTGTAGGCGCGCAGCTTCGAGAGCCGGTGCGTGGAGTCGATCTTCCGGATCGTGCCGGACTTCGAGCGCATCACCAGCGACTCGGTGCTGGCGGTCTCCGCGCGGTACCGCACACCGCGCAGCAGTTCGCCGTCCGTGATACCGGTGGCCACGAAGAACACGTTGTCGCCCTTGACCAGGTCGTCGGTGTGCAGCACGCGGTCCAGGTCGTGGCCCGCCTCCAGCGCCCGCGCCTTCTCGTCGTCGTCCTTCGGCCACAGCTTGCCCTGGATGGTGCCGCCGAGGCACTTGATCGCGCAGGCGGCGATGATGCCCTCCGGCGTGCCACCCACGCCCATGAGCATGTCAACACCTGTGCTCTCCCGTGCGGCCATGATCGCGCCCGCGACGTCGCCGTCCGAGATGAACTTGATCCGGGCGCCGGTCTCGCGGATCTCCTTGACCAGGGACTCGTGGCGCGGCCGGTCCAGGATGACCACCGTCACGTCCTCCGGCGCGCTGTGCTTCGCCTTGGCGACCCGGCGGATGTTGACCGACGGGGGAGCGGTGATGTCGACGTAGTCGGCGGCCTCGGGGCCGGTGACCAGCTTGTCCATGTAGAAGACGGCGGACGGGTCGAACATCGCGCCGCGGTCGGCCGCGGCGAGGACCGCGATCGCGTTGGGCATCCCCTTGGCCGTGAGCGTGGTCCCGTCGATCGGGTCCACGGCGATGTCGCACTCCGCACCGGTGCCGTCACCGATCCGCTCCCCGTTGTAGAGCATCGGGGCTTCGTCCTTCTCGCCCTCGCCGATGACGACGACGCCGTTCATAGACACGGTGCTGACGAGGGTCCGCATGGCGTTGACGGCGGCTCCGTCCGCGCCGTTCTTGTCGCCGCGGCCCACCCAGCGCCCCGCGGCCATCGCGGCGGCTTCGGTGACCCTGACGAGCTCCAGGGCGAGGTTGCGGTCGGGAGCCTCCGGGCTCACCTCGAGCTGGGACGGCAGAGAATGATCGGTCATCGGAGCGCACCTTTCTGTACGACGACGGCCGGATTGAAGAGGGTGCCTGTGACTTTATCCGCTCATCGCGAATGTGAGCAGAGGGCCCCACGCATGAGCGCTCAGGGGCACGGCGGGAAGTTCGTCGGTGAGGGCGGTCCCGGTGCCGCCTTCGGTGGTGAGGACCGAGTGCCCCGCAGGGGGTGCCGGAATCGTGCCTCCGGGGATGAGGGACCATAGGCGGCGTGGCAGGTATGCGCGGTACCCAGACGGTTCGGGACATGGTCCTCTCGATGGCGGTCATCGGGGTCGTCGTCGCCGGGATCTATCTCTTCATCCCCCACGACCCCTCGAAGGACCCGGTCAAGCGCATCAGCTACCGGGTCGAGCTGGACACGGCACGCCGCGCCGCGCCCTATCCGGTGGCGGCTCCCGAGGGCTTGCCGGGGCCCTGGCGCGCGACCTCGGTCAGGTACGACGGAGGCAACCCGGACGGCGCCGCCTGGCACCTGGGCTTCCTGGACCCCGACGACCAGTACGTGGCGGTGGAGCAGAGCAGCGGCCGGGCGTCGAAGTTCGTGACCAAGGTCAGCCACGGCGCCGAGGCGACAGGCCGGGAGCAGCGGATCGGCGGCGCGAGCTGGGAACGGTACGAGGGGAGGAAATACGACGCGCTGGTGCGGGAGGAGCGCGGCGTGACCACGGTCGTGACCGGCACCGCGTCGTACGGGCAGCTCGCGAAGATGGCGGCCGCGCTCAAGGCGTCGTAGAGGCGCGGGCCGTCGCGGGCACAGGCGCGGGCACAAGCACAGGCGCGGGCACAAGCACAAGCGCGGGCACAGGCGCGGGCACAAGCAGAAGCGCGGGCACAAGCACAAGCGCGGGCGCAGGCGCGGGCACAGGCGCGGGCACGTGAAAGGCCGGAGGGCTCTCGCGAGGCGGAGCCCTCCGGCCTTTCCGCGCGGTTCGTGGCCAGCGGTCGGGGCGACCTGTGGCGTCAGACGGTCGTGACGACCTCCTCGTACGCCAGGCGCGGGCTGCGCTCCTGCCAGGCGTCCACGCCCGGCCTGCCGATGTTCACCACGGCCAGCACCGAGTGGTCGCCCTCGGGAAAGAACTCCTTGTCGATGCCCGCGGCGTCGAAGCCGGTCATCGGGCCCGCCGCCAGTCCGGCGGCCCGGACGCCGATGATGAAGTAGCCGACCTGCAGCGCGGCATTGAAGGAACCGGCCTTCTCGCGGGCCGGGCGCTCACCGAAGAAGACGTCCTTGGCCTGCGGGAACTTCGGGAAGAGCCGGGGCAGCTCCTCGTGGAACTCGTGGTCCGCGGCCAGGACGGCAACGAGCGGTGCGGTGGCGGTCTTCGGCCGGTTGCCTTCCGCCATGTGCCGGACCAGGCGTTCGCGGGCCTCGGGGGAGCGGACCAGCACGATGCGCAGCGGCGACTGGTTGAAGGCGGTCGGCGCGTACTTCACCAGGTCGTAGATCGCCTGGACCTGCTCGTCGCTCACCGGGTCTTCGGTGAAGGTGTTCGCGGTCCTGGCCTCACGGAAGAGGAGGTCCTGCGCGGCGGTGTCGAGGGCGAGGGTCATGGGGGTTCATCTCTCCAGGCTTGCTCGGTGTTCTCTTCTGAGCCCTGTAACCACGCAAGTTGGGTGAGTATTCAACCAGTACGGGATGTGTGATCGGCTTCACAGTGCGGAGTCGCCGTCGATCGGCACTGCCTGTCGGAACCGTACGGGCGGGACGAGCGCCGTACGCGCAAGAACCACCTTCGTACGGGCGGGACGAGCGCGGCGGGCCCGCTGCCGCCGCACCATGTCAGAGGGCCCGCAGCAGCATGTCGCGGCGGGCCCGTCCGCGCCGGGATCACGTCGTATGTGCAGGGCGAGCGTCGTGTGCGGCGGGCGGCCGGGCTGGGCGCGGCGAACGCGCGGGACCGCACGCCTGTCGGTCAGCCGGCGGCGCCGGCACCGTCCACATCATCCTCCCCGGTCTCCCCACTCCCGCCTTCCCCTTCCCCTTCCCCGGACTCCGCCAGGGCCGCGTCCAGCCGTGCCCGCGCACCCTCCAGCCACCGGCGGCAGACCTTCGCCAGCTCCTCGCCGCGCTCCCAGAGCGCGAGGGACTCCTCGAGCGTCGTCCCGCCTGCCTCCAGACGGCGCACGACCTCGATCAGCTCATCCCGCGCCTGCTCATAGCCGAGCGCGCCGTCGGGCGGCGTGGCCGGCCCACCCGCGTCGCCGGCCTTCTCGTCCGTAGTGGTCATGCGTCCAGCCTAGAGGCGGCCTGTGACAGGACCGGTCACGGCGTGACCCGCACCGTGAACTCTCCGTCGGCCACCCGCGCCCGTAGCTTCTCCTCCGCCGTGACCTCGTCCGCGGCCCGGATCACGGTGCCGTCGGGCCGCTGCAGCACCGCGTACCCCCGCTCCAGCGTGGCGGCGGGGGAGAGCGAGACCACCCGGGCGAGGGTGTGCGCCAGCTCCGAGTCGGCCCGGTCCAGCAAGTGCCCCAGCGTTCTGCGGCCGCGGTGGAGCAGGGATTCGACCTGCTCCTCCCGCTCGTCGACCATGCGCTGCGGCCGCTCCATGCAGGGCCGGTGGCATGCGGCGGCCAACCCCCGCTCCTCACGGTCGAGCAGCCCGGTGACGGTGCGCAGCGCCCGCTCGCGGAGCTGCCGGATCCGGGTCAACTCCTCGCCGACGTCCGGCACGACCTTCTTCGCGGCGTCGGTCGGGGTGGACGCGCGCAGGTCGGCGACGAGGTCGAGCAGCGGGGAGTCCGGCTCGTGCCCGATCGCGGAGACCACGGGCGTACGGCAGTCGGCGACGGCCCGTACGAGCTGCTCGTCCGAGAACGGCAGCAGATCCTCAACGCTGCCGCCGCCCCGCGCCACGACGATCACGTCCACCTCCGGCTGCGAGTCCAGGTCCTTCACCGCCTGGACGACCTGAGGCACGGCGTGCACGCCCTGCACCGCGACATTGCGGATCTCGAAGCGGACCGCGGGCCAGCGGTGGCGCGCGTTCTCCAGTACGTCCCGCTCGGCCGCAGAGGCGCGGCCGCAGACCAGACCGATGAGCTGCGGCAGGAAGGGCAGCGTCCGCTTCCGGTCGAGCGCGAACAGCCCCTCCGCCGCGAGCGCCTTCTTGAGCTGCTCCAGCCGGGCCAGCAACTCGCCGACCCCGACCGGCCTGATCTCGGTTGCGCGCAGCGAGAGCTGCCCGCGGGGCGCGTACCACTCGGGCTTGGCGTGCACGACCACCCGTGCGCCCTCGGAGACGATGTCCGCGACCCGGTCGAAGACCAGGCGGTAGCAGGTCACCGAGAGGGAGATGTCGTGCGAGGGATCGCGCAGCGTCAGGAACACCACGCCCGCGCCGGGCCGCCGCGAGAGCTGCGTGATCTGACCCTCGACCCATACGGAGCCGAGCCGGTCGATCCATCCGCCGATCAGCCGTGACACCTGGCCCACGGGGATGGGCGCGTCCGGCGAGGTGTTGAGACCCATACGGGCAGGCTAGTGCCGCCCCCGCCGACACCGCGGCGCGCCCGCCGCCGGCGCCGGCCCGGAGGCTCGACGAACGCCGCGACCGCTACGGCTCGTCCTTCCTCCTCCTCCGCCACCGCCCTCGTACCTCCTCGTCCCCCACCCGTGGCAACTGCCTGCGCCACCCGTGGCGACCCGGTCCCGGTCCGCATACGAGCCGGTCCGGCTCCTCGGCGGAGCGGCCTTACGATGGTGCGCATGACTGCTACGCCCAGCCCATCGCCCGCCAGCGCCCCCAGCGGAGACGTCTCGCACCGCGATGAGCGGCGCCGTGTCCTGCTCGCCGCCCCGCGGGGGTATTGCGCGGGCGTGGACCGTGCCGTGGTCGCCGTCGAGAAGGCCTTGGAGCAGTACGGCGCACCGGTCTATGTGCGCCACGAGATCGTTCACAACAAGTACGTCGTCAAGACCCTCGAGAAGAAGGGCGCCGTCTTCGTCGACGAGACGGAGGAGGTCCCCGAGGGCAACATCGTGATCTTCTCGGCCCACGGAGTTGCGCCGGTGGTCCACGAGGAGGCCGAGCGCGGCAGGCTCGCCAGCATCGACGCCACCTGCCCCCTCGTCACCAAGGTCCACAAGGAAGCCGTCCGCTTCGCGAACGAGGACTACGACATCCTCCTCATCGGCCACGAAGGCCACGAGGAGGTCATCGGCACCAGCGGCGAGGCCCCCGACCACATCCAGCTCGTCGACGGCCCGGACGACGTGAAGAACGTCGAGGTCCGAGACCCGGACAAGGTCGTCTGGCTCTCCCAGACCACGCTGTCGGTCGACGAGACCATGGAAACGGTCGACGCTCTCAAGGGCCGCTTCCCCAACCTCCTCTCCCCGCCCAGCGACGACATCTGCTACGCCACCCAGAACCGCCAGACCGCGGTCAAGCAGATGGGCGCCGAGGCCGACCTCGTCATCGTCGTCGGCTCCAGGAACTCCTCGAACTCCGTCCGCCTGGTCGAGGTCGCGCTCGGCGCGGGCGCCAATGACGCGCACCTGGTCGACTTCGCCGACGAGATCGACGAGAGCTGGCTGGAGGGCGTGCGGACCGTGGGCGTCACCTCGGGTGCCTCCGTCCCCGAGATCCTGGTCGAGGGCGTGCTGGAGTGGCTCGCCCAGCGGGGCTACGAGGACGTGGAGACGGTGACGGCCGCGGAGGAGTCCATCGCGTTCTCGCTCCCGAAGGAGTTGCGCCGGGACCTGCGGGCCGAGGCGGCGGGGCTGGTGGCTTCGCCGGGCTCCTCGGACTCGCCGTCCGCTTCCGGGGGTTCCGCCGCTTCCGGCGCGTGAGCTTCTGCTCCTCGCCGTAGCGTTGTGCACATGAATGTTTTCGGCGTGGACATCGGCGGGACGGGCATCAAGGGCGCCCCGGTAGACCTGGACCGGGGCAGACTCGGCGCGGAGCGGCACAAGGTGCTCACCCCGCACCCGGCCACTCCGGACGCCGTGGCCGGACGCGTCAAGGAGGTCGTGGAGCACTTCGGTTGGTCAGGACCGGTCGGCGTGACCTTCCCCGGCGTGGTGACCGACGGCACGACCCGTACGGCCGCCAACGTGGACGAGAGCTGGGTCGACCGGGACGCGGAGGGCATGCTCGCCGATCTGCTCGGGCTGTCGGTGACCGTACTGAACGACGCGGACGCCGCCGGGACGGCCGAGATGTCCTTCGGGGCCGGGCGCGGCCGCACCGGAACGGTGATCCTGCTGACCCTCGGCACGGGCATCGGCAGCGCGGTCTTCACGGGCGGCCGGCTGGTGCCGAACACCGAACTCGGCCATCTCGAACTGGACGGGCACGAGGCGGAGCAGCGCGCCTCCACCAAGGCCAAGGAGGACGAGGACCTCGGCTGGCACCACTGGGCACGGAGAGTCGAGAAGTACCTCGCTCACGTGGAGATGCTCTTGTCGCCGGAGCTGTTCATCATCGGCGGCGGGGTGAGCCGCAAGGCGGACAAGTTCCTGCCGCACATCAAGGGCATCAGGGCCGCGATCGAGCCGGCGCAGCTCCAGAACAACGCGGGGATCGTCGGCGCGGCCATGGCGGCGGCCGACCGGGGCATGCACGCGCGGACGGCGTACGTGGCGTAGCGGGCGGCGACGCGCGTGCGGAGGTTCGGCCGGGCCTCGGCCTCTGCCGCGTCCGGCCGGCCGCGCCGGTGAACGGACCGGCGCGGCGGCTCGGTCGGGCGCGTGCTCGGTCGGGTCCGTGCTGGGTAGGGCCTGCGTCAGGTCGGGTCCGTGCTCGGTAGGGCCTGCGCTCGGTCGGGCCCGCGCTCGGTCAGGCGCGCTGGGCGCGTTCGGCGGACTGCGGGCCGGCGGGCGTGTTCTGCGCCCGGCGGGCCGCCCTGTCCCCCAGGCGCAGCACCTTGCGTGCGGCGACGGTCAGACAGGCCGCCAGCGTTCCGCCGTACAGCCACCCGGCCTGCAACGCGAGCTGCGTGAACATCGCCACCACATGGCCGCCGAAGCCGCCCTCGCCCCCGCTGATGGGCGGCAGCCCGGCGGTGAAGGCGATGGGCGCGCTGACCGGAGCTCCGACGAGGTCGGCGGGGCGCACCCAGAGACCGGCGGCCACGCAGAGGAGAACGAAGACCAGGCCGTAGACGAAGGGCGATCCGTCGAGCAGCCACTCGTCCAGGGCTCCCGCGGTGATCATGACGAACATCGACAGCAGGCCGCAGCCCAGCCCGGTGAAGCGGGGACCGGGCACGCGCTCGAGCCGGCGCAGCCGCCGCAGCGCGGCCAGTACGGGAGGCGCGGACCGCGGGGGCGCTGCGCGGTAGACGGTGGCCGACTCCTGCTCGGGCAGGCGGGGTTCGCCCTGGGGCTTACGGGTCCTGGGTTGATCCACGGGACCAACGTAGGTCGCGGCCCAGGTGGAAACCGCCGTTGGACACGCCGTTGGCCGGGCCTTGATCCTTCGTTCGACCGTGGCCCGGACCGCCCGGGCCACGGCGCGGCTCCGCGCCGCGGGGAGGCCGAACTTCCACCCGGGCCCCACGCCCGGCTCGAGCCCCGGGCCGGCGGCCTTCCAGCCGGGCCCAAGCGCGGCTCCGCGACCCCGGGAGGGGGACACTCCCCCGGGCCCACGCACGGCTCCGCGCCCCTGGGCGGGCAGACCCCCACCCGGTCACGGCACGGCTCGCGCCCCCGGGCCGGCCCTGTCCCCACTGCGTACGAGACGCCGTACGAAGCGCCCTCCCCACGCCCGTAGACTGGATGACCGGCCCGCACGCCGGGCCGGGTCCCTTCACACATTCTCGCTACGGGAAGTCGCCACGTGTCGCTCACGATCGGAATCGTCGGTCTGCCGAATGTCGGCAAGTCGACGCTGTTCAACGCCCTGACCAAGAACGACGTGCTGGCGGCCAATTACCCGTTTGCCACCATCGAGCCCCACGTCGGCGTCGTCGGCCTTCCCGACCCGCGTCTCGACAAGCTGGCCGAGATCTTCTCTTCCGAGCGCAAGCTTCCGGCCACCGTCGACTTCGTCGACATCGCGGGCATCGTGCGCGGCGCCTCGGAGGGCGAGGGCCTGGGCAACAAGTTCCTGGCGAACATCCGTGAGTCCGATGCGATCTGCCAGGTCATCCGGGCCTTTCAGGACGAGAACGTCGTCCACGTCGACGGCAAAGTCTCGCCCAAGAGCGACATCGAGACGATCAACACCGAGCTGATCCTCGCCGACCTCCAGACCATCGAGAAGGTCCTGCCGCGGCTGACGAAGGACGCCCGGCTGCAGAAGGACAAGGCCGCGGTCCTCGGCGCCGTCGAGTCTGCGAAGGCGATCCTCGAGGAGGGCCGCACGCTCTTCTCCGCGGGCATCACCAAGGAGTCCGAGCAGGGCCGGCTGCTGCACGATCTCTTCCTGCTCACCACCAAGCCGTTCCTCTACGTCTTCAACGTCGACGAGGACGAGCTCACCGACGAGGCCTTCAAGGAGGAGCAGCGCGCGCTCGTCGCCCCCGCCGAGGCGATCTTCCTCAACGCCAAGATCGAGTCCGAGCTGATCGAGCTGGACGACGAGGAGGCGCTGGAACTCCTGCAGGCCATGGGACAGGAGGAACCGGGCCTCGCCACGCTGGCCCGTGTCGGCTTCGAGACGCTGGGCCTGCAGACGTACCTCACGGCGGGCCCGAAGGAGGCCCGTGCCTGGACGATCAAGAAGGGCGCCACCGCCCCGGAGGCGGCCGGTGTGATCCACACCGACTTCCAGAAGGGCTTCATCAAGGCCGAGATCGTCTCGTACGAGGATCTGGTGGAAACCGGCTCCGTCCCCGAGGCCCGCGCCAAGGGCAAGGCCCGCATGGAGGGCAAGGAGTACGTGATGCAGGACGGGGACGTCGTGGAGTTCCGCTTCAACGTGTAGCGGCTGACATGTCACCACGTTGCTGATCTGGCAAAGGTGCAGGTCACAAAGGACCCGGCTCTTCGGAGTCGGGCCCTTTGTTTTTCCCGTGCTGGGATGGCTGACCCCTCGTCACCTGTGACCACCCCTGCTCATCCCTACCGTGCTGGGATCGTGCTGGGATGGGATGAGGCGCCCGTGCCGGGACGTGTACTGCTCGGCGCTTGCGTTCAGGAACGCAACACGTCCCTGCACGTCGCTTCGGCGAGATGCGCCCACGGGCGCTGCCGTCCGCGGCTCACGGCGGCGACTCCCGTCTCGTCGTAGCGGGCGGTCGCGAGGGACCAGGCGAGATTCCCTGCCATGAGGTTCCCCATGCCTTCCACGTAATGGTCGACGTGCCCGCGGATCTCAGGAAGAACGCCCAGTTCGCCAAGGGTCTTGGAGAGCGTCGAGGTGAGTCGGACGAAGCGGGTGACCTCCGCGTTGGCGAGGGCGGCGATGTGCTCGACCGCCTGGTCCATGGTGCAGCCCGTCCGCTCCCGGTGAATGATGACGCTGTTGTTCACATCTCCGGCGGCCAGCTCCTTGACGAGCGAGACGATGTCGTTGACGAAGATCACCACATCGGCGGTGATCTCCCGCATCTCGGCCAGCGGTGAGGCCCCGTGCAGTTCTTCCGGCAAGGTGTAACCACCGCACCGCTCGGTGAAGTCGAGGCACGGCTGGACGCCTATGGACGCCCGTCTGACACTCAGAAACTCGGGCAGAGACGGAAGGTGCTCGGCGGTCCGGTTGAGTGCCTCTCCCCGGTGGGCGGCCAAGTAGGCCTGCCAGTTGCTGCGGAAGCGGCGTTGCCAGACCGTGGTCGTGCCGGCCGTGGCGCGGCGCCAGATGTTGTGGAAACCCTGGACCAGAGGGGGTGCCGACGAGCCGGGTATCCGGAAGGACGAGTCGTCCGCCGCCATGGTTCGGTCGATGGAGACCACCACCTGCTCGATGTCCTCCGGCCGCATCCCGAGCCTGCCGTCGAACTGGTCGTCGAAGATGAAGAACCATGCATTGAAATCAGTAGCGAGTTCGAGGTCGGTGCCCGTGGCGTCCGGATAGAAGTACGCCATCAGCCGCTCGAGTCGCAGAGCGTCGTACTCCACTGTCGCGGCTGCCCCGGTCAGCATGCCCATCTCCGGCAACCACTGGAGCGTATGCCGCCGTGCGCGTTCAGCGTGCGGACTGAGGCGAGCGGGAAAGGGAATCCTGATGGTGGCGGTGCGCCGGGTGGGGTCCGGCAGCATCGGACGCGGGCCAGAATCCATAGCATTGGCCATGAGTCCCCCTGGGTTTCGCAACGTCCCCACAGGGGCGCGGGGTTCGCAGCTCCGAGGCGTTCTCGGCGCCCCAGAGGCTAAAACGATTCGTAACCCGTACAGCCCAGTGCTGCGGGTGCGCTGTTGTGCGACCCCGGCGTACGGGCTTGCGCGTGCGCCGCCCGTAGGCGAGTTGGAACCGCACGCCGGCTGCCGGCATTACCAGATCCCTGCGTCTCCTTGCGGAAAACCTGCCCACGGGATTACAGGGAGTCTCTACGGGCGTACGCTCTGCGGTACTTGCGAAGGGTGCGGTCACACCAGCGAAGGAACGGACGTGGGAGACATGGGAGACCGGCAGGGCCGGCCGCGCCGGCTGCTGCTCGAGCGGGAGCGGGAACTCGACGCCCTGGACGCTGTGTTGACGGACCTCTGCGCGGCCCCGACCGGGGCCGGCACATCCCGGTCCGGCGGATTCCTGGCACTCGTGGGCCCCGCCGGGCTGGGCAAGACCACGCTCCTCGCCGAATTGCGCAGAAGGTCCGCCGACCGCGGCTGCGCCGTGCTCTTCGCGCGCGGAGGCGAGCAGGAGCAGGAAGTGGCCTTCCACGTCGTGCGCCAGCTCGTCCAGCCCTTGCTCGCCTCCGGCACCGAACAGGAACACCGCCGGATCATGGGCAGTTGGTACGACATCGTGGCGCCCGCCGTCGGCCTGGTGGCCGGGGACGGCGTGGGCTCGCCCGATCCGCAGGGTGTGCGGGACGGCCTGGACTGGATCGCCACCCGCTTCGCCGTGCAGCACGCGCCCCTGGTCGTGATCCTCGACGATGCCCACTGGGCCGACGCGGAGTCACTTACCTGGCTCACCGGCTTCGCGCCGCGGACCACTGAACTCCCCATGCTGCTCGTCGTGGCCTACCGTCCGGACGAACTCCCCGCCGGCGCCGCGGCGTTCGGGAAGCTCGCCGACCGCCAGGGATCGCGGCCGTTCGACCTCGCACCGCTGACCCCCGGCGCGGTGAGCCGGATCGTCCGGGACGCACTGGGGGAGGAAGCCGACGAGGCGTTCTGCCGCGAGGCCTGGGCCGTCACCGGCGGCAACCCCTTCGAGACCGTCGAACTGACCGCCAAGATCGCCGATCAAGGGCTGAAGCCGCAGGACGCCCACGTTCCCGAACTGCGCGAACTGGCCTCCGCGGTGAAGGGCAGCGATGTCGTCGAGCGCCTGGAGCAGCTCGGCCCCTCCGCGGTCCGGTTCGCGTGGAGTGCCGCCGTGCTGGGCGCCGAGGCATCCCGGACCCTGGCGGCGAACATCGGCGGACTGGGCGACGCCGAGTCCGCCGATGCCGTTGCCCGGCTGCGCGACGCACGCATTCTCGCCGAGCCCACCGACCCCGCGGACGACGGTCGCCTGGAGTTCTTCCACCCGCTTGTCGCCACCGCCGTCTACCGGGCGATCCCCGCGGCATTCCGCGTGGCCATGCACGGCCAGGCCGCGGCGACCGTCTCGAGCGCCGGCCTGGGCGCCACGTCGGTCGCCCGGCACCTGCTGGAGATGCATCCCGAGAGCGACCCATGGGTCGTACGGCAGTTACGGGAAGCAGCCGGTGAGTACCTCCGGGCCGGCGCACCCGAGGCCGCCCGGCGTTGTCTCGCCCGCGCGCTGCGGGAGCCACCCGCGCTGGAGGACCGGGCCGTCGTTCTCTTCGAGCTCGGATGTTCCGCGCTGCTCACCGAACCCGCCACCACGGTCAACCATCTGAGGGCCGCGCTGGACGAGCCCGTGCTCGACTCGTCCCTGCGCGAGGCGATCACGTACCGGCTGGCCCAGGCCCTGGGCCACTCGGGCCGGATGGCGGAAGCCGCCGAGACCGTGACCGAAGCTGCGCAGCAGGCGACGAACGCCCGCACCCGGCTGCGCATGCAGGCGGAGCAGTTCATGTGGAATGCCTTCCGGGCCGATGAACAGGACTCTCCCGCGCGCTCGCGCAAGCTGGCCAGGCTCGCCGAGCATCTCACCGGCCGCGGGATCGCCGAGCGGTACATTCTGGGTCTGCGGGCCTGGGACGCGATGGTGCGCGGTGAGCCCGCGAGCACCGCGCTCCACTACGCCGAGGAGGCGCTCGGCGAGGGGCTGAGCTGGACCGGTGAGGAGTGGGGCTTCGAGGTCCCGGTCCTGGTCGCCCTCACCTATATGTACTGTGACCAGCCGGGACGAGCGGAGGAGCTCTTCAACGAGGGCATCGCCGAATGCGAGAGCAAGGGCTGGCGCGGCGCCCATCTGTCGTTCGGATTCACTCTTCTGGGGTATATCCGCTATCGCCGCGGACGCCTCGACGATGCCGAGATGCTCGTACGCGGTGGACTTCGGATCGCCGATCGTGTGGGGCACCAGGTGCCCGCGCAGTGGTTCGCCATCGGCATCCTGATCGAGATTCTGCTCGCACGCGGCCGGCCCGGGGAGGCCCAGGAGCTCGCCTCCACGTACAGCTACGGCGATGTGGTGCCCGGGGCCGTCGTCTACCCCGACTCCCAGACGGTGTACAGCGAGTTGCTCCTCGCTCTCGGCATGCGGCGGGAGGCCGAGGAGCAGCTCACGCAGGTCGGCAACCGGCTGGAGCCCCGTGGGATGCGCAACCCCGCGTGGTGCCCCTGGCAGCTTCATCTGGCCCAGGCCCTGGAACAGTCGGACCCGGCGCGGGCCTTCGAGTACGCCTCCGAGAGTGTGCGGAGAGCCCGCCGGTTCGGTACGCCGTCGGCGATCGGACAGTCCTTGCGCGCGGCGGCGGCGTTGGTGCGCGGTGAGGAGCGGATCAGGTTGCTCGCGGAGGCCACCCAGCACTTGGAGCGCTCCCCGTCCGGGTACGACCTGGCCTGCGCCCTGGTCGACCACGGCGCTGCCCTGCGCCGTGCCGGACTGCTGCAGGAAGCCGCCGAACAGCTCCACCGTGGTCTGGAGGGTGCCGTGCACTGCGGGGCCGACGGCCTTGCGACGCGAGCCCGCGACGAACTCGACGTCGCCGGGCTGCCGTTGCTCAAGCCGCGCACAGGCGATACGGAGTCACTCACCGAACAGGAGCGGACCGTGGCCGAGTGGGCGGCCCGCGGCTGGCCGAACACACGCATCGCCGATGCGCTGGGCACGCATGACAGGGCCGTGGCCCGCTTGCTGTCGGGTGTCTACCGCAAGGTCGGCTCGGACCCGGCAGGTCTGCCGGGGGTGATTGCGCGGCAGTCGGGTACGCCGCTGACGCCGCCCGGTCATGGAGGACTCCAGGGGCTGACCGGAGGCTGACGGCCGTCCGGGCAATCTCGCAGGTCACCCCGTCCTGGGTGAGGTCTTCCCCTGCTCACAGGTCGCGGCGGATGCGTTGGTCCCGGTGGATGGGTTGGCTCCGGTGGATGGGTTGGCTCCGGTGGATGGGTTGGTCCCGGTGGATGGGTTGGTCCCGGTGGATGGGTTGGCTCCGGTGGATGGGTTGGTCCCGGTGGATGGGTTGGCTCCGGTGGATGCGTTGGCCCCGGTGGATGCGTTCGCCGCGTTGATCGCGTGATCCACGAGGTCTATCAGGACGTCTCGGCAGGAAGTGCGGTCACGTGCGTCGAACAAGCAGAGGTGGGTTGTGGGCCGGAGGGAAAGGGCGGCGCGGATCTGCTCGGAAGCGTAGGGCTGGACACCGTCGAAGCAGTTGACAGCCACCACGAAGGGAATCCCGCGGTTCTCGAAGAAGTCGATCGCCGCGAAACTGGTCTCCAGCCGTCGGGTGTCGACCAGGACGACACCGCCCAGGGCCCCGTGGGCGAGGTCGTTCCACATGAACCAGAAGCGTTGCTGGCCCGGTGTCCCGAAGAGGTAGAGAACCAGGTCCGTGGTGAGGGTGATCCGCCCGAAGTCCAGCGCGACGGTGGTGGTGGTCTTCCGCTCGACACCGGTGAGGTCGTCCACGCCCGAACGCAGCGAGGAGAGCACTTCCTCGGTGCGGAGCGGCACGATCTCGCTGATGGAGGCCACCATGGTGGTCTTGCCGACGCCGAAGCCGCCGGCAATGAGGATCTTCACGAGGTCGGGGGCAGTGTCAGAGACTGGCAAGGCCATCCCTCACTCTCTGCAGAAGTGCGACGTCCGGGCTGACGGTCGGAGCAGGGGTCGCTTGGACAGGCGGTCGGGCGGTGATCCTCCCCGCTTCCAGCAGGTCGGAGAGCATGATCGTGACCACCGATACGGGTAGATCCATGCGGCCGGCGATCTCGACGACGGCCGTGGGGCGCTCGCAAAGACGCAGGACGCGCCGGTGTTCGGGCTGCAGGTGGGCGGGTGCCGCGGCCGCCGGCTGTTCCACCGCCGTTACCAAGGTGATCAGGGTGAAGACATCGCGGCTGGGCTGGGTCCGGCCCCCCGTGAGTGCGAAGAGCCGTACGAAGCGGCCGTACTCGCTCACGGGGCCGGCCCCCTTCTCCCACGGGGGCTCCTCGCAGGGCATCCCCCGCCCGCGCGGTCGCGGGCGGGTGAGCCGGGTGCGCAGCTCATGCTGTGGCTGCACCGTTGGGCGGATCGGCGGAGGTCGCATGGTTGCGCGGTCGGACGCTGAGATGCTCCCCGATCCTCTTGACGAGGAGATTCATCTCGAATGCGACGACCCCGACGTCCGCTTCGGCCGTGCACAGGACGGCCAGATAGGCGCCGAGGCCGGCCGAGCTGAGAATGAGGTATCCCTTCTGCATCTCGATCAGTGCCTGGACGACCGCTCCTCCCTCGAAGTCGGCGCAGACGCCGCGTCCCAGGCTCATCAAGCCCGATGCCGTGGCCGCGAGGCGCTCCGCATTGGGCCTGGTGATGGAAGTGGACTTGCTGACGACCAGACCGTCCTTCGAGACGACGACGGCCTGGCGCACGTTGGCGACCTTGTCGACCAGGCCCGTCAGGAGCAGGTCGAGCGGGGTGTGAGTGTCGGTTGTGCGGGGCGTGTCCATGAGGGTGCTGGTCTCCGGAGCGTCGGTTGTGCCGGGGTGCGGACGGGACGGGGCTCAGCGACCGGGGCCGTGGTCTCCTGCCGGGCCGGATTTCCTGGCCTGCGTGGAACCGCGCTGAAATGCCGACAGGGAATGCGCGGCCCGTTGGGCCGTGGCCGGCGGCTGCTGCGCCGGGCCCTCGCGCGTCTCGGTCTCCGGGGTCTGGCGCAGCTCCTGTGCCAGGCTGGCCTGGGGAACGCGTTCCGGGAGCGGGGGCGGCGGTCCGCCCGACGCGTCCGGGTTCTTGGACGCGGCCCGTACTGCAGTGGCGGCCGAGGCGAGGGCTACCGGCGCGGTTGGGACGGACGCCGGGGTCTGCTTGCCTGACGAGCCGCCCCGCGGGGAGGGCGACAGGCCGGTGCCCCGTGCTTCGCCGTTCGCCGGTGCCTCGCTCCGGTCGTCCTTCTGCTCCGGTTGACGGACGAGCAGAGCCTCGGGAATGAGCACCACCGCGGATGTCCCGCCGAAGACCGACGGCCGCAGGGTGACGGTGATTCCCAGACGGTTGGCGAGCCGCGCGATGACGAACAGGCCGAGCCGGGCGTCGTCTCCCAACGACAGCACGTCCAGTGGCGGAGGGTCGGCAAGCCGGAGGTTGGCCGACGCGTATTCCGCCTCGCTCATCCCGACGCCGCGGTCCTCGATCTCGACAGCCACCCCCTTGCCCACGGTGTCGCCCCTGACGAGGACCGGGCAGACTGGCGGCGAGAACCTGGTGGCGTTCTCCGTCAGCTCGGCCAGCAGGTGAACGACGTCGCCGACGGCACGGCCGACCAGGCTGACCTGGTCCTCGGCGCTCACGGTGATCCGCTGGTACTCGGCGACCTCGCCAACGGCACTGCGCAGCACATCCGCGAGGGGGACGGGCTCATTCCAGTGGCGTGCAGGCCGGCTGTCGCTGATGATCAGCAGGTTGTCCTCGTACCGGCGCAGCTGCGTGGCCTGGGAGTCCAGCTGGTACAGATCCTTGAGGACGCCCGGATTCTCGTACTTGCGCTCGAGGTCGTCCAGGAACGCGAGCTGGCCGTTGACCAGGTTCTGGCTGCGGCGAGCGCTGATCAGGATCGCCTTCTGGAAACCGCGGCGGGCGTCGGCGAGTGCCACGGCGCTGTGGATCCCGGTGCGTTGTACCGCGTTGAACGCCTGGGCGACCTGGCCGACCTGGTCGCTGCCGTAATCAAGATCGAGGGCCTCGGATTCGACCTCGACCTTCTCGCCGCGGTTCAGCCGTTCGACGATGGCCGGCAGTCGCTTCTGCGCGAGCTCCAGCGTGGCCGCTCGGAGTCCGGCCATGCGGCGCAGCAACGAGCGGGCCACGCGCCAGGAGAGAGTGGCGGAGACGATGACGGCAGCCAGCCCGGCAAGGGTCACCACGCCTTCGTGACGCAACGTGTCGTGTGCTGTGTCGGTCTGCGACGCCAGCAACCTGTCGGTTCTCTCCCGGATCAGGTCTTCCAGCCCCCGTTCCAATGTGTCGAGGTCGGAACGCCATTGGGCAGCCGTGGGGGGCAGCTTCATACGCCCGCGTTCATCCGTGCGAGCAGCCAGGACGGCATCTTCCGTGGCCGCCATCCTCTTCCAGGCGGCGCTCTTGGTCAGCCGGTCCAGCGCGGCCTGTTCCGAGGGCGACTGGATGCCTTCCAAGTCGGCCAGCATGGACCTCTGCAGTCCCAGCGGTGTCATGAATGCCACCCGCTCCGCCGGTCGCATGGTCCCGGAGACCAGCGCCTGGGCCATCACGGTGTCCTCCAGGTGGATTGCCTGCGAGGTGATGGTGAGCATCGAGAGCGGCTGTGCCTTGGACACCAGCGACCCCTGCGGCACCTGGCGGGCCTCGAACAGGGCGGTTATCTCGGCGCCGATCAGACTGTTGAAACTCTGCATGACTTCGAGGGGCTCGACCGCCCGTCGATCGATCTGCGTGCGAAGCTGCGACAGCGGAAACTTCCGCAGCACGTCCGCGAATGGAATTTGTGCGGCGCGGACGTTTTCCGGGGCATCCTCGAGTTTCTGCCGCAGGTCGCCGAGCGCCTCGATGGAGCTGTCGGTCCTGTTCCGCTGAGATTTCAGGGACCCATGCGACGCTTCGGAATCGGCCAGCCAGGCCGAGCTCACCCGCATCTCTTTTTCGACATTCCAGCGGACGGCGTCGAGCTTCGGGTCGAGGGAACGCCCCAGCTCCGCCTGACGGTTCAGTTCCATACCGTCGGCAAGCAGGCTGTACGCATTCGAGGCCCAGACGAGAACCAGCGCCAGGCTGGGGATCAGGCCGAGCATGAGTAGTGAGGTCAGCAGGGATCTGCGCCGGTGCGACCGATGTTTCCGTGGTGCCATCGCATGTCCTCGGGTACGGGAGACCTGGCGACCGCCGAAGCGGCAACGTTGCCGCATAGCTCGCTCAATGTCGCGGGTGGGGCCGCATGCCGCGGGTGGGGGCCGCCTGCGCGGGTACCGTAGCAGCGTGGGTTGCCAATTCACAGAGTCGAGACGAAGAACCTGAATTTCCGCCAATTCTCTGTGAGTTGACCCGGTCGGTACGCTGTGCACACTCGCGAATTCATAGGGTAAGTCGCCTCTCCTTCATTGCCTGCAACCCTGTAACGCACATCACTTACGACTCGTCCTAGTGGGTTTGAAGTCGCTGTTCGGGCGCTCGGCAAAGCTTTTCAACGTGGCCCCGATCCGACTGCACCCACGAGGCGTCGTAGTACATCGCCCCTTTGCAAGGGCCTTTTGCCGCCGCCAAGATTCCTCACGCGGCACGGCGCCGCAGGCTCTTTCGCATGATCAACGCGTGATCGGGCGGGGAGCGAACCGGGCCGGTGACGCCCGTACGCTCGGGCGTCAGCAGCCCGGTCGGCATGGGCGTTCGTGCATCGAGAGAGGTGGCGTGCGTCATCGCCGACCGCAATGGTCAGTGACGGAAAGAGTCATCCACCGCTGTCCGGGGCTCAGTTGGCCCATCGCATAAGGACAGCGGGCAATGATTCACGCTTCCGCCGAGGGCTCAATTCGTGCGAGTGCCGCGCAGTTGCCGGTTGCTCGTATTGCGGCACATCAGTTCTGGCGGACGATGGCCTCCAGCTCACGCGCCAGACGCGCGACGGCCTGTTCCGGTGTCTCCCGCTGTGCCATGGCGTCGTGCACGACGGCTTGGATGGCCAGGTTCACCTGCTCGTATCGCGGGCTCTTGGGCCGCGGCTTGGCGGCGAGCACGCTCTCCCGCAGTGTCGGCAGATACGGGAGGCGACGCACCAGTGCGGGATCGCCGTACAGATCGGCCCGCACGGGAGGCAGCGCGCCCTCGGTGAGCACCCGCCGCTGGACCTTCTCGCTCGTCAGGAAGGTGAGGAGGTCGGACGCCGACTGCTTGTGCCGGGAGTGCGCATTGATCGCGAGGTTGGAGCCGCCGAGGATGCCCGCGGCGGGCCCGTCCGGCCCGGGCAGCGGAACGATCCCGAACTTCCCCGCGACCTTCGAGTCCTTCCCGCTCGCCAGCGTGTGCACGTAAGGCCAGTTGCGGAGGAAGAGCAGCCGCCCGTCCTGGAAGGACTTCCGGGACTCCTCCTCCTTGTATGCGAGGGCTTTCTCGGGGATCCACCCGTCCCGCACGCCGTTCGCCAGGAAGGCCACCCCCTTCCTGGCCTCGGGTGAGTCGATGGTGACCCGGGACCCCTCGCCGGCGAGGATCGAGCCGCCGGCCGACTGCACGGCCTCGGCGGCGTTCACCGTCAGCCCCTCGTAGGGAAGGAACTGCCCGGCGTATCCGTCCAGGCCGTACTTCGGTGCGACCGTTTTCGCCAACCGCTCGAGGTCCGCCCAGGTGCGCGGAGGCTTCTCGCCCTCCCGGTCCAGGATGTCCTTGCGGTAGTACAGCAGGCCCGCGTTCGTCACGTAGGGCAGGGCGTACAGCCGACCGCCGAAGGTAGCGGTGTTCACCACCGGCGGCAGGAACCGCTTGGTCGGGAAGCGGTCGGCGTTCAGCGGGGCGAGCCAGCCCGCTGCTGCGAACTCGGACGTCCAGGCCACATCGAGGTTGAGGACGTCGTAGCGGTCGCTGCCCGACCGCAGGCTCGTGGACATCTGCGCGCGGACCTCGTCCGCTGCCTCGGGCAGCTCGACCAGCGTCACCTTCTCGGCGGGCCGCGCACGGTTCCAGTCCTCGAGGATGTTGCGCAGATAGCCGGTGATGTCCCCGCCCGTCACCAGAGTGAGCTGACCGCGGCCGTCGGAGTCGTCCGAGCCCCCATCGGTCGAGGAACACGCGCCTGCGACGCCCGTGAAGATCAGCGCGGCTGCCAGGAGCCCTCTGCTCGCGGCGAGTCTCCACCGCATACGTTCCTCCTGGCACCTCGGCGCCGACGACTGCCCGGTGTGAGCCCCTGGCTACGCGTTAGGCATGCGGGATACTTGATGTCGCGGTATGCCCCATATGACGTCCGGGCCGCTGCCCGTAGCGTTCACCTAACGAGAAGGCATGTCGGGAAGGAGGCGGCACCGTGCGTCTGCCCCTCCTGGCGCTGCTCGCGAAGGAACCCGCTCACGGGTACGAACTCAAGCAGACCCTGGAAAACCTCCTGGGTGCAGCGTACCCCCAGCCGAACATCGGACAGATCTACGTCACCCTCGGTAGGCTGGAGAAAGCCGGGCTGATCGAGGGCCAGGACATCAGCCAGTCGGCCCGGCCGAACAAACGCATCTACCAGCTGACCCCCGCGGGCCGCGAAACGGTGGCCGCGTGGTTCGAGGAGCCCACGGACGAGCCGCGGGTACGGGACGAGTTCTTCATGAAGCTCGCCCTCGCACCCACCCCTGGGGATCAGATCGCTCTGATCAACAACCAGCGGCGGCACTATCTCAACACCATGCGTGACCTGTCGAAGCTGGCTGCGACCGAGGACCGGGACAACCACGTCGCGCAGCTGCTGATCGAGGGCGCGATGCTCCATCTCCAGGCGGACCTCGACTGGTTGGAGCGTTGCCAGGAGGAGCTGGAATGAGCCGTGAGGCCCCTTCCGCCGCGGCCGGCGGTACCACTGCCGCCGACGCCGAACCCATCGTGCGGGCCGAGGGCCTGGTCAAGACCCACCAGGCCGACGGCAGCCCCGTCAAGGCCGTACGCGGCGTCGACCTGAGCGTCGCACGCGGCGAGTTTCTCGCCGTCACCGGACCCTCGGGCGCCGGCAAGTCCACGCTGCTCCACCTGCTCGGGGGCCTCGACCGGCCGGACAGCGGCCGGATCTGGCTCGGGGGCCGTGAGGTCGACTCCTACAGCGAGGCCCGCTGGGCCGTGTTGCGCCGGCGCAGCATCGGCATCGTCTTCCAGTTCTTCAACCTCGTCTCCACCCTGACCGTGGCCGATAATGTCGAGCTGCCCGCGCTGCTCGCCGGGGCCACGCCCAAGGGGGCGCGGGAGAGCCGTACCGAGCTCCTTGCCGACCTCGGGCTGGAGGGCAAGGAGCGCAGCATGCCGGGCGAGCTGTCCGGTGGTGAGCAGCAGCGGGTGGCGCTGGCCCGGGCACTGGTCAACCATCCCGCGCTGCTGCTCGCGGACGAACCCGCCGGGAGCCTCGACAGCAAGGGCACGCGGGAAGTGCTGCGTCTGCTCGGCCGCTTCCACCAGCGCGGCCAGACCATCGTGCTGGTGACCCACGACGCCCGGATGGCCAGTGCCGCGGACCGGGTGATTCACCTCTTCGACGGCCGGATCGTCGACGATGCCGCGCTCGGCGAGGGTGCCCGGCGTGCGGACGGCGTGTCCGGCACCATCGAGTTGAAGGGCTGAGAAGGATGCGGGCCACGGTGCGCTGGGTGCGCGCCGATCTCAAAGTGCAGCGGGGCGAAGCGCTGTTCATGGTCCTCGCCACGGCCGGGATCATCATCTCGCTGCTGCTCGCCGGAGCCTTCCTCACCTATGCGGCGAACCCCTGGCAGCGGGTCTTCACCCAGTCCTCCGGCGCCCATGTGTGGATTCACACCAAGGCGAACGCGGACGCCGGGGCGCTGGCCGATCTCGACGGGGTCGACGCATCCTCCGGGCCGTTCCGCACAGCCGTGGCCGGCGCCGAGCACGGGGGCAGTGACGCGACGCTGGAGCTGCGCGCCACCGGGCCGCGGCCGCCCGACGTCGCTCGCCCGCTCATCGCCTCCGGTCACTGGCTGACCCGTGACGCCCGCGACTCCGTGGTTCTGGAGAGCTCGGTCGCCCGCGCACTGTGGGCCGAGCCCGGCGACACCCTGCGCACCAGAGTCGACGGGACGGTACGCACGCTGCGCGTCGCGGGCATCGCCGACACCGCGGAGCCGCGCTACCGGGCAGGGGAGAATCCGGGCGTCGCATGGGTGCTGCCGGGGACCCTCCGGCACGTCGCGCCCGACCCCGCGCGCCAGGGACAGGCCATCGGCCTGCAGCTGAACAACCCCGAGGACACCGACTTCGCCGTACAGCGGGCGGTGACCGAACTCGGCGCCGACCAGGTCACCGAGGTCTCCACCTGGCAGCAGGCCCGGGCCGACGCGGAGGGCGGTGACCGGCTCCTCGGACTCCTCCTCGCAGTGTTCGGACTCGGGGCGTTGCTGGCCGCGGCCCTTGCCGTGGCGGGCGCCATCAGCACCAGGATCCGAGGTCATCTGCGGGACATCTCCGTACTGAAGGCCATCGGCTTCACCCCGGCTCACCTCGTCCGGATGTATCTGTTGGAGCACCTCGCCCTGGCGATCGTCGGCGTGGCCTGCGGGGCCGTCCTCACCGAGCTGCTGGCTCCGCGTCTGCCCGGCCGGGTCGGCGAGGCGATGGAGTTGTGGCAGGCCCTCCCCGAGCACGCCTGGGTGCCTGCGGCGATCTCGGCCGCCGCGCTGCTGCTGATCGCCGTCACGACCGGGTCGGCGGCCTGGCGGGCCGGGCGTGTGCCATCGGTCCCCGCCGCCCGGGCCGTGGCACCGGTGGGCCGCAGGATCTCCGGAACCGTACGGCGAGCCCTCGGACTGCGGCTGCCGCCCGCTCTCGTGCTCGGCTGGCGCGGTGCGTTCAGCCGCCCGGTGCGGTCCCTTGCCGCCGTCGGCCGACTGGCCGTGCCGCTGCTGCTGATCACGGTGGCGATGGGCGCCTGGACCACCCTCGACGGTTTCGAGCACCGGCCGCAGAAGGTGGGGCTCGCCGCCGCGCTCACGGTGCGGGGCGACGCCGTCGGCGAGGCGTCCGCGCGACGCCAGCTGACCGATCACCCCGACGTGGAGGCCGCCTATCCGGGCGCCGAGGTGGCGGCCCTGGTCCCGGGCCAGACCGGCACGATCAGGCTCCGTGGCCTGGGCACGGAGAGCGACCCGTACCCGTTCGCCGTCGCGGAGGGACAGGAGCCGCGCGGCCCGGACGAGGCGGTGGCGGGCCAGGGCATGCTGGATCTGCTCGATGTCGGGGTCGGCGACTGGGTGCGCATGACGGTCCAGGGAAACCCGCAGGTCCTGCACATCGTCGGGCGCAGCATCGAGACGGACGACGGCGGACGGGTCATCTCCACGTCCCTCGAGACGCTGCGCGAGGACGACCCCTCCCTGCGGCCCGACTTCTACCAGCTGAGGCTCGATGAGGGTGCCGATCCCGGCGCGGTGAGAAGCGATCTGGCCGGAATCGGGGACGGCCGGCTCGACATCCGGGAGATCGGGGATCCGGCCGACGCGCTCTCGTCGGTGCGCAGCGTGATCGTCGGTCTGATCTTCGTGCTCGCGCTGATCGGTCTCGCGGAGCTGTCCACGACCATCGCCTCGGGTGTACGGGAGGGGCGCCGCGACCTGCTCGCCCTGAAGGCGATCGGGCTCACTCCACGCCAGATCATGGCCGTGATCGTGGCCGGCACCGGCTTCATCGCGCTGGCGGCCGGTGTGGTGGGAACCGTCCTCGGCGTGCTGGCGGCGGACTGGCTGATCGATCTCCAGGGCCGTACCAGCGGAATCGGCGCGGGGATCGCCCAGAACCCCCCACCGGCCGTTCTGCTCGGGATCGGTGCGGCCGCGGTGGCGGGCGCGGTCGCCGTTTCCGTACTGCCGGCAGCTCGTGCCGTACGGCAGCGCCTCGCGGACACCTTGAGCGACTCGCTGTGATCGTCGGGGGACTGAGGGGCCGGAACGCCTACGCCGTGGCGGGGACGGGCGGGGCCACGCGCAGACCGGCGCGGCTCCTCCAACCGCCCCGTTCGGCGCGGAAGTCGGTCCAGCTGGCCAGATGGTCGACGATGCCCAGGCCGCGGCCGCATTCGTCCTCGGTGTCGGTGAGGCGGGGGAGGGGAGTCCGGTCGGCATGGCCGGTGTCGACGACGTCGATGCAGATCTCCCGGCCGTTGAGGGAGAGGCTCAAGGCCATGTCCGCACCACCGTGGCGCGCTGCGTTGCCGGCCAGTTCACCGATGATGAGGACGATGCAGTCCTGGTCCTGCTGGGACAGCCCCCAGCGGGACATGTGGGCCGAGGCGAATCGGCGGACCGTACGGACCTGGCATTCCTCGGCCCGGACGGCAATCACGACGTGACGTGACACCGCTTCACCGGGCGCGCACCGGGCCAGGGGCAGAGCGGTGGCGCGCTGGGGGACGGGGCGGTGGTGCGCACGTGATGCGATCGGGGAGCTGGTAGGTGCCGGAGCCATGGAAAGCCTCGCTGGTCTTGTCAGCGGCCCGGGCGAAGTCCGACTCAGCAGATGCTGCAATCCGCGCGCCCGGCGGTACGCGTCACGGGCGCCGCTGACGGCCTCTCGTGACCTTGTCCGACGCGATGCAGTCGCTGAGGGGGAGCCGCTGGATCCCGTCGGGCCACTGTTGTGCATACATGTTATGTAGCCCGGAGAAGTCGAGTCAATGGCCGACGAGGAAAAAACCGTACCTCAATGTGGCATATAGAGGGTCTTCCCGAGCCCGTCCCCGACCAGCGATTACCGCACAAATAGGTAGGCCGTGGAATGGGGCGCCCGGCACGGCGGGCCACGCCCGCGGCAGAGCGCACGCCCGCCGAACCGCCACGACGTAGGTGATAAATGCGGCGCGCCACACCCTTCGGCGGTGATCAGGGCGAAGGACGCCGTAAAGCCGCCCGTCGGTGCAGGGGGTGATGGTGGGGCAGACGGGAGCCCTGGGCCGGCGACATCCTCGCGCAGCAGTGAGTGGGAAGCCTGCAGGCAGCGCGATTCAGGCCGGTTGAGGTTGTGGTTCGGGTTGCGGCGCCGGCGCGGGCTTCGGTTCCCACAGTTTGGTGGTCCGTACATAGCCATGCACCACCGATGTCATGGCCAGAAGGAGAACTGGTCCGGACACCCACGGATGTCCGCCCATCTCAACCGACAGAAAGCGATACGACACCAGAAGCGCCACGAAGACCGTTGCGCCGTGGATGACCAGCTGGATTCCCGCCCGGTCCCAGCCGCGATCGAGGCAGCGCAATGCCGCCTCGATCGTGAGGGCGAACACCACGCCGGCAAGGAGATCCACGCCATAGTGGTAGCCGAATCCCAGCGTTGCGCCGAGCGTGGCGATGAGCCAGAACGAGCCTGCGAAGCGCAGAATCCGTGGGGCTTTGCGGGAATGGATGAAGATCGCGGTGGCCCACGCCGTGTGCAGGCTGGGCATGCAGTTGCGTGGGGTGATCCCGTCGAATGGCATCTCGTGCGGGGTACTGATCGGTGGCGCCGTGTCCGGCCACACGTCGGCCACCGCCCAGTGCCCGCCGTCGGCGCCGTAGGCGAAGATCGGTCCGACCACCGGAAAGATCATGTAGATGCCCGGCCCGAGGAGGCCGATGACCAGGAAAGTGCGCACCAGGTGATGGCCCGGGAAACGGTGCTCGGCCGCCACGTTGCGCAGTTGGTACAGCGTGACCACGACCGCGGCCACCGCAAGCTGAATGTAGACGTAGTCGAGAACGTGGGCGCCGATCGGGCCGGTGGCCATGACAATCCGGCCTGCCAGCCACGACGGGTTGCCCAGCGCCTGATCGGCGGTCGCCAGGTACTGGTCGAGCACCGCCGGGCGGGTCTTCGACGTGATGAGCAGCCAGGTGTCGCCCGTCTTGCGGCCGGCCACCAGCAGCAGGCCCAGCCCGACCCCCTTCAGCAGCAGGACCCGTTCCTGCCCTGTGCGGCGCGTGACGGCGATGACCGCACAGCCCAGGATCACCCACAACGCGCCGTTGCCGAAGGGGTGGCCGGCGGTCAGCCTTGCGTCGACCGCCCACCGAACCAGCAAGAAGACGGCATCAATGCCGATCGCGGCACCAGCCGCGATGAACCGCTGCCGCCAGGTGAGCACCACCATCATCAACGCCATACCGGCGTACAAAAGGGGCCCCGATTTCGGGGCGAACAGCACCTCTTGCGCCTGGTTGGTGATCGGCCCCGGTTGGCCGTAGTGACGCGCGGCGATCTCCAGCGTGATGAGGAATCCGAGGGTCGCCACGGCCGCCGCGGCCCACAGCGTCGCCCGTGGTCGAGGCCATGCGGAGGACATAATTCTGCTGTTTATTCGCGAAAATATTCGTGATGAGATAGGTATCAATTGTTTGGTCGATTTGTTAGATGTTGGCCGGATAGGTCACTTTTGGTCACTCTTCGTGCTGAATGGCATGGTTTTGCGGTGAACGACGGACGATGAGGGCGCTCATCGTGAGTTCGATCAGGTTATCGAAGCGGTGTGGGAGTCGAGTGAGACAGATGGGGCGGAAGCTTCACAGGTCCGATGGATCGCGGCGTCGTGAGCGAGACCGCTCGCGGCGCGACGAGGTGACGTCGGCGGCCGCGCCAGTCCCAGGCCGTACGTCATCGCCGGGACGGCCGGCGAATTGGGCACTCCGTCCGGCGCGCCGTCGGGCCCGGGTTGGCACATCCTGGTGATACGACGTGGAGGGCGTCCGTAGCGGGAGGACGCGACATGGTGGGCGAGGAAGCCCCGACGGGGGCCGGGGTGAGGGCGACGAGGCTCGACACCGGGACCCCTGATCGCGGGGCCGGCAGCGAGAGCGCCCTTGCCGCCCCCCTGGCACCCGTCCTGACCGAGGCCATCCGGGCCGGTGGCGGCTACGGGGGCGGGATCTACCTGCGCTCGCGGGACCGTCGTTCCCTTGTGCTCGCCCTGGTCGCCGGGGTGCCGCGCTCGCTGATCAAATCGTGGTGGCGGATGCCGGTCAGCGGTGCCCTCCCGACCTCCGAGGCGTACCGCACCGAGAAGCCCGTCCACCTGTCGGACGAGGGCGAGACCATGCGCCGGTTTCCGCAGATGGCGGCCGGACTGCCGTACGCCTTCGCCTCCGCCTACCTTCCCGTGCGCGCCCAGGGCGAGGTCGTCGGCGTGCTGGTCGTCCTGAAGCCCCTGGGGGACCGCGAGGCGGCGGGCGCGGGAACGGCCGACGCGGCGGACGCGGGAACGGCCGGCACGAGCGGCGCGGTCGCCCCGGATACGAGCGATCAGGTCACCGGCGCCTTCGCCGAGTGCCGCGAGCAACTCCTCGCGGCCGTCGAGTCGATCAGCGCCGCCCTGGGAGAGCTGGACGTCCACGACCGCCGGGTGGAGTACGACGACGAGCCGGTGAGCGTACGGCCCCCGGCGGCCATCACCACCGGCATACGCGTCGGGCTCGTCGACTGGGATCTCGGCACCGGCGCCTTCTCCGCGGACGACGACGCCTGCGCCGTGCTCGGCACCACCCCGGAGACCTTCGGCGGCACGATCGCCGACGTCGAGGACCTGATCATTCCCGATGATCTGCACGAGCTGCGTTCCAGCGCCGTGGAGGCCGACGAGAAAGGCTGGGTCCGGGCGCGGAGGTTCCGGGTCCGCGATGTGCGCGATGTGCAGGACGTCACGGAGAACGAGGTCCGCTACCGGCCCGTCGAGCTGTGGGGCCGCATCGTGGAAGGACCCGCACCCGGTACGGCCGCCCCTGTCCGGCCCCCTGACACGCAACCGGGCGCACCCCGCCCCGGCACCCCCGGGCCGTCCTCCCCCGGCGCCCCCCCGCGGTCGCCCAGCCCCCCGGTGCCACGCCCCGGCCGCCCGCTGTCCTCGGTGTGCCCCACCCCGCCGCCGGACCGGGCACCGTGCCCCCGCGCCCGGCCGCGCCGGCCACCCCGTCAGAGCCCGGCGGCCTGCCCGCTCCCACCATCCGCCTCGTCGGCGTCGTCTTCGACGCCGCGTCCGGCAGCACCGCCGCCGAGGCCGCCGAGCGCCTGCCCGACGGGGTCTTCTCGCTCGACCAGGACGGCCGCGTCACCTATGTCAATCACCACTGCGAGGAGTTGCTGCGCTGCGACCGTGAGGATCTGCTCGGCCGCCACCCCTGGCACGTCCTGACCTGGCTGTCGGACCCCGCGTACGAGGACCGCTACCGCGCCGCCATGCTGTCGCAGGAGCCCACGTCGTTCCTCGTGCACCACCCCGCGGGCGAATGGCTGGGGTTCGTCCTCTATCCCGATGTGCACGGCCTGACCGGCCGGATCTTCCCCAGCGACCCGCCGCCCCGCGCCGCCGAGGGGGTGGAGGAGGCCACCCCGGAACCCCGGATCCGCATCCCGCCCGAGACGCCCGTCGCCATCACCCGCCCCGGCGTCCTCTACCACGTCGTCCAGATGGCCAGCGTTCTCACCGAGGCCGTGACCGTACGCGAGGTGTGCGTCGCGGTCGCCGAGCAGCTGCTGCCCGCGTTCGGCGGTCAGGAACTCGCGCTCTACGTCGTACGCGACCGGCGTCTGTATCTCGCCTGGGAGTCCGGCTACCCCGAGGGTTTCCTCGACCGGTTCGAGGGCGTGTCCCTCGACGCCCACCTCCCCGGCGTCGAAGCGCTCACCACCGGGGTCCCCATCTTCTTCGAGTCCCCCGGCCACCTGTCCGCCGCGTACCCCGGCATAGCCCTGGACCGGATGCACGCCTGGGCGTTCCTCCCGCTGATCGCCTCCAGCCACGCCGTCGGCTCGCTCATCCTCGGCTACGACGCCCCGCACGGCTTCACCGCGGACGAGCGCGCCGCGCTGACCGCCCTCGGCGGCCTGGCAGCGCAGGCGCTGGAGCGGGCCCGGCTCTACGACGTCGAGTTCACCCTCGCCCGCGGTCTGCAGGACGCGCTCCTGCCGCACCGTCTCCCTCCGGTCGACGGGCTGCGCACGGCCGGCCGCTACCTCCCAGGCACCCAGGGCATGGAGATCGGCGGCGACTGGTACGACGTGATCGAGACGAGCCGGGGCGTCGCGCTCGTCATCGGCGACGTGGAAGGCCACAGCGTGGCGGCGGCCGCGGTCATGGGACAGCTCCGCAGCGCGGTGAACGCGTTCGCCTCCAGCGACAGCTCCCCCCAGGAGGTCGTCAGCCGCACGAACCGGATGCTCGCCCAACTCGAAGCCGGCGTCTTCGCGACCTGCTGCTACATCGAACTGGACCCCCGTACGGGCGTGGCCAGTGCCGTACGCGCCGGCCACCCGCCGCCCGTGCTGCGCCACCCCGACGGCTCGACCGAGGTGCTGGACCTGCCGGGCGGAACGATGCTCGGCGTCGATCCGGGCGCCGCGTATCCGGTGACACGGTTCCGGCTGCCGGCCGGGGGCGTCCTCGCCCTCTACACCGACGGCCTCGTCGAACAGCCGGGCCACGACATCGACGCGGGTGTGGACCGGATACGGACCGTCCTCTCCGGTACCGGGGCCGACGCCCTGGAGGACATGGCGGAGCGCGTCGTCCAGCAGGCCCGCGGTGCCGCGGAGCGGCCCGACGACGTGGCGCTGCTGCTCACCGCGTACGTCGGCGGGACCCCGCCGGCCGATCATGCATCACGGGCCGAGGAAACGTCCGTGAGCCCCGACGCCGCCGGTGGCGCAGCCCTGGGCGACGGCACCGGAGGCACCGGTGGTTGACCACGCCGGACGGCGGGCGGCCGAAACCTTTCCCCGCGCCCCTCAGCGGTGCGCCATGAAGTCCGTGAGGCCTTTCTGCACGTCATCGACGTTCATCGCGGGCATGATGTCGATCGTTGCGCCGAGTTCGAGGAAGAACGGTTCGCAGACGGTCGGGAGCTGCGAGGACTCCTGCATGTCGAACACCACGACGGCGCACCGGACGCCGTCCTCGTTCGTGAAGTAGGCCGCCTCCGGCTTCAGCCCCTCCAGCGCCGAGAGCAGTGTCTTCTCCAGAGTGCCGTTCTTGATCGCCTGGTTCGCCCGTTCGGTGTTCATCCGGGCCTTCATGAGCATGCGCATGCCACTCACCTCTTCCGACTCCGGGCCGACCGGGGTCTTGCGCATCCCGTACGCGCTCAGGGTGGGCCTCGATCGCGCCCCCCTTCAGCGTCCCTCCTGGTGTGCGCGGCCGCAACGGCCGGCCGTAAGCGCCCCGGCGCCCGGCCCCCCGGGCCGGGGTGTCCCCCCTCCGACGCCGCTCCGCTGCGCCGAACGGACCATCCGGCGGGACGACTTCGGTCCGCCCGGGAAGTGCTGGGCCGTGGTGGGCCTGTGCGAGGAGGTCGGTCATGCCAGTGGCGCGCGGGATCGGACGGTGGCTGACCGTCGCGCTGCTGCTCCTGCTCGCCGCCCTGGAAGTCCTGCTCCTGGTGCTGGTGTTCGTGCCGCTGCCCCGGCGCCCGCTCGTCGCCGCCGCCTCCGTGCTCGCCACGTCCTGGTGCACGGCGGTCCTCGGTGTCCCCGCTCTGCTCGGCCTGGTCCTCGTCCGCGCGCTGTGGCGTACCCGGGCGGTCCGCACCACCCGCTGGGCGGCCTGGGTCGCTCTTTCCGCATCGGCCGTCGCCCTGGCGAGCGCGCTGGCACCGTACGCCGCCGCCCTGGCGACCGCCCGCGTGCACGGTGAAGGGCTGTCCCTGGCAGCGCAGTTCGCCGGTCTCAACTACGCGCGGGAGCCGGCGCGCGACCGCACCCTGGTGTACGCGCGCGTGGGCAAGCACCGGATGAAGATGGACGTGTGGCTGCCGGGGGGCCGCCGACCGCGGACCACGCGCCCCGCGGTCGTATGGGTGCACGGGGGTGGCTGGGAGTCGGGTCACCGCAGCCAGACCCCGCGCTGGAACGAGTGGCTCAACGACCGCGGGTACGCCGTCTTCGACATCGAGTACCGGCTCGCGCCCCGCGCCACCCAGCTCCAGCAGATCGGCGATGTGAAGTGCGCCATCGGCTGGGTGCGGGGCAATGCGGCGCGGTACGCCGTCGACCCCTCCCGGATCGTTCTCGCGGGCACTTCGGCGGGCGGCAACCTCGCCCTGTCCGCCGCCTACACCGCCCGCGACAACCGGCCCCGCCCCTCCTGCGAGACGCGCGGCGACACCTCCGTCCGCGCGGTGGTGTCGTTCTACGGGCCCACCGACATGGCCGGGATGATCGCGGGCGGCGCGAACCGGGCCGACCCCAGAGTCCGCCGCTTCATGGGCGGTTCGCTGATGACGGCGTCCGCGGGCTTCCGGCTCGGCTCGCCGGTCCGGCTCGTACGGGGCGATGTGCCGCCGACCCTGCTGCTCCACGGCAGCCACGACCGGCTCGTACCGGTGAGGCAGGCGCGCGAGCTGAGCACGCGGCTGGCGCGGGCCGGTGCGGTGCACGAGTACGTCGAGATTCCTTGGGCGGACCACGCGTTCGACTACAACTGGGGCAACTGGGGCACCCAGATCGCGCGGCCGGTTCTGGCCCGCTTCCTGCGGCTTCATGCCGGGCACTGATCAAGATCAGCACTTCGGGTGAAACTTTGGCCCCCACTTGCGATCGACAACCCTCGGTTGCCAGGGTGTTGCAGTCTGTCAAACTGTGGGAGGGGCACGTGCCTTTCGGTGAGCAGCCTGCGTACCTTCGGGTCGCCGGTGACCTGCGGCAGAAGATCGTCGACGGCTCACTGCCGCCGCACACGAGGCTCCCGTCCCAAGCCCGCATCCGCCAGGAGTACGGCGTCTCGGACACGGTCGCGCTGGAGGCCCGCAAGGTGCTCATGGCCGAGGGCCTCGTCGAGGGCCGCTCGGGTTCGGGGACGTATGTGCGGGAGCGGCCCGTGCCCCGCCGGATCGCCCGCTCCGGCTATCAGTGCGCCGCCGACTCCACCCCGTTCCGTCAGGAGCAGGCCGACGAGCGGGTCAAAGGCACGTGGGAGTCCAGCAGTGAGCAGGAGGCCGCGAGCCCGTCGATCGCCGCCCGGCTGGGCATCGAGCCGGGGGAGCGGGTCATGCGCACCCGCTACCTCTTCCGGGCCGAGGGGGAGCCGGCCATGCTCTCCACGTCGTGGGAACCGCTGGCGGTGACCGGCCGTACGCCCGTGATGCTCCCCGAGGAGGGACCGCTGGCCGGGCGCGGGGTGGTGGAGCGGATGGCCGCGATCGACGTGATCGTGGACAACGTGCTGGAGGAGATCGGCGCCCGGCCCGGACTTGCTGAGGAAACGCTTGCGCTGGGGGGCGTGCCGGGGCATCCGGTGCTGGTGGTGGCCCGTACGTTCTACGCCTCCGGGAGACCGGTCGAGACGGCGGACGTGGTCGCTCCGGCGGATCGGTACCGCATCGCGTACCACTTGCCCGTGAGGTGACGGGGTGCGGGGGCGAGGCCTCCGCGGCCCGCGACCGCCGGACGGCTGAGCGGCCGTCAGGAGGCGCTGACGGGCGCCTGAGCATTGATCGTGACAGGCCGTCATGCGCGCTTCCGGGTACCGTCCGAGGCGGTCAAGGTGGCGCAGGGGCAGGGGCGGTGGAATCCGGTCAAGTGAGGCCGCTGCCGCATCCGGGGCTCCGGCAATGGCGTCCGTACGCGTACGCGCGGCCGTGCGCCGCGGGCCGCGCCCGGCCCGTAGGCGTCGCCGCGTCACGTCGGCTCACGGGGCGGGGTGAGTCGACCCCCGCCCTGACGGTTCCGCGGCTACCGGTACCGTTTCCCGCGCTCGCGATCACCCCGGCGTGGCAGCTGCCGCAATGGGGCGGGTTGCGGGGCCCGGTCATGGCCGGATCCGGCGATGAGCGGAGCGGTCGGCCCGAACTCGTGGCCGGAACGGTACCTCTTTGTGAAAAGCCGTATCCGTTGCGTGAAGGTCGGGCGTACGCTCGGCATATGCGGATCGCGATTTCCTCACAGGCCAGGACGCTGCGCGCGCGGAAATGTGCGACGGCGCGAGGGGCGAGGCGATGACCGACAGCGGCGCCGTGCAGCCATGGCTCGTCATACGTCAGGACGAGAACGGCAATCGCTATCGCGTCGGTCGCTATGCCACCAGGGCGGAGGCCGAGCGGGTCGCCGCGCGTCTGGAGTCGAGGGGCCGCAAGCAGCTCTACTCGGTGGAGCGGATAGGCCGCCGCACCCCGTCGTGACCCGCGTGCGGCCCGCCCCCGGGGCGTCGCACTCGCATATCGGAGCGCATCACTCCGCCGGGCTGAGGTCCAACCTCCGCCGGGCTGAGGTCCAGCCTCCGCCGGGCCGAGTTCGCCTCCGCCGCGCGACGCGGGCCCACGGCCGCGCCCCGCGCACCGTGCGAGGACCCCGTGCACCGTGCGGGGACCCCGCGCACCGTGCGAGGACCCCGTTCCTCCTCCGCAACCGCCAGCCCCTGATGGTGCCTCGGCCCCCATCCCCCGTGCGCGGTTCCGCCCGCCGCCCCAGGGCTTCCGTACGACGACCGCGCGGTGACTGATCGCCGTGCCCGCGGGGCCGGCCCGGGCGGGAGGGGCATGCACCCGTCGTAGGGTTCCCGGGTGACGGGAGACGAGACGCGGATCGTGGTCGGCGGCGCCGTACTGGACGGCGGACGGCTGCTGGCCGCCCGCCGCAATGCCCCGCCCGCGCTGGCCGGCCGCTGGGAACTGCCCGGCGGCAAGCTGGAACACGGTGAGACGCCCGAGGCGGGCCTGGTCCGCGAGCTGCGCGAGGAGCTGGGCGTCGAAGTGGAGCCGCTCGCACGGATTCCCGGCGAGTGGCCGCTCAAGCCGGGCCTCGTGCTGTGGGTCTGGACCGCCCGGCTGGTCGCGGGCGAGCCGCGGCCGCTCGAGGACCACGACGAGCTCCGGTGGCTCACACCCGGCCGGGTGCACGAGGTGGACTGGCTGGACGAGGACCGGCCCGCGGTCGCGGAAGCGGTGCGACTGCTCGGCCGGGCGACAGGCTAGTCCGATAAGTCGTTTCATGCCACAGCGCGCCAAATGAGCCTATAGCGGACATCGATATCGGGTATGCCGTCAGTAGCGACACCGAAATCGCCCGAAACCGGACACCGGGGTCCGCCAGTGATCTGGAAGTGGTCGGCGTGAGCGACTCTGCAGGGGTTCCCCGCGCGAGACCTCCTGTCGCCCACACCGCGACCGAGCCCGAGACCTCGTGGAGCTTCCCGGCCGAGGCGGGGTCCGTCCGGGCCGCCCGCGCCCTGGTCCGTTCGACCCTCAATGAGTGGGGTCTGAACGCAGTCAGCGACGTGACCGTATTGCTGGTCAGTGAACTCGTCACCAATGCGCTGCGCCATGCCACCGGCCCGATCGGTGTCCGTATCCGGCGCATCCGCAGCGACGCACTGCTCGTCGAGGTGTCCGACCCGATGCCCGATCTGCCGAGGGAACGGGACGTGAGGCCCGACGACGAAGGGGGGCGCGGGCTTCAGCTTGTGTCGCGTACGTCCCGCCGCTGGGGAACGCGGCGGGAAAGCACGGGTAAGACGGTGTGGTTCGAGCTCGGCCTGCCCGGTTAGAAGAAAGGAGTAGTGCTGATCACGGGACTGATCCGGGCCGCAGATTCCCGACGTGATGCGTGGCTGTGACCTTCCGGGGGCTCACCGCGGACCCTCCAATGAGACAGTGCTGTGATCGTGAAGGCCGTGTTCCGGATGGCTGAGGTGCTGGATACTCGGCGGAGGCCGGTCCGGGCAAGGTGAGCTGGAGGGGACGGGCGCGTGAGCGACATACCAGCCGGGGCGGGGACGCCCGATGAGACGGCAGATGCCCCTGTGTGGCAGAGCAGCCCGCCCGGGTCGATATACGACTACATCAGGGTCGCCTCCTTCTCTCTCGGCGCCGACGGCCGCATCGACCAGTGGAGCGAGCGCGCAGCCGAGCTCCTGCGGATCCCCGCCTCCGAAGCCATCGGCAAGGACCCGATCGAAGCCTTCGTCCCTCCCGAACTGAGCGATCAGGGCCAGCGCAAGGTGGCCGAGATCCTCGACGGCCGTGAGTGGGTCGGCCTCCTCCCTTTCCGTACGAGCGAGGGCACCCGCCCCCGTCTCGCCGAGGTCTACGTGATGCCCGCCGAGGCCGAGGGCGGCGGCCGCGGCGCGGTCTGCATCGTCGTGGACGCCCGGGTCCTGCGCGGCATCGAGACCGACCTGGCGGCCTCGCAGGCCGTTTTCGGCCAATCTCCCATGGGTTTCCTGCTGTTCGGCACGGACCTGCGGATCCTCCGTGCCAACGAACGCTTCGCGGCCGTGTTCGGCGGCACCGCGGAATCCCACCGCGGCCGGGCCCCGAAGGACTACCTCACACCGGTCGAGGCCGACCGCCTCAACGCCGCACTCCGCAAAGTCCTCGACACCGGAAGCCCGGTGACGGATCTTCAGCTCATGGGCACCATCCCCGGCGAATCCGAACGCCGCCGATGGTCCGTCAATCTCTACCGGCTGCACAGCGGCAGCGGGCGCCCGATCGGGGTCGCCGGTCTCGCCACAGACGTCACTCGGCGCCGCAACGCCGAGCGCGAGGCCGCCAGCGCTCGCCGCAACCTCGCCCTCCTCAACGCCGCCGGTGCCCGGATCGGCAACTCCCTCGACCTGGAGACCACCGCGCGCGAGCTCCTCGACGTCGCCGTACCGCAGTTCTGCGATCTCGCCTCGGTCGACCTCTACCAAGGGCTGCTCACCGGCGACGAGACCCCGTCGGGACTCGCCGACGGCAGCGCGGAGTTGCGGCGCGTGGCCTTCGCGAGCGCGGTGGCCGATGCCCCCGTCTCCCTCCCCGCTCGCGTCGGCGACGAGAACTGCGAGCCGCACGCCATCGAGGTCGGAGCGGTCCACCGCTTCCCCTTCAACTCCGCCTGGGCCGACGCCCTGCGCACCGCTCATCCCAAGGTCGTCCCCGGCCACGGCGACGAGGCGCCCGAACTGGGCGCCGCTGTCGTGCAGTCGACCCTCGCCGTACCGATGGTTGCCCACGACACCGTCGTCGGGCTGGCCCAGTTCTCCCGTACGAAGGGCAGCGAGCCGTTCGGGGAGCGCGACACCGCACTCGCCGTCGAACTGGCGGCCCGCGCCGCGGTGTGCATCGACAACGCGCGCCTCTACCGCCGCGAGCACGAGCGCGCGCTGATCCTCCAGCGCAGCCTGCTGCCACCGGGCGACCCCGAAGCCGCGGGGCTGGACATCGCCTGCCGCTATCTGCCGGGCAACACCGCCACCGAGGTGGGCGGCGACTGGTTCGACGTCATCCAGCTCCCAGGGCACCGCACCGCTCTGGTCGTCGGCGATGTGATGGGCCGGGGCCTTCGCGCGGCCGTGGCCATGGGCGAACTGCGCACGGCCGTAAGGACGTTGGCCCTCCTGGATCTGGAGCCCGCGGAGGTGCTCTCGCAGCTCGACGAGATCGCACGCGGCCTGGGCTCCCCGGCCGGGGCCTACGGGGACCACCGCACCAGCCGCAGCGGCACCGCCGCCTCTCGCTCCTCCGACCTCTCCGAGGTCTACCTCGCCACGTGCGTGTACGCGGTCTACGACCCGGTCACCCGGCGCTGCACATTCGCCAACGCCGGCCATCTGCCGCCCGTCCTCGTCGAACCCGGCGAGTCCGCGCTGATGCTCGAAGTGCCGACCGGCATGCCCCTGGGCGTCGGCGGCGAGCCGTTCGAGGAGATCGAGGTCGACCTGCCGGACGGCGCGCTCCTCGCGCTCTACACCGACGGACTCGTCGAGTCCCGCGACCACCCGCTGGACGAGGGGCTGCAGGCGTTCCGTACGGCCCTCACCGACCGGCCCCCGTCCGCCGGAAGACAGGACTCCAGCCCGCTGGAGGGCCTCTGCGACCGGGTGCTCGCCAGCCTCGACACCCGTCACGGCGAGGACGACATCGCGCTCCTCATGGCCCGCGTCCAGGGCCTGCCCGAGGAGTCGGTCGGCGATTGGAAACTACCCACCGAACCCAAGTCGGTCGCCCGCGCCCGAGAACTGACGCGGGAGCAGCTCACCGCCTGGGGGCTGGAGCAACTCGTCGACACCGCCGAGCTGCTCGTCAGCGAACTGGTCACCAACGCCCTGCGGTACGGCGCCGGAATCCCCCTCGGCGAGCCGGGCGGAGAGATCCGTCTGCGGCTCCTGCTCGACACCACGCTGGTGTGTGAGGTGTGGGACGGCGGTCTGGTCCAGCCTCGCCGCCGACGCGCCCGCGACACGGACGAGGGCGGCCGCGGGCTGCAACTGGTCGGACTGCTCAGCGCGGGCTGGGGCAGCCGCCGCACCCCGCGCGGCAAGACTGTCTGGTTCGAACTCGTCCTACCCGACGGCGAAACCCCGGCGGCGGACCCGGTCGAGGCCCTGCTGAGCCTCTACTAGGGCCGGCCTCTGCCGGAGCCAGGAGCGAGGGGGACCTCGCTGCTGCGGATCGACCTCGGCACATCGGCGTCCGGGAGCACGGCCCCGATGACCGGCTCGGCCTCCGCCCTGACCTCTTCCGGCGTCCGGTGGTCGACGCTCAGGGAGGCCACCTCGATCCGGCCGAACCCGAGCCTCTCGAGCGGTTCTTCCCACGACTCCGTGAACCCGTGCCTGGCCCGAGCGCGGTCCTCGGCAATGGTGAAGCTCCGGGACGGGCAGCGGAGCAACAGCATCCACCAACAACGCCAGTACGGATCGGCGGTGCCCTCCCGGGCTTCCGCCCGGTCGGACACCGCCGATCCGTACTGCTGTTGGTCGCGTTCCGCCGCCTGCGGTCAGGTCCGTCGCCGGATCTTGTTGCCCAGCCAGACCAGTGGGTCGTACTTGCGGTCCACGGCCCGCTCCTTCAGCGGGATCAGGGCGTTGTCCGTGATCTTGATCCCTTCCGGGCACACCTCCGTGCAGCACTTCGTGATGTTGCAGTAGCCCAGTCCGTGGTCCTCCTGGGCCGTGGCCTTGCGGTCGAGACCGGACTCCGCCGCCGCGTCCAGCGGATGCATGTCCAGTTCCGCGATCCGCATCAGGAAGCGCGGACCGGCGAACGCGGTCTTGTTCTCCTCGTGGTCGCGCACCACATGGCAGGTGTCCTGGCACAGGAAGCACTCGATGCACTTCCTGAACTCCTGCGAGCGCCCCACGTCCTCCTGCTGCATCCGGTACTCGCCCGGCGCCAGGTCCGGCGGCGGGACGAACGACGGAACCTCGCGCGCCTTCTCGTAGTTGAAGTTCACGTCCGTCACCAGGTCGCGTACGACCGGGAAGGCCCGCAGCGGTGTGACCGTGATCGTCTCGTCGCGGTCGAAGACCGACATGCGCGTCATGCACATCAGTCGCGGCCGCCCGTTGATCTCGGCGCTGCACGAACCGCACTTGCCCGCCTTGCAGTTCCAGCGGACCGCGAGGTCGGGGGCCTGGGTGGCCTGGAGCCGGTGGATGATGTCGAGGACGACCTCGCCCTCGTTCACCTCGATGCGGAAGTCCTCCAGACCGCCGCCGTCAGCGTCGCCCCGCCAGACCTTGAAGTGCGCCTGGTACGCGCCGGTGGCGGTCTGCTGGGGGGTGGTGTCCGTACTCACTGGGTCAGCTCCTCGTCCGTCAGGTACTTCACCAGCTCTTCCTTCTCGAAGAGGCCCAGCAAGTCGGCCCTGATGGGCGGCATTTCGCGCCGTTCGAGCCGGATCTGGCCGCGCTCCGGGTCGGAGGCGGCGACCGAACCGGTCGGATCGGCGAGCGAGCAGACCAGGTTGATCCGCCGCCACTCACGGTCCATCTGCGGGTGGTCGTCACGGGTGTGGCCGCCGCGGCTCTCGGTGCGCTCCATGGCGGCGCGCGCCACGCACTCGCTGACCAGCAGCATGTTCCGCAGGTCGATGGCCAGATGCCAACCCGGGTTGAACTGCCGGTGGCCTTCGACGCCGGCATTGCGCGCCCGGGCGCGCAGTCCGCCCAGCCGGTGCAGCGCCTCGCTCATCTCGCTCTCCCGCCGGATGATCCCGACGAGGTTGTTCATCGCCTGCTGGAGTTCCTGGTGCAGGGTGTACGGGTTCTCGGCCGGGCGTCCGTCCGGGTGCTCGGCGTCCGGGCCCTCCGCGCTGAACGGGCGCAGTGCCTCCGCCTCGGCCACCTCGATGTCCGGGGCGGACGGTGCGGGCCGCTCGCCGCCGCTGAGTGCGGCCGCGTACTCCGCCGCGTAGAGCCCGGCCCGGCGGCCGAACACCAGGAGGTCGGAGAGCGAGTTGCCGCCCAGCCGGTTCGAGCCGTGCATGCCGCCGGCGACCTCGCCCGCGGCGAAGAGGCCGGGCACGCCGTGCGCGGCGGCCGTGTCGGGGTCGACGTCGACACCGCCCATGACGTAGTGGCAGGTCGGGCCGACCTCCATCGCCTCGGCGGTGATGTCGACGTCCGCCAGTTCCTTGAACTGGTGGTGCATCGACGGCAGTCGGCGTTTGATGACCTCGGCGGGCATACGCGTCGAAACGTCCAGGAACACCCCGCCGTGCGGGGAGCCCCGGCCCGCCTTCACCTCGGAGTTGATGGCGCGCGCGACTTCGTCGCGGGGGAGCAGCTCGGGAGGACGCCGGTTGTTGTCCGGGTCCTCGTACCAGCGGTCGCCCTCCTCCTCCGTCTGCGCGTACTTCTCCTTGAAGACGTCTGGGATGTAGTCGAACATGAAGCGCTTGCCGTCGCTGTTGCGCAGCACCCCGCCGTCGCCGCGCACCGACTCGGTGACGAGGATGCCCTTCACCGACGGCGGCCAGACCATCCCGGTGGGGTGGAACTGCACGAACTCCATGTTGATCAGCGGCGCTCCGGCCAGCAGTGCGAGTGCGTGCCCGTCGCCGGTGTACTCCCAGGAGTTCGACGTCACCTTGAAGGACTTGCCGATGCCGCCGGTGGCGAGCACGACCGCGGGAGCCTCGATGACGAAGAAGCGGCCGGACTCCCTCTCGTAGCCGAAGACTCCGGAGACCTTGCCGTCGGTCTTCAGAACGCGGGTGACCGTGCACTCCTGGAAGACCTTGAGGCGAGCCTCGTAGTCGCCGTGCTCCTTGAAGTCCTCCTGCTGCAGCGACACGATCTTCTGCTGCAGGGTGCGGATCAGCTCCAGACCCGTACGGTCGCCAACATGCGCCAGGCGCGGGTACTCGTGACCGCCGAAGTTGCGCTGCGAGATCCTACCGTCGGCCGTACGGTCGAAGAGCGCGCCCCAGGTCTCCAGTTCCCACACCCGGTCCGGCGCCTCGCGCGCGTGCAGCTCGGCCATGCGCCAGTGGTTGAGGAACTTGCCGCCGCGCATCGTGTCGCGGAAGTGCACCTGCCAGTTGTCGCCCTCGTTGACATTGCCCATGCTCGCGGCGATACCGCCTTCGGCCATGACCGTATGGGCCTTGCCGAACAGCGACTTGCAGATGACCGCTGTGCGCATGCCCTGCTCGCGGGCCTCGATGGCGGCGCGCAGGCCGGCGCCGCCGGCGCCGACCACGACCACGTCCCACGCCTGCCGGTCGACTTGCGTCATCGTTTTTGCATCCCTCTCAGAAGCGGTCAGAAGATCTGCGGGTCGGCGAAGGCGCCGGTGGCGAGCAGATAGACGTAGAAGTCGGCGATTGCCACGCTGATCAGCGAGGCCCAGGCGAGCTGCATGTGCCGCTCGTTGAGCCGGCCGACCAAGCCCCACAGCCGGTAGCGCACCGGGTGCTTCGAGAAGTGCTTCAGACGGCCGCCGACGATGTGCCGGCATGAGTGGCAGGACAGCGTGTACGCCCAGATCAGCACGATGTTGATCAGGAAGACCAGCGTGCCGAGGCCCATGTGGCCCCACTCGTAGTCGGAGTTCCGGAAGGCCAGCACGGTGTCGTACGTGAGGATCCCGGCCACCGGCAGCGCCGCGTAGAAGAAGTACCGGTGGATGTTCTGGAGAATGAGCGGGAACCGGGTCTCGCCGGAGTACTTCCGGTGCGGCTCGGCCACCGCGCAGGCCGGGGGTGACGCCCAGAAGCCGCGGTAGTACGCCTTCCGGTAGTAATAGCAGGTCAGGCGGAAGCCGAGCGGGAAGATCAGGATCAGCAGGGCGGGCGAAATGCCCCACCAGCTCCCGAAAATCTCCCAGTTCGGTCCGCCGCGCATCGTCTCGCAATTCTCCGCGAGGCAGGGCGAGTAGAAGGGCGAGACATACGGCGCCGCGTAATAGTCGGCGTTTGCGAATGCCCGCCAGGTCGAGTAGACGACGAACGCCAGCAGCCCGGCGGCGGTGACGGCCGGTGTCAGCCACCAGCGGTCGGTCCGCAGATGGCGCGCGGGGATGGCGGCGCGCGTGGCGAAGTGCACTCCGCCGCGCGCGTCACTGGGTTCGTCGGTGCCCGGTCGGGGTTCGGTACCAGTGGCCAATTCGATGACTCCGAGTAGGAGTGAGGGTCGGCTGTGAACGCGTACGACGGAGGGTGACGGCGGTGCGAGGGCCCGGCGCGGGCCCGTCGCACCGCACGGGACGCGCTAGGGCGCGTGACGGTCGCGTGCGCCGAGGCCCTCGTCCTCGGCATCGGTCCACAGGGCGCTGTTGTACGGGGTGTCCGGGATGGTCACCATCTCCGGGTGGCGGGCCGGCGCCTGGGTCCGCCCTTGCCCTGTGCTGTCACGCAGCAGGGCGAGGCTCTCGCGCAGGTGGTCCGCGTCGGTGCGCACGCGGCGGACTTCGAGGCTGCCGCCGACTTGCTGCTCCAGCCGTCCCAGAGATCGGGTCAGCTCGTCGAGCGAGCGCTGTGCGGCTGTCAGATCGTCCGATACGGACATGGCTTGCCCTCACTTCCGCGCTTGCGGGCCAACGCTTGCCAACGCTGATGCGCCTGTGAGTGTCGCGCGTCACATCCTACCTTGGCTAGGGATCCACAAACATTGGCCCTTCGTGTCGGGGCCCCGCGCTGCCGTGCGCCCCCTGTGAGCCGTTGCGACACATGTGCCGCCTGCCGCCGTACGGGTGGGAATCCAGGGTTCCGTGACGTGTCGCCGTGCCCGAGTGGAACCAGTCGATTTCAGTGGTCCAGGAATAGATGTGATGAGCGGCATAAGCGCCCAAAAGTGTGCGGCACGGAGGTTTTCAGGTCATGTCCATCTACGGCGTCAGCGGCCGGGCGGCATCACGTACCCCACGTGCACCACGCGCATCGCGAGGGGAACCGGACGCACGGTTCCGGCGCCGTACCACCGCGCTGCTCGCCGTGGGAGCGCTGCTCCCGCTCCCCGTCCTGGCCGGGTGCAGCAGCTCGCCCAGCACGCCGACCGCCACGGCCGTGCCGAAGGACGTCGCCGTCACCGGGCGCGGCAGGGTCGATGAGGGCGGGACGGTGCGCTGGGCCATCGACGCGGTGCCCGCGACGCTCAACACCTTCCAGTCGGACGCCGACGCCGCCAGCGACCGCATCGCGGGCGCGGTGCTGCCCGCGCTCTTCACCCTGGACGAGCACGGCAAGCCGACGCGCAACGAGAACTACCTCACCGCCGCCGAGGTCACCGAGCGCGAGCCGAAGCAGATCGTGACCTACAACCTCAACCCCGCGGCCACCTGGAGCGACGGACGGAAGCTCGGCGCCGCCGACTTCGTGGCGCAGTGGAAGGCGCTCAGCGGCAAGGACCGCGCCTACTGGACCGCGCGCAACGCCGGATACGACCGAATCGAGAGGATCGAGCAGGGCAAGAGCCCGCAGGAGGTGCGGGTCACCTTCGCCAAGCCCTACACCGACTGGCGCTCGCTCTTCACACCGCTCTACCCGAAGGCCGTCATGGGCAGCCCGGACGCCTTCAACGACGGTGCCCGCAAGAAGCTGGAGGCGACCGCCGGCCCCTTCGAGCTGAAGAGCAAGGCGAAGGGCTCGGTCACGCTCGTGAAGAACCCGGACTGGTGGGGCGACGAGGCCAAGCTCGACAAGCTCGTCTTCGCCGCCGTCCCGCGCGACAAGCGGGCCGAGGAGCTCGCCAAGGGGCGGCTGGACGTCGCCGAGGTCGACCGGCCCGTCGTGAAGCAGATCGAAGGGGACTCCGAACCCAAGGGCGGCGGCCAGCACCTCCCGAAGAGCGAGCAAGGCGCGGCCGGTTCCGAGGAGCGGGCCCACGACGCGCGGCACGGGCGCACGGACGGCAAGGCGGAGGAAGAGGAAGGGGAGCGGACCGAGCGGCGGGCGGAGGGCAAGCGCAAGGACCGGGCCCGCCGGGCCCGTGCCGCGGCTCTCAGCGGCTACGCGGTCCGGCGGTCGCTCGAACCCGCCTACACGCAGCTCGCGCTGAACGGCTCCACCGGCCCCCTCGCCGACGAGCGGGTACGGCGCGCGATCGCCCGTACCATCGACCGCCAGGCCATCGCCAAGGCCGTGCTACAGCCGCTCGGACTGCCCGTCCAGACGCTCGGCAGCCACGTGATGATGGCCGGGCAGCAGGGCTACCGGGACAACAGCGCGGCGCTCGGCAGCCGGGACACCGCCGCCGCCCAGGCGCTGCTCACCTCGGCGGGCTGGCACGAGACCCGCGGCGGGCTCGCCGGGCACAACGGCAGTGAGAAGGACCGGAAGAAGGACGAGAAGGGGGACACGGGGGAGAAGGGCGCCGACAACGCCGGGCCCGCCGACGTCCGCACTCTGCAGAAGGACGGCAAGCCCCTGACGCTGCGCTTCGTCCTGCCGACCGGCCCCGGCACCGAGCCGCTGCGCACCGCCGGGAACCGCATCTCCACGATGCTGGAGAAGATCGGTATCCGTACGGAGATGACCAAGGTCGCCGACGAGAGCTACTTCAAGGACCACATCGCCTCCGGCGACTACGACCTCGCCCTCTGGACCTGGCCCGCCAGCGCCTACCCGGCCACCGACGCACGCCCCATCTTCGCCAAGCCGCAGCCCGCGCCCGACGGCTCCCTGATCGTCGAGCAGAACTACACGCGTGTCGGCACCGACCACATCGACCAGCTCTTCGACCAGGCCGTCACCGAGCTGGACGCGGCGGCCTCCCGATCGCTGATCCGCCGCGCCGACGCCCGCATCTGGGCCGCGGCCGGCTCGATCCCGCTCTACCAGCGGCCGCAGCTCGTGGCGGTCAAGTCGGACCTGGTGAACGTGGGCGCCTTCGGCTTCGCCACCCCGCGGTACGAGGACATCGGCTTCAAGAAGTAAACCCTTCCGCCTGCCTTCCCCGCCGTCCACCGCCGGGAGGACGGAGAACAGGAGCGCTCCCGGCAGGTCCACGGACCTGCCGGGAGCGCTGCTGCACATGGCTGCCGAACGGGGTTTCGCGCGGGGCCCGTACCATGGGACGAGCCGAGGCTGGTCCGCCCGGCGGGGCGTACGAGGAATCCAGACGCCGCATCCCACGATCCGAGAGAAGCGCACTCCACCCATGCCTCAAGGACAGCGCTCCGCGCAGGCCGTATCCACCCGGGACGACATCCGCAACGTCGCCATCGTCGCCCACGTCGACCACGGCAAGACGACCCTCGTCGACGCCATGCTCAAGCAGGCCGGCGCGTTCGCCGCCCACCAGCAGGTGGACGACCGGGTGATGGACACAGGCGACCTCGAGCGCGAGAAGGGCATCACCATTCTCGCGAAGAACACCGCGGTCAAGTACCACCCCAAGGAGGGCGGTGACCCGGTCACGATCAACATCATCGACACCCCCGGCCACGCCGACTTCGGCGGTGAGGTCGAGCGCGGCCTTTCGATGGTCGACGCGGTCGTGCTGCTCGTGGACGCCTCCGAGGGCCCGCTCCCGCAGACCCGCTTCGTGCTGCGCAAGGCGCTCCAGGCTCGTCTGCCGGTCATCCTCTGCATCAACAAGACCGACCGCCCGGACTCCCGGATCGACGAGGTCGTCAACGAGACGTACGACCTGTTCCTGGACCTGGACGCCAACGAGGACCAGATCGAGTTCCCGATCGTCTATGCCTGCGCACGCGACGGGATCGCCTCGCTGACCAAGCCCGACGACGGGAGCGTCCCCGCCGACAGCACCAGCCTGGAGCCGTTCTTCACGACGCTGCTGGAGACCGTTCCCGCGCCGCGGTACGACGAGGCCGCCCCGCTCCAGGCGCACGTCACCAACCTGGACGCGGACAACTTCCTCGGCCGTATCGCCCTCCTCCGCGTCGAGCAGGGCGAGCTGCAGAAGGGCCAGACCGTCGCCTGGATCAAGCGTGACGGCTCCGTCCAGAGCGTTCGTATTACCGAGCTGATGATGACCGAGGCGCTGACCCGCAAGCCGGCCGAGAAGGCGGGCCCGGGCGACATCTGCGCGGTCGCGGGCATCCCGGACATCATGATCGGCGAGACCCTGGCCGACCCTGAGAACCCGGTCGCGCTGCCGCTCATCACGGTCGACGAGCCGGCGATCTCCATGACCATCGGCACCAACACCTCACCGCTCGTCGGCCGCGGGGGCACCGGCAAGGGTGCCGACGCCAAGGCCGCCGTCAAGGACCGCAAGGTCACCGCCCGCCTGGTCAAGGACCGCCTGGAGCGCGAGCTCGTCGGCAATGTCTCGCTGCGCGTCCTGCCCACCGAGCGCCCCGACGCCTGGGAGGTCCAGGGCCGCGGTGAACTGGCGCTGGCGATCCTCGTCGAGACCATGCGCCGCGAGGGCTTCGAACTCACCATCGGCAAGCCGCAGGTGGTCACCAAGGACGTCGAGGGCAAGACGTACGAGCCGGTGGAGCGCATCACCATCGATGTGCCCGAGGAGCACATGGGCGCGGTCACCCAGCTCATGGGCACCCGCAAGGGCCGGATGGACAACATGTCCAACCACGGCTCCGGCTGGGTCCGTATGGAGTTCGTCGTGCCCTCCCGCGGGCTGATCGGTTTCCGCACCGAGTTCCTCACCCAGACCCGCGGCACCGGCATCGCGCACTCCATTCACGAGGGCCACGAGCCGTGGTTCGGCGATCTGCGCACCCGCGCGTCCGGCTCGCTGGTCGCCGACCGCTCCGGTGCGGTCACGGCGTTCGCCATGACCAATCTCCAGGAGCGCGGCACGCTCTTCGTCGAGCCGGGCACCGAGGTGTACGAGGGCATGGTCGTCGGTGAGAACTCCCGCTCGGACGACATGGACGTGAACATCACCAAGGAGAAGAAGCTCACCAACATGCGGTCCTCGACGGCCGATGTGACCGAGTCGATCGTCCCGCCGCGCAAGCTCTCGCTGGAGCAGTCGCTGGAGTTCTGCCGGGACGACGAGTGCGTCGAGGTGACGCCGGAGACCGTCCGTATCCGCAAGGTCGCTCTCGACCAGCGGGAGCGGGCCCGGGCCGCCTCCCGCGCCAAGCACGCCTGACCCCGCCGCGCGCCCCGGCTCGGCCGTCCGCCGCGTTGCCGGATCAGCCGAGCAGGCCTGGCGTGTGAGAAGGAGTGGTCCTCGATCGGGCCTCTTCGGCATCGCATCGGGCGGGCCGGCGGTCGTGGCCGCCCATCCGGTCGGGCGCCCTCCGAATGCAGGCGCACGGGTGCTGCGGTGGACTGGGGCGGTGGCCGAGAGCGCGAGCACTCCGCGGGGGACGCGGTCGTACTTGCCGAGCCCGCGCACATTCCTCCTGTGGATGGTGGGGCTGAGCGCCGTCATCATGCTCGTGGGCCTGGCGCTCGGGCATGTCTCGCGGCTGGCCACCGTGCTCGTCTTCCTGCCCGCGTATGCCGCCGGGGTCGGCACCGTACGCCAGACGGCCATCGCCGCAGTCTGGGTGACGCTGCTGGTCTCGGGCTCCTTCGTCGGCCCGCACGGGGGCGAGAACAACTCCGTCACCGCGTTCGTCGTCACCGGCGGACTCGGGGCGCTGGCCGTCGCGACCGCCGCCGAGCGCGTGCGGCGGGAGACCGAGCTGTCGCGCGTCCGCACGGCCGCCGTCGCGCTCCAGCAGCAGCTCCTGCGGCCCCTGCCGCTGCGCACCGACCAGGTGGTGGTGTACGGGCTCTACGCACCGCTGGAGGAGGACAAGCTGGTGGGCGGCGACATCTACGAAGCCGTCTCCTCGCCGTACGGGACCCGGTTGCTCATCGGTGACGTGCAGGGCAAGGGGCTGCCCGCGATCGGGGCGGGGTTCGCCGTGCTCGGCGCGTTCCGGGAGGCGGCGCACCGCGAGCCGACGCTCACGGCGGTCGTCGCCGCCATGGAGAGCGCGGTCGTACGGCACAACGCGTTCGCCACCGGGACCGGCGAGGCCGAGCGCTTCGTCACCGCGCTCGTCATCGGCATCGACTCCGGTGCGGCGGCACACGTGGTCAACTGCGGCCACGGGGAGCCGTATCTGGTGCTGCGCGACGGCTCCGGGCCGGTCGCGCTCGACGAGGCAGCCGGGGTGCCGTTGGGACTGGACTCGCTGTCCCAGCGCCCCCGTACGGTCCAGTGGTTCGCGTTCCCCGACGACGCGAGCCTGGTGCTGTTCACGGACGGCATCACCGAGGCGCGCGATCGGGACGGCGTCTTCTACCCCGTCGGCGAGCGCCTGGACGGCTGGCGGGGGCTCGGGCCCGACCGGCTGGCCGAAGCGCTGCGCGCGGATGTGCTCCGGTACTCGGCGGGAAAGCAGCGGGACGACATCGCGGTGCTGGCCGTTCGGCGGTTGCACGGCACGCGGTCGTGACGGCGGCCGGGGGCGGCACGAGACCTGGTCCCTTCCGCTCCCCGTGGCCTGTGTGAGGGAGGGCCGCTCACGCATCCGGGGGGTTCTGGGCCGCGACCCGCGCGGGCAGCCCCGACCAAGGTCGGTATGAGCCATCTTGGGGTGTTATTTCGTTATCAGTGACTGCGGTTCTCCGAGCACGAGGAGGCACCACCATGCGCCGAGCCACCTTTGCCACACGGGCCGCCGGTGCGATGGCCCTCGCGCTCACCGCGACCGCCTGCGGCGGCGCCGGCTCCACGGGCGGCCCGGCGGTCCTGAGTTCTTCCTGGGGCGACCCGCAGAACCCGCTCGAACCGGCCAACACCAATGAGGTGCAGGGTGGCAAGGTCCTCGACATGGTCTTCCGCGGGCTCAAGCGGTACGACCCGACGACCGGCGAGGCGAAGAACATGCTCGCCGAACGCATCGAGTCCTCCGACGCGCGGAACTTCACCGTCACCGTCAAGGACGGCTGGACCTTCAGCAACGGCGAGAAGGTCACGGCCCGTTCGTTCGTCGACGCCTGGAACTACGGCGCGCTGATCGACAACCAGCAGAAGAACGCGTACTTCTTCGAGTACATCGACGGCTACGACAAGGTCCATCCGGAATCCGGGAAGGCGACCGCCAGGACACTGTCGGGGCTGCGTGTGAAGGACGACCGGACCTTCACCGTCAAGCTCACCCAGAAGTTCTCGACCTGGCCCGAGACCCTCGGCTACCCGGCCTTCGCGCCGCTGCCCCGCGCCTTCTTCGACGACCACGACGCCTGGCTCGACAAGCCCGTCGGCAACGGCCCGTACACGATCGAGTCCTACACCAAGGGTTCCGCGATGCGCCTGCGGAAGTGGGCGGACTATCCGGGTGAGGACAAGGCGCAGAACGCGGGAGTGGACCTGAGGGTCTACACCGACAACAACGCCGCGTACACCGATCTGCTCGCCGGCAACCTCGACCTCGCCGACGACATCCCGGCCTCCCAGCTCAAGAACGTCCGGCGCGACCTCGGCGACCGCTACATCAACCAGCCGGCCGGCATCATCCAGACCTTGTCCTTCCCCTTCTACGACAAGAACTGGGGCGCGGGGAAGGAGAAGCTGCGCATCGGCATCTCCAAGGCGATCGACCGCAAACAGATCACCGAGCAGATCTTCCAGAAGACCCGGACCCCGGCCAGCGACTGGACCTCGCCCGTCCTCGGCGGGCAGGGCGGGTACAAGGCGGGCCTGTGCGGGGAGGCGTGCGAATACGACCCGGCCGGGGCGAAACGGCTCATCAAGGAGGCGGGCGGCCTCCCCGGCGGACGGATGACCCTCACCTCCAATGTCGACACCGGCTCGCACCGCACCTGGATGGACGCCGTCTGCAACAGCATCAACAACGTGCTGGGCAACGACCGGGCCTGCACGGTCGATCCGGTGGGCACCTTCGCCGACTACCGCAACCGGATCCACAGCGGCAAGATGTCCGGCCCCTTCCGGACCGGCTGGCAGATGGACTACCCGCTCATCCAGAACTTCCTCCAGCCGCTCTACTACACCGACGCCTCGTCCAACGACGGCAAGTGGAGCGACCAGAAGTTCGACCAGCTCGTCAACGACGCCAACGCACACGGCGTGCAGGACCGTGCCGTCGCCACCTTCCAGGACGCGGAGAAGATCCTCGCCGAGAAGATGCCCGCCATCCCGCTCTGGTACCAGAACGGCAGCGCCGGCTACACCGAGCGGCTCTCCGGCGTCGTCCTCAACCCGTTCAGCGTCCCCGTCTACGAAGAGATCGAGGTCGGCTGAGCGCATGGGGCGCTACGTCATCCGGCGGCTGCTGCAGATGATCCCGGTGTTCATCGGCAGCACCTTCCTGATCTTCTTCATGGTCTACGCGCTCGGCGACCCGGTCGCGGCCCTCTTCGGCGACCGGGCACCGGATCCCGCCACCGCGGCCCGTATCCGCCACGAGCTCTACCTCGACCAGCCGCTCTGGCGGCAGTACGGGCACTACATGGGCCAGATCTTCCGGGGCGAGTTCGGTACCGCGTTCAACGGCCAGCCGGTCACGGAACTGATCGCCGAGTCCTGGCCCGTCACCCTTCGGCTCACGCTCGTCGCTGTGGCCATCGAGCTGGCCATCGGCGTCGTCCTCGGTGTCCTCGGAGGGCTGCGGCGGGGCCGCACCGTGGACACCGGCGTTCTCTTCCTCACCCTCGTCGTCATCTCCGTACCGACCTTTGTGACCGGCTATCTGCTGCAGTTCCTCTTCGGAGTCAAGTGGGGGCTCATCAGGCCGTCCGTTTCTCCCGAGGCACCGGTCGGCGAGCTGCTGCTGCCGGGGATCGTGCTCGCCCTGGTCTCGCTCGCCTACGTCACGCGCCTCACCCGCACCTCGATCGCCGAGAACAGGGCCGCCGACTACGTACGGACCGCCGTGGCCAAGGGACTTCCGCGGCGCCGCGTCATCACCCGCCATCTGCTGCGCAATTCGCTGATCCCGGTGGTCACCTTCATCGGCACCGACATCGGCACCCTGATGGGCGGCGCCATCGTCACCGAGCGGATCTTCAACATCCACGGCGTCGGCTTCCAGCTCTACCAGGGCATCCTGCGCAACAACGCGCCGACCGTCGTCGGCTTCGTCACCATCCTCGTGATCGTCTTCCTGCTGGCGAACCTGCTCGTCGACGTCCTCTACGCCGTACTCGACCCGAGGATCCGCTATGTCTGAGGAGACGATCGAGCGTCCCACCGGCCCGGCCCCGGCTCCCGGCGGTCCCGGGACCGCCGTTCCGTGCCCTTCCGCCAACGTGCCCGCGCGCAGCCTGTGGTCCGACGCCTGGCGCGACCTGCGCCGCAACCCCGTCTTCCTCGTCTCGGGGCTGCTGATCCTCTTCCTGGTGTTCATCGCCCTGTGGCCGCAGGCGATCGCGAGCGGCAACCCGCTCCAGTGCGATCTGTCCAAATCGCAGGCGGGCTCCGCGCCCGGCCATCCCTTCGGCTACGACACCCAGGGCTGCGACGTCTACACCCGGACCGTCCACGGAGCCCGCGCCTCCCTCGTCGTCGGCCTCTGCGCCACCGCCGGCGCCGCCCTGCTCGGCGGGCTGCTCGGCGGGCTCGGCGGGTACTTCGGCCGTTGGGGCGATGCCCTGCTCTCCCGTACGGCCGACATCTTCTTCGGCATCCCGGTCGTGCTCGGAGGACTGGTCCTGCTGTCCGTGGTCACCAGCTCCACGGTGTGGCCGGTGGTCGGCTTCATCGTGCTGCTGGGCTGGCCGCAGGTCTCACGGATCGCGCGCGGCGCGGTCATCACGGCCAAGGAGAACGACTACGTGCAGGCCGCCCGCGCGCTCGGCGCCAGCCACACCCGGCTGCTGCTGCGGCATGTGGCACCCAACGCCGTCGCGCCGGTGATCGTCGTCGCCACCATCGCGCTCGGCACGTACATCGCGCTGGAGGCCACGCTCTCGTACCTCGGCGTGGGCCTGCGCCCGCCGACCGTCTCCTGGGGCATCGACATCTCCAACGCCGCGCCCCAGATCCGCAACGCCCCGCACATGCTGCTGTGGCCCGCGGGCGCGCTGAGCGTGACCGTGCTCGCGTTCATCATGCTCGGCGACGCGGTGCGCGACGCCCTCGACCCCAAGCTGCGCTGAGGAGACCGGAGATGACGACGCTGCTCGACGTACGCGATCTGCGGGTGGAGTTCCGTACGCGCGACGGGGTGGCTCGTGCCGTCAACGGTGTCTCGTACAGCGTCGACGCAGGAGAGACGCTGGCCGTGCTCGGGGAGTCGGGCTCCGGCAAGTCGGTGACCGCACAGGCGATCATGGGGATCCTCGACAGCCCGCCGGGCCGGGTGACGGGCGGACAGGTGCTGTTCCAGGGGCGTGATCTGCTGACGATGGACCGGGAGGAGCGGCGCAGACTGCGTGGCGCCCGGATGGCGATGATCTTCCAGGATGCGCTCTCGGCCCTGAACCCGGTGCTGAGCGTGGGGTATCAGCTCGCGGAGATGTTCCGCGTCCACGACGGGGCGCCCCGGAAAGAGGCCAGGGATCGGGCCGTGGAGCTGATGGAGCGGGTGCGCATCCCGGCGGCGCGGCAGCGGGCGGGCGACTATCCGCACCAGTTCTCGGGCGGTATGCGGCAGCGGATCATGATCGCGATGGCGCTGGCCCTGGAGCCCGACCTGATCATCGCGGACGAGCCGACGACCGCGCTGGATGTGACCGTCCAGGCCCAAGTCATGGATCTGCTCGCCGAGTTGCAGGACGAGTACAAGATGGGACTCATCCTGATCACCCACGATCTGGGCGTGGTCGCGGACGTCGCCGACAGGATCGCGGTGATGTACGCGGGCCGGATCGTGGAGACCGCCCCGGTCCACGATCTCTACAAGCGGCCCGCCCACCCGTACACCCGGGGCCTGCTGGACTCGATCCCGCGCCTGGACCGCAAGGGTCGGGAACTCTCCGCGATCAAGGGGATGCCGCCGAGCCTGCTGGGCATCCCGCCCGGCTGTCCGTTCAACCCGCGCTGCCCCCGTGCCCGCGACATGTGCCGCCAGGACGTACCGGCGCTCCAGGTGGTCGCCGAAAACCGGTGGAGCGCCTGCCACTTCTGGAAGGAGACGCTCGATGCCTGAGGCGCCCGAGGCGATCCTCCAGGCGCGCGGCCTGGTCAAGCACTACCCGCTCACCCAAGGCGTCGTGGTCAGGCGCAGGATCGGCGCGGTGAAGGCCGTCGACGGGATCTCCTTCGACCTCCACCGGGGCGAGACGCTGGGCATCGTGGGCGAGTCCGGCTGCGGCAAGTCCACGCTCGCCAAGCTGCTGGTGAACCTGGAGCGTCCGACGGCGGGCGAGATCCGCTACCGCGGGGAGGACGTCACCCGGCTGTCGCGACGCGCGCTGAAGGCCGTACGCCGCAACATCCAGATGGTCTTCCAGGACCCGTACACCTCACTCAACCCGCGGATGACGGTCGGCGACATCATCGGCGAGCCCTTCGACATCCATCCCGAAGTGGCGCCCAAGGGGGACCGGCACCGGCGGGTGCAGGAGCTGCTGGACGTCGTCGGGCTCAACCCGGAGTACATCAACCGCTATCCGCACCAGTTCTCCGGCGGCCAGCGGCAGCGCATCGGCATCGCCCGCGGGCTGGCCCTGCGCCCGGAGATCATCGTCGCGGACGAGCCGGTCTCCGCGTTGGACGTCTCCGTCCAGGCCCAGGTCGTCAACCTCATGGAGCGGCTGCAGGACGAGTTCGGGCTCTCCTACGTCGTCATCGCGCACGACTTGTCGGTCGTCCGGCACATCTCGGACCGGGTGGCGGTGATGTACCTCGGCCGGGTCGTGGAGACGGGCACCGACGAGGAGATCTACGACCACCCCACCCACCCGTACACCCAGGCCCTGCTCTCCGCCGTACCCGTCCCCGACCCGGAGGGACGCGAAGGGCGCGAGCGGATCCTCCTGCAGGGCGACGTGCCCTCACCGGCCGACCCGCCCTCGGGCTGCCGCTTCCGTACGCGCTGCTGGAAGGCGGAGGAGCGCTGCGCGCGGGAGACACCGCGGTTGGCCGTACCGCCGGCGTTCCGTAAGGCGGAGGGCCCGGTGGCGCACGCCTCCGCCTGCCACTTCGCGGAGGAGCGGGCGGTCACGGGGGTGGTGGCGGGGCCCGCGGAGGCGTGAGGCGAGCACGGGCAACAAGACCGACTCCGCTGACCCTGCGTAGGCCCGCGAAACACCGGGGCCCGTGCCATGGGTGGCACGGGCCCCACTGCTGCTCGGGATCGCGGGAGGGGCTCCTACGCTTCCTCCTCCAGAGCCGCCAGCGCCGGGTCGAGGACGACGTCCTCGCCGCGTGCCGCGATCGTCGGGTCCTCGGGGAAGTGGCAGGCGGTCAGATGCCCTTCCTTGTTGCCACCGATCTGCACGAGCGGCGGCTCCTGCGTCGCGCACTTGTCCTGCGCCTTCCAGCACCGCGTACGGAAGCGGCAGCCCGAGGGCGGGTTGATGGGCGAGGGGACGTCACCGGCGAGGCGGATGCGCTCGCGCGTGGGCGTCTCGTCGTCCAACTCGATCTCGGGCACGGCCGAGAGGAGCGCGTGCGTGTACGGGTGGCGGGGCTGGTTGTAGATCGAGTCCCGGTCCCCGACCTCCACGATCTTGCCCAGGTACATCACGGCGACCCGCTGCGAGAAGTGGCGGACCACCGCGAGGTCGTGGGCGATGAAGAGGAACGCGATGCCCAGCTCCCGCTGGAGTTCCTGGAGCAGATTGACGACCTGCGCCTGGATGGAGACGTCCAGCGCGGAGACCGGCTCGTCCGCGACGATCAGCTTCGGCTCCAGCGCCAGCGCGCGGGCCACCCCGATGCGCTGCCGCTGACCGCCGGAGAACTCGTGCGGGAAGCGGTTGTAGTGCTCGGGGTTCAGACCCACGGTCTCCAGCAGTTCGCGCACCCGGTTCTCAAGGCCCCCGGGCGGGTTGATCCCGTTGACCTCCATGGGGCTCTTGATGATCGTGCCGACCGTCTGCCGCGGGTTCAGCGACGAGTACGGGTCCTGGAAGATCATCTGTATCTCGGAGCGGATCGGGGCGAGCTTCTTGCGGTCCGCCCGCGTGATGTCCCGCCCACGGTAGGTGATCTTCCCGCCGGTCGGCTCCAGCAGCCGGGTCAGCAGCCGGCCGGTGGTGGACTTGCCGCAGCCGGACTCGCCCACCAGGCCGAAGCTCTCGCCCTGGTGCACAATCAGGTCGACGCCGTCCACGGCCTTGACCGCACCGACGGTGCGCTTGATCGGGAATCCGCCCTTGATGGGGAAGTGCTTGGTCAGGCCCTCCACCGTCATCAGGGGCTCACCCGGCGCCTGAGCGGCGCCGCGGGGGGTGGGCAGGGTGAGTTTGTCGGTCACGGTGAATCTCCCTAGCCCAGCCGGGGCTTGATCTGCTCGACGAAGATGGTCTCCTTCTGCTCGCCCGTCAGGTGGCAGGCCGATCCGCGGCCCGCGGGCAGCACGGGGCGCTCACCGGAGCACCGTCCGCCGCCGACCTCGGAGGCGAACGCGCAGCGCGGGTGGAAGGGGCACCCGCTGGGCGGGTTCAGCAGGCTCGGCGGGCTGCCGGGGATGGAGAGCAACTGCTCCTCCGTTCCGGAGGACAGCCGGGGCATCGAGCCGAGGAGACCCCAGGTGTACGGGTGCCGCGGCGTGCGCAGCACCTCCTTGACCGTGCCGCGTTCCACGGCGCGGCCCGCGTACATCACCAGGATGTCGTCGGCCATGTTGGCGATGACACCCAGGTCGTGGGTGATGAAGATGATCGCCGAACCGAACTCCTGCTGCAGATCCTTGAGCAGGTCGAGGATCTGCGCCTGCACGGTGACGTCCAGCGCGGTGGTCGGCTCGTCCGCGATCAGGAGCTGCGGATTGCAGACGAGCGACATCGCGATCATCGCGCGCTGCCGCATACCGCCCGAGAACTGGTGCGGGTAGTCGTCCACTCGCAGCTTCGGTTGCGGGATGCCGACCTTGTCGAGCATCTCGATCGCACGCCGCTTCGCCTCGCGCTTGGAGGCGCCGGTGTGCTTCATATACGGCTCGGCGATCTGGCGGCCCACCGTGTAGTACGGGGACAGCGCCGTCAGCGGGTCCTGGAAGACCATCGCCATCTTGTTGCCGCGGAGCTTCTCCAGCGTCTTCTCCGGCGCCCCCGTCAGCTCCTGGCCGTCGAGCACGATTTCGCCGGTGACCGTCGTGGAGGCCGGGTTGTGCAGGCCCAGCACCGTCAGGTTGGTGACGGACTTGCCGGAGCCGGACTCGCCGACGATGCCGAGCGTCTGGCCCCGCTCGAGGTCGAAGGAGAGGCCGTCGACCGCCTTGACGATGCCGTCCTCGGTGGAGAACCGCACGTGAAGGTCGCGCACGGACAGGAAGGCGTCCGACCCGGTCGGTACGGGCTCGCCCTCGGTCTTGGTGAGTGTGGTCACGGGTCGGTCTCCTAGGACAGGCGCACGCGCGGGTCGATGTAGGCGTACACGGCGTCCACGATGATGTTGAACAGAAGGATGAACGCGGCGCTGAAGAGCATCACGCCCATCGTCAGCGGCAGATCCTTGTTCTGCACCGACTGCACCGCGAGGCGTCCGATGCCGGCGAGGCTGAAGGTCGTCTCCGTGACGATGGCGCCACCGAAGAGCGCGCCGAGGTCCATGCCGAGGATGGTGACGATCGGGGTGAGCGAGCCGCGCCAGGTGTACCGGTAGAACACGTAGTTCTTCGACATGCCCTTGGCGCGCGCCGTACGGACGTGCTCCTCCTGCATCTGCTCGATCAGGGTGGAGCGCGACATACGCGTGTACTGCGCGGTGAAGATCGCCGCCATCACGCACCACGGGATCAGCAGCCCGATGAACCAGCCGCCGGGATCCTCGGAGATGGGTACGTACTTGGGGTTGTCCAGCCAGCCCGTGCTGTAGACGAGGAGGCCCAGCACGATCGGGCCGAGGAAGTAGATCTGCATCGAGCTCAGGACGAGCGAGACCGAACTGACCGTCTTGTCGGTCATGGTGCCCTTGCGGCGGGCGGCGATGATGCCGGCGCCGAGGCCGACCGTCAGGAAGACCGCGAGGCCGCCGACGGTCAGGGAGAGGGTCATCGGGAAGCGGTCGATGATCGTGTCCCAGATCATCAGGTTGTTGTTGAAGGAGACGCCGAAGCAGGGGGCGCTGCAGTGGCCGACGGCGAAGTCGCGCCCCGCGACGATGCCCTTCATGAACTCCCAGTACTGGACCGGGACGGGCTGGTCGAGGCCCAGGTTCTGGTGGATGATCTTCAGCGCCCCCGGGGTGCAGTTCTTCCCGCATGCCAGCATGGCCGGGTCCTGTGGGATGGCGAAGAAGAGGAAGAACGTGAACGCGCTGATCAGGATGAGGATCACGACGGCGCCGAACGTCCGGCGTACGAGGAATTGAAGCATCGGTTCGCTGCTCTCGGGACGGCGGCTGCTGGGAGGTGGGCTTGCCAGGGGGGCGCCCGCTCCGCCGGGGCGGGCGCCCCCTGGTTCCTAGCTACGTACTGCGGTTACTTCTTGAGGAAGATCCGGTTGATGTCGGTGTAGCTGGTGTCCGAGTTGTAGCGGGCACCACCGATGTTCGAGCCGTAGATCTGGAACTGCTTGGTGAAGTAGATCGGCGCCGCCGGGTTGATCTTCTCCACGATGTACTTGTGGAGCTTGGTCCACTCGGCCGTCGCCTTCTCCGGGTCGGTGATCTTCGCGATGCGTGCGATCTCGGAGTTGACGTGCTTGTTGTTCAGGTGCGTGTAGTTCGACGCACCGTCCTGGATCTGCGAACCGTCGAAGGACGGCGGGATGACGGTCGAGGCGGACGCCCAGTCCTGGCCCCAGCCGGTCATGTAGACGTCGTAGCCGTTCTTGACCTTGCCGACCTGCTCGTACCAGGTGGCGTCGTCGATGTCCTTCTTCTGGACGTCGAAGCCGGCCTTCTCCAGCGCGTTGGTGATGATCACTGCCTGCTGGCCGCGGATGTCGTTGTTGGCGTAGGCGTAGACGAGCTTCATGCCGTCCTTGCCGGCTTCCTTCAGAAGCTTCTTCGCCTTCTCCGGGTCACCGTTCGGCTTGGCGATCTTGCCGTACGGGTCGTAGCCCTTCTCGTAACCCGGGACGGTCGGGGCGAGCAGACCACCGGCCGGCTCACCGGCGTAGGCGCCACCGTCGGGGCGGATGATCTGGAGGTTCGGCAGCGCGTAGGTGATCGCGTCACGGACCCTCTTGTCCTTGATGCGGTCCATGTTCATGTTGAGCTGCCACACGTACGGCTGGTAACCGCGGATCGTGCGCGCGAAGGCCTTCTTGTCGTTGACGACCTTCTTCGCCTGGCTGACGTCCACCGCGCCGGTGAACATGACGGCGTTCTTGGCCTCGCCGCGGTCTGCGAGGATGCGCTTGGTCTGCTCGGCGTCCTGGACGTTGAACGAGATGTCGAACCCGTCCGGGTACTGGTTGCGGACCGAGTCGGTCTTCGGGTCCCAGTTGGGGTTCTTGACCAGCTGCATGCTCTTGCCGGGCTTGAAGTCGCTGATCTTGTACGGGCCCAGGGCGACCGGCTTGTTGTCGTACTTCTCCTTCGTGTCCGCCTTCTCCGGCACGATGGAGTAGCCGCGCATCGCCAGCATCTGCGGGACGTCGGGCTGGGCCTCCTTGAAGTGGAAGACAATCGTCTTCTTGTCCGGAGTCTCCAGGACGGAGTCCGGCAGGTGCTTGCCCTTGTACGGACCGTCGGGCAGCGCCTTGCGGTAGGTGGTGCCGGAGCCGGACAGCCACTGCTGCAGGTAGATCGGGCCGTCGGTGATGAACGGCGCGTACAGACGCTCCACGGTGTGGCGGACGTCCTTGGACGTGATCTTGTTGCCCTCGGAGTCCTTGATGCCGTCCTTGAGGGTGTACGTCCAGGTCTTGCCGCCGTCCGAGGACTTGCCGGAGTCGGTGGCGAGGTCGCCGACCACGGTCTTCTTGCCGTTCTCGTCCTCGTTGAGCTGCGTGAGCCCGCGGTGGATCAGGCGGCCCAGCAGACCGGCGTCACTGACGTAGATCTGGCCGGGGTCCAGGTGCGAGAAGTCGGCGGTCTGCCACACGGTGACGGTGCCACCGGATTTGGCGCCCTTGACCTCGGAGGCCGGTCCCTCGGACGCCGCGGCGTCCCCGAGTTCAACGGCCTCGGACTGGGCCTTCGCGTCTTCCTGGGTGCTGGACTTGTCCTTGCCGCTGTTGCTGCCGCCGCTGCATCCGGCCAGCGCAAGCGAGCCTGCCGCGAGTGCGACCACGAGAGCGCGTGCTCTGCGCGTAGAGCCAATGTTCATGGCGTCTGGTGCTCCTGTCGGTTGTGATCCATTTGCGCTGCCGTGTCCGGAAGGGTCCCGGCGAAGGGTCGGCAGCCACCCCCCTCGAATGGACGGTTACCGTCCGGACTTCGGGTCGAAGGCATCCCGGACGGAGTCGCCGAGGAGGTTGAAGGCGACCACGAAGATCACCATGGCGATGCCCGGGAAGAACATGTAGGTCGGGTTGGTCTCGTAGATGCGTCCGGCGATGGCGAACATCCGGCCCCAGTCCGGTGTCGGCTCCAGGAAACCGACGCCGACGTACGACAGGAACGCGACCGAGAGGATCGTGGAGGGCAGCAGGTACGTGGCCTGAACGAGGATCGGCGTGACCAGGTTCGGCAGCAGCTCCTTGCGGATGATCCGCCACGGCGATGCGCCGGACACCTTGGCGGCCTCCACGAACTCCCGCTCCCGCAGCGACAGGGTGGAGCTGCGGACCAGGCGGCTCATGCCCATCCAGCCGAGGAACCACAGCACGATGATGATCGCCAGCGCCCGGATGTAGGTCGGCGTCTCGTCCTGCGGGTCCACGAAGACCGCGGTGATCACCGGCATGGTGGCGATGAAGAAGAGCTGGCCCGGGAAGGCCAGGAGGAAGTCGGTGAGCCGGCCGAGCCAGTAGTCGACCTTGCCGCCGTAGAAGCCCCCCACCAGGCCGATGATCACGCCGGTGATCACCATCAGGATCGTCACGACGATGGAGGTGTAGAGAGAGGTCCGCATCCCGTACAGGAGCTGGGTGAAGACGTCACGTCCGAGGTTCGGCTCGAGGCCGAACCAGAACTCGCTCGAGATACCGCCGTTGGCGCCCGTCGGGTCGCCGAACTCGTCCAGCAGGCCCGCCTGCTCCTGCCCGTAGAACGTGTACGGGTCCTTGCCGTAGAGCATCGAGATGACCGGGGCCAGGGCTGAGATGGCGAAGAAGAAGAGCACCACGAGCGCCGATATGACGCCCGTGCGGTCCCGCTTGAAGCGCAGCCACATCAACTGGCCGGGGGAACGGCCCGTGAGGGACGGGTCCTTGCCCGAGCTTTTCTCGGGAGTCGTCGGAACCGTCGCTGCGTCGGCGGTCGTACCAGCAGCTTGGGTTGGGCTCGTCATTGGCTTCATGCCCCCGGAGGCGAAAATTGTTTGACACAGAAGAGCAGCGGGTCGCGCTGTTGATTGACCGGAACTCTTACGAGCTAATCAACGCGCGTCAAGAGGCAAAGCGGTGGGGAACGTCCGACTCTTCGCTTCTTGAGCGAAGATTTCGCAGATCGACGTCCCGGCGTGCTTGACACCGGTCCGTCGTGCCAGGACATGGCGGATAAATCCTGACCAACTTCGTTAACGTACTAGCAACTTCATTGACGCAACTCCGATATACGGACGCACCACCGTGGAGACCGTACGGCCGTGCGGGTGCCGTAGACCGGCCGGGGCGGGCTGGGGCCCTCCCCGGCCGGTCGCTTGTCGAAAGGCCGCCTTGCGGGGTAGAACCGCAGGCATGGGACAGGGGCGCACACTCGTGCGCGGAGCACGCCTATTCGGGGCATTCGCCTGTGCCCTGCTCGCGTTGATCGAACTGATGTGGATCATCCAGGACTTCACGGCGGCCGCCGAGCCCGTGGACGTGTGGTGGCTCTGGGCCGGTATGCCCTCCCGTGCGGAAGGGGGCATTTGGGGCACTTCACTGGTCGATCCCGTGCTCCTCTGCGTTCACGCCGTGGCCGCGTTCATCGCGCTCCAGTCGGCGGCCGCCGCCGCCGGAGCACTCGCATCCGCCGCGGTCGCCACGATGGTCCTGCGTCTCCCCAGCCTGTGGATGCTCCGCTCCGACTGGATGCGGGTGATCGACGACGAACTCCGGTCACGGGCAACACTGACGGCCGCGGCGGGCGTCGTGATCGGGGTCCTACTGCTGCTGACCGTGGCAGCCGGGCGCCGCCCTGCGCCCGGTGAACCGCCTTCGCCCCGGCCGGGCAGGGGCGCCTCGCTCGCCGCCGCTGTCCTGCTGGCCGCGGCCGCGGTGTGCGGAGCCGCCTGGCAGATCAACAGGGCCGGCGAGTGGGGCTGGACCACGTACCGGAAGGTGCTCCTCGGTGACGGTCCGCAGAATGTCTACGCACTTCTCCAGCCGCCGTACGGATGGCTCGGCTGGACGGTCGTCGCACTGAGCCTCGCGGGCGCGGTCGCCGCGCTCCGGCGCACGGGGTTCGCGCGGGCGCTCGGCTCGACAGCGGCCGTGGTCCTGCTCGCCCGCGGGCTCACCGGCATCTCCGCGCAGCAACGCGGCCGGATGCTCGCGCAGTTCGGCGAGCTCTCCCTCCAGGAGCAGTTGAGCGTGGGCACAGCGCTCCTGGAGACCTTCGCCGGATTCGTGGTGCTCGCGGTGCTGGCGCGGCGCGGAGAGCGGCCGGTGCCGGGAGCGGACACAGCCGAGTACGGCTACCGGGAGGACGAGCCGTACGCCGCCCGTCCGCCGCACTGGTGACAGCCGCCGGGGGCGCCCGGCACGCGTCCGCCCACCCCCTCCCGAAGGGCGGGCGGGCGGCGCGCGTCCGGTGAAGTCAGGCGCGTCCAGTGGGGCAGGCGCCGGCGTCTGCCACGCCGGCTGCGGGCGCGGGCGTCTGCCACGCCGGCTGCGGGCGGGAGCTGGGCCACACGCGGCGGGCGGGAGCGTCGGCGTGGAGCGTCGCGGGCTCAGTCCAGACCCAAGGACCGCTTGAGGAAGTCGACCTGAAGCAGCAGCAGATTTTCGGCCACCTGCTCCTGCGGCGTCATATGGGTCACCCCGGACAGCGGCAGCACCTCGTGCGGCCGGCCCGCATCGAGCAGCGCGGAGGACAGGCGCAGGGTGTGCGCGGCGAGGACGTTGTCGTCGGCGAGCCCGTGGATGATCATCATCGGGCGGTGGGTCTCCGCGGCGCCCGAGAGGCCCCCGAACGTGACGACCGAGTTCGCGTCGTAGACCTCGCCCTGCTCGTCCGGGTGGCCGAGGTACCGCTCCGTGTAGTGGGTGTCGTACAGCCGTTGGTCGGTGACGGGCGCCCCCACCACGCCGGCATGGAAGACGTCGGGCCGGCGCAGCACAGCCAGCGCGGCGAGATAACCGCCGTACGACCAGCCGCGGATGGCGACCCGGGTGACGTCGAGGGGATGGTTCCCGGCCAGTGACTGCAGCGCCTCCACCTGGTCGTCGAGTGTCACGCCCGCGAGGTTGTGCGCGACTGCCTTCTCCCATCCCGGTGACTGACCGGGCGTTCCGCGGCCGTCGGCGACGACCACGGCGAAGCCCTGGTCGGCGAACCACTGCGAGGTGAGGTGGGCGTTGTGGGCGGCCACGACGCGCTGGCCGTGCGGCCCGCCGTACGGATCCATGAGGACCGGAAGCGGACCGTCCTCCTCGCGGTAGCCGGTCGGCATCAGCACGGCGCACGGGATGTGGCGCGCGCCGGCCCGGACCAGCCGGGGCGCGGCCGTGAGCACCGGCTTCTCGGCGTACGACGGGATGACCGTCACGGCCTTGCTGTCGTTCAGCACCCGGGCCGTGGCGCCGCTCGTCTCCAGCGAGGCCGAGGAGAGCACCAGGACGGATCCGCAGCGCACGGCCGAGTGCACACCGCGGCCCTCCGAGAGGCGCTCGATGCCCAGCTCGTTGATGCGGTAGACATGGATCTCGCCGGTGCCGGGGTCGTCCGCCTCCGGCCCCGCGGACGCCGAGATCAGCACGTCGTCGGCCGAGACGTCCAGCACCGCCCGGACGTGCAACTGCGGCCCTGTGAGCGGGCGGGCGCCCACGACGAGCACGCGCGCCCCTCCCTCGTCCGCGATCCGAACCAGCCGTCCGTCCGGGGTCCACGCGGGCACACCGGGGAACAGATCCAGCCAGACCGGATCCTCGTCGGCGTGCAGCATCCGCGTCCCGCCGGTCCCCGTGTCGACCGTGAGGTAGAGCTGGTCGCGCTGGTTCCTGGCCTGCACCAGCAGCAGCGGGGGGCCGGCCGGCGACCAGTGCACGCGCGCGAGGTACGGATAAGCGGCGCGGTCCCACTCCACCTCCGTACGGGAGCCGTCGAGGCCGACGAGCAGCAGGCGGACGTCGGCGTTGGCCGTCCCCGCCGCCGGATACGCGACCTCCTGCGGCGCCCGGTTCGGGTGGGTCGGGTCGGAGATCCAAAAGCGCTGCACCGGCGACTCGTCGACCCGGGCGATCAGCAGGCTCTCGCTGTCCGGGCACCACCAGAAGCCCCGGGCCCGGTCCATCTCCTCGGCGGCGATGAACTCGGCCAGCCCGTATGTGACATCGGTCTCGCCGTCACCGGGAGCGGCGAGCGCGCGGTCCGCTGCGCCGTCGGCGTCCACGACCCTCAGCGCACCGCCCGCGACGTAGGCGACGCGGCGCCCGTCCGGCGAGGGCCGCGGGTCCACGACCGGTCCGGGGACGGGGAGTTCACGTGCGGTACCGGCGCGCAGCTCCGCGGTGAACAGCCGGCCGGAGAGCGCGAACGCGGCCAACTCGGCTGCCTCGTCCACCGCGTAACCGACCACCCCCGCGGCCCCCTCCCGGCTGCGCTCCCGCCGGGCCCGCTCCTCGGCGGACAACTCCTCGGACGCGCCGCCCAGCAGGGCCTCGGGATCGGCGGCGATCCGCTCCTCGCCGGAGCCGGGATCGTGCACCCAGAGCAGGTTCGCCCGGTCGGTGCCGCTCCTGGAGCGCAGGAAGGCGACGCGCTCGCCGTCCGGGGAAACGGTGAAGGCTCGGGGGGCACCGAGCGTGAAGCGCTGAGTCCGGGCGTGCTGGCGCGGAAAGGAGATCTGTCCCGTCATGCCCCCAGACCCTATGCGCGGCCCCGCCCCCGGGACACCGCATCGATCTCCTGTCGCTCCGACGGGCGGGGCGGGCGCCCCCGGGCCGACCCGGAACCGTCCGCGGCGGGGCCGTCCGCGGCGGGGCGCTTCCGCCCTGCGCTGGGCGCCCCCCGGCGGCGGATCCGTGCGCCCCTTCTCTGCACCCGTGCACCGATCCATGCTCAGGAGCGGAAAGTTATGATCAGTTGCGCACAGTGGGCGAGAAGCCTGCGGCAGTGCGAAATCATCCGCTCGTTGATTCGGCCCCGTCTTTGGAGGTGAACCGCCGTGGCACTCTCGATCTCGGCGGTAGTGCTGCTGGCGATCATCGTCTTCCTGCTCGTCCGGAAAGCCGGGCTCAAAGCAGGACATGCGGTGGTCTGCATGCTGTTGGGCTTCTACCTGGCGAGTTCGTCCGTCGCCCCGACGATCAGCGAGCTGACCACGAATGTCGCGGGCATGATCGGCGGCATCAAGTTCTGACCGCTCCGGGCGCCCGGCCCGTACGCCGGCGCCCGGCTCGTACGCTGTACGCATGACCGATCTCCCCGGCCGCCGTCTCCTGCTGGTCCATGCACACCCGGACGACGAGACGATCAACAACGGCGCCACCATGGCCAAGTACGCGGCCGAAGGAGCCCACGTCACTCTGGTGACGTGCACGCTCGGCGAGGAGGGCGAGGTGATCCCCGCCGACCTCGCCCATCTCGCCGCCGACCGGGACGACACCCTCGGCACGCACCGCATCGGCGAACTGGCCGCGGCCATGGCCGAGCTGGGGGTCACGGACCACCGCTTCCTCGGCGGTCCGGGACGCTACCGCGACTCCGGGATGATGGGGCTGGCGCAGAACGACCGCCCCGACGCCTTCTGGCAGGCCGACCCGGACGAGGCCGCGGCCCATCTGGTCGCGGTGATCCGGGAGATCGGGCCGCAGGTGCTGGTCACCTACGACGAGAACGGCGGCTACGGCCACCCGGACCACATCCAGGCCCACCGCGTCGCCATGCGCGCCGCCGACCTGGCCGCCGATCCCGCCTTCCGCCCCGACCTCGGCGCCGCGCACACGATCGCCAAGATCTACTGGAACTGCTTGTCACGCTCCGCCGCCGAAGCCGGACTTGCCCGGCTGCGCGAGGCGGACGTGAGCTTCGACGGCATCGCCACGGCCGAGGACGTACCGGGTGTGGTCGACGACAGGGAGGTCTCGGCCCGGATCGACGGGCGGGCGTACTCGGCGGCGAAGGCGGCGGCCATGCGGGCGCACGCCACGCAGATCGCCGTCGACGGCCCCTTCTTCGCGCTCTCCAACGACCTCGGCCAGCCCCTCTTCACCGAGGAGCATTACCGGCTCGTCCGGGGCGAACCGGGCGGAAAGCCGCCCGAGTCCGACCTGTTCGCCGGTGTCTCCTCCGCGGCGGACGTGAAGGGAGCGGACCGGTGACCGTCGGGCGTCTTACGGCGTACGTCGTCGTGTTCGTGCTGGGCGCGCTCGTCGGCGGGACGGGCGCGCTCGTCCAAGCGGCCTGGTTTCCCGCCGGTTTGGTGCTCGCTCTGCTGGGCGTCGCCGGTGTCTGCTACGGCGGTGTGAAGGTGCTCGACTCCCGGGTCGGTGCTGCGGTACCGGCGGGCGGCTGGCTGATCACCGTCATGCTGCTCACGGCCACGCGTCCCGAGGGCGACTTCGTTTTCGGTGCGGGTGCCGGGTCGTACGTGTTCCTGCTGGGCGGGCTCTTTGTGGCTGTGATGTGTGCCACCCTGCCCCATGTGCCGCCACCGGCCGTGCAAGCCCCCCGACTTGGCAAGTGACGTGGCAAACCCCCAGGGCGCCCGGACCACCTTCGGGGTGGGCGTTGCGGCCGTCCAGGGGTCGGCGTCGGCGCTGCCCAGTATGGTGGAGCGCGCCGCCGAGCCGCCCGAGCACGGTCATGGGTGGCGGAGCTAACCGGGAGAACCAGCCTTGAGCCGAGAAACTGACAGTTCGTCCTCCGGGCCCCAGGGCCGCGGCGGAGCCGCGTACCCGTCGGGGACCCCGCCGTACGGCACCCGCCAGTACCCGTCCCTGCACCCCACGCAGGATGCCGGGCGCGATGACGCCGCCGCGAACGACGGCGAGGCGCGCAAGCCCGAGGAGCCGAGGACCGAGACGACGCTGACGACCCGGATCCGGATCAACATCCCGGGCTCCCGGCCCATTCCGCCGGTCGTCGTGCGCAAGCCGGTCGAGGACGGGGACTCGGACCCCGCCGCCGCGGGACCCACCTCCTCCGTCACCGGCACGTCGCCCACGCCGCCGGCCGGTCTCCCCGCCCTCGCTCCGCGGAGCGAGACGCCTGCGCCGCGTCCCGGCGGCAGCGCAGAGGGCAGGGAAGAGGCGAAGACGAGCGACTGGTTCGCGCCGCGCAAGCCACCGTCGGCCACCCCGCCGGTACCGGCGGAGCCCACCCCGCCGCCCTCGGGCGAGCGGCAGCGTTCCGACCTTCCGTATTTCTCCGGCGGATCGGGCACCGGAGCCGGTGCGCCCGGGGCAGGTCCCGGGCCCGGCGCGGGCCAAGGCCCCGGGCAGGGACCGGGTCATGGTCCCGGGCAGGTGCCCAGGCCGGGTGACACCGGCAGCACACCTGTGTACGGCGCCGACGGCTCCGGCCCGTACGGCGGAGGCCGGAGCGGTGACAGCGGCACCGGGCCCCTGCCCGTGTACGGGTCTGGCTCCGCCGGTGCACCGCCTTCCGGCGGCCCGCCGGGTCGGCCCGGTCACCCCGGATCCGCCGGTCCCGCGGGGCCGACGTCCGGGCCGATGACCGGTGACATGCCTCTGCTGCCCCCCGGGTTCCAGCATCCTCCGGGCCAGGGCGCGAGCGATGACACCGCCCGGCTCACCCGGCAGACTCCCGCGCTCGGTGACACCGGGCAGCTCCCGCCGGCTCCCGGGATCGGTGCGGTCGGCCCCGGCCCTGGTGGTCCCGGCCCGGGTGTTCCCGGTACGGCTGCTCCCGGTCCTGGTGTTGCGGGCCCTGGCAATGGCCAGGTGCCGGGCGGACAGGAAGGGCCAGGAGGCCCCGGAGGCGAGGGCGGTCCGCGCGGACCGGAGCGCATTTCGGGCGACACCCTGGTGAGTGGCATCCCGCGGGTGCCGTCGTCCAACGAATTCCCGTTCCCCGGGAGCCCCGCTGCCCCGTTTCCCGGGAGTCCCGCGGCACCCTTCCCCGGGAGCCCCGCCGCCGGCGAGCGGGCCTTCCCCTCCGGCCCCTCGGCACCCGATGGGCACGACTCCCCGGCGCCGGCACCGGTCGACGTCCCGAGCGCACCGCTGTCCGCACCCGCGAAGAAGGGCCGCTCCAAGCTCGTTCTGGCCGGGGCGGGCCTCGCCGGCCTGGCCGTCGTCGCGTACGGGGCGGGCCTGGTGCTCGACCATGCGGACGTGCCGAACGGGACAACCGTCCTCGGCGTCGACATCGGCGGCATGACGAAGGAGGACGCCGTCGCCAAGCTGGACGGCGCCCTCGGTGACCGGATCAACGGGCCCATGACCGTGACCATCGACGGCAAGGAGCGGCAGCTCAAGCCGTCCGCCGCGGGCCTGGCCCTCGACACCCGTAAGACCGTGCGCGATGTCGCCGGACGCGACTACAACCCGGTCTCCGTGATCGGCTCGCTCTTCGGGGGCGCCCGCGAAGGCACGCCCGCGATCGAGATCGACGAGGAGAAGCTCGCCGCGGCCCTGAAGACGCTCTCCGGCCAGGCCGCGGGCAGCCAGGACGGGACCATCAAGTTCGTGCCGGGCAAGGCCGTTGCCGTACCGGGCAAGACGCACAAGGCGCTGGACGTGAACCAGGCGGTCGATGCCGTCGAGGAGGCGTACCGCGAGCGGGCCGAGACCGGGAGGAACGCGGCGCTCGCCCTGCCCGTCAGCATGCAGAAGCCGTCGATCAGCAAAGCCGAGATCGACCGGAAGATGAAGGAGTTCGCCGAACCGGCGATGTCCGATCTGGTCACGATCAAGGCCGGCGGCAAGTCGATCCCCTTCGGGCCCGACAAGTCGCTGCCCAAGATCCTGTCGGTGAAGCCGGTCAACGGCAGGCTGGTGGAGGTCTACGACCGCGCGGCGCTGAAGAAGCTGTACGGCAGCACCTTCGAAGGCGTCCTCATCACCAAGGGCGACGGCAGCAAGAAGCCCGTTTCGCCGGAGGACGTCGCCGCGGCGCTGGCGAAGGCGCTGCGGGGCAAGACCCCGGAGGAACGTATCGGCGTCATCCCGCTCGACCCCGGCTGACGGTAGGGATGGAGCGGAGCGGTGGGAACCCGGACGCGGGAAAAGTCCGCCGCAGCCTCCATTCCTGCCTCAAGCAGGCAGTCGGCTCAAGCTCGATGCTACGAACGATCATGAAGCACCGACCCTGAGAGGACGCCGCCCGACCCCCGCCGACTGGGCTCGTCGAGCAGCGCCGCTCCCGTCGGCCGCACGGCCCGGTGGCATCGCGAGGAGCGGTGGTCAACCAAGAGCGGGGAAGCGGACGACCGGGCCCGGGGACAGGTGTCACCCAACGGTCATCGAGGCGTAGGGGACAGTCCAAACCGCCGGGTGTGCAATGCCCCGCCCGACGTACCCGTCATCGCCGTAGGCGTCGCCGTGGTCCGCACACAGGATCACCAGCCACCGGCCTTGTACGGCAAGTCCGTCCAGGAGCCGCCCCAGGTGGGCATCCGCGTAGGAGAGCGCCGCCGCCTGCGACATCACGGTGTCCTCCGACTCCCCGATGTAGTGGCCGTGGGGGACGTGAGTCGCGCTCACATTGACGAACAGGTACAACGGCTGGTCCTGGTACTTCACGGCCAGCTCGAGCGCCTGGTCTACCTGATGCCGGGTCGAGTCGGACTCGGTGGAGACGAACTCCGGCCGCCAGTGGTCCTCCTGGAACAGGTCCGGCAGCACGCTGCCCAGGGGGGGTTCTCGGGAGAAGTACGTGACCCCGCCCACGCAGACCGTGCGGTAGTCGTGCTGCACCAGTCCTTCGAGGAGGTTCGGCGCGTCGAAGACGAACGTGTCCGGGTGCGGCGTCTTGATCGCCGGGGGCCGGCATTCCCACAGCCGCGGTGGTTGCACCGGCTGCTTCAGCTTCGGCAGGAACCCGGCGAAGAACGCCATATGCGCGGGAGGGTGAACGTGCCCGGAGTGGTGCGCTCCTCCCACTGCCCGCCGGGCAGCCAACCGGCCCGGCGCGGAGTCCGCCCGGCCGCCAGGGCCTCGCAGGCCACGTCGTAGCGCAGCGAGTCGAGGGTGACGAACAGGATGCTGCGACCCTCTTCGCCGATGACCTGATGCGCGTTGATCGTCATGCTGCCGTCGCCGTCGTCAGCAGGTCCGCCCGATTGATCACGCAGCCTTTGGCCTGGTCGTTGACCGGCCGCGGCACCTGGTCGTTCCGGATCTGATCACGGATCTTCGCCCAGCCGGTCTCTTCGGTGATCCGTGAGCCATCCTCCGCGTACAGATCGATCGTCACCGTGGTGCCGTCGGCGGACACCCGTGCGGCCGGCACTCCGCCCAGTTGGCGCGCCGCATCGAGTAGTTGCGTCTCGTCGGCCTGGCCGAGCACGGAGACCTGGCAGGCGTAGTGCTGCGCGTTGGTGGCGCCGTTGCCCATCCGGTCGACGAACAGCTCACCGGCCGGGCTGCCGTCGTGCGCGAGGACCAGGGCGCTGGTCCTGGCCACGATGACGAAGCAGGAGGCTACCCACCAGCCCACGCCTTCGTGGATCTCGCTGGGGAAGGTGCCGGTGGCCCGGTCGTCGCGGATCACCGCGTCTACCTTGATCGAGTTAAGCACGGTCGGCCTCCAGGGTGGCGAGGATGTTTTCGGCGAGCTGATCGGGGCTGCGGCCGTCGGTGTCCATGACCACCGCAGTGGGGTCCGCGGCGGCCACAGCCTCGAAGTTGTCCAGCAGCGTCGGCAGTCGGCCGGGCACGTCGAACAGCTCGGTGTCGTCCGCCTTGAGATCCGTCTTGCTCTTCATGCGCGTCCGCAGTAACTCCTCCGAGCAGCGCAGGTAGAACGTCCGGTCCGGCGTCACGAGGTAGGGCCGGAACGGCTCCAGCAGCTGGGTGACTTGGTCGATGCTCGCGCCGTGCGCGGCCGCGTGGCAGGCGATAACGGAAGACACGTACCGGTCGGCGACAACTGGCCCCTTCTCCCCGCCTTCGCGGATCACGTCCGAGGCGTGCAGCGCTCCTGCAAGGTAGAAAGCGAACTGTGGTAGCGGGCGCAGCTCGCGGTTCGTCGCTGAGGCGAACCGGCTCAGCGGCTCCGGCAGTGTGTGGAGGGTAGCCGCGTTCAGCTTCTCACCGAGGATCCGCGTCAGCGTGGACTTGCCGACGCCGGACACTCCTTCCACGACGATGAACGGGCCGCTGCATTGCCCCTCTTCCGGCTTGTACGGACCAGTCAGCCAGCTCATAGAGTTCCCTCCGTGAAAGCGGTCACGTGCTGTGCAACGGCCGCCGGAATGCTGTCCGGGTCGGACAGTAGCGGCCGGATGCCCACACGCAGGTCATCCCGCAGTAGGCACGGCTGGATTCCGCCGGCGTGATCCAGGCGCAGAGCCCAGAAGCCCTCCACGCAACTGGACCGCAGGCGGCATGAGCCGCACTGGCCGACGTGGTGGCGGCCGAGACCGCGTTCGATGACGTCGATCTCGACACCGTCCACGCGGAAGACACGTCGGCCTTGGCCGACACCCGAGATCTCGACCTCTTCTTCGCTGGTCAGTGTCCGAAGGTGATCGGTGATCCTTTGTGCAGGTACTGCGCTCGACTGACGGTCGAGGTTGAAATCGGTGTCCACCAGCTCGATGAATTGGAGCGACATGCGCCGGTTCAGGGCGTAGGTCAGGATGTCCTGCCACTCATGCGCGTTCTCGCGTTGCAGTAGGCAGTTCAGCTCGACTCGATCGAAGATCTCCCTCGCAACCTCGATGCCGTCGAGGATGGCTCCGATACTCACCCGCGTGCGGGCGATGGCGCGCAGCGACTCGTCCGAGAAGTAGTGCAGGCTGACCTTCACCTTGTCCAGGTGGGTTTTGCTGAGCCAGTCCTTATGGGCCCTCACGAGCGTGCCGTTGGTGATCAGGGTGTGGTTCACATCCGGTGCCAGCACGGGGAGCTGGGTGAGAACCGGGCGGGCGAGCGGCGATGCCAGCGGCTCTCCGCCTGTGAAGTACACACGCTTGAGACCCCCGCGTTCGATGAGTGTGCGCAGGATGTTCACGTAGTCGTCGGCGGACAGCTCCCGCGTGCGCGGCTGTTCGGCGCGGTGCAGGGGTGGCGGGATGTCGCCTTCGTTGTGGCAGAACCAGCACTTCAGGTTGCAGCGAGGCGTCAGCGAGACCCGCAGCTGGCCTCTGAGCATCGCGAAGTTGCGGAACGCGGTCCAGTCGGTGGCGGGCGTGGCCGGCGGTGTAGTGATCGAGTACACGGTCCCCCTGAATGGTGTGGGCATTTGGCGTGCGGTGGGCCTGCCCCGGGGCGTCCGATCTGCCAGGGGCGCGGGTTCCGGGGTGGGTTTGTGCAGGGCGGCCGACGGTGTATTGGATCCGCCGCCACGTCGGCCACCCGGTCTCAGGTGCACCGCGTGGGTGAGGTTGCGGCCGCCTCCTCGTCGAGCACGGGGAGCGAGTGGCTTCCGCGGCAGTCGCCGCAGGCGTAGAGCATGCCGCCAGGGCCGGAGCCGGTCTCGACGATCTTCACGAGGCGCATGTCCCGGCCGAAGCCCCGTGCCACGAGCACCAGTTCCTCAGCATGTTGCGGTCTCCTCTTCGCGCAGCGGGTTGCCGGGGGCGGGGGCGACGCGCCAGAACGAGGTGATGAGTGCGCGGTACGTGCGGTGCTCGGGGTTTGCGCCGGTGTGCTTGAGCGCCCACATTTCAGGGCCGACTCGGTCGCCCTCGGTCGCGGCCGACGACTCACCGCACATCGTGCACTCGGCCTCGTACAGCGGCTCGCGGGGTGCCCCCTCGGCGGTCTCCGTGCTGAGAGTCCAGTCCGCGGCGCGGATGATCGTGGGGCTCACAGGGCGGCTCCCTCGAGGGCGAGCCTCAGGGCGGCGGCATTCACGAGAGCGCCGCTACCGTCCGGTGCCTGCGCCCAGTGGACGCCAGGGCCAGTGGTTCGTTCCGGTGAGGGCACGGCGACGTAGCAGGCGGGCCCAAGGGCTGCGCTCCCTCTTACGGCCCATGCGGCGGAGGTGCCGGAGGGGACGAGGAAGTACATGCTGTCGTGGTCCCGGATGACGGGGCCTGCGATGCCTGAACTGAGCACGGTGTTGGCGAGGGGGCCGTCCACGCGAACGGCGTCCCAGGACCGGCCAACGGGGAGCAGTGCGACGCCGACGTTGGCGAACCAGCGCTCGGCGTGTGGGAGGTCTGGGTCTGCTGCGGCGAGCCGTTCGCGGGCTGCTTCGACGCCGCTGGTAGTGAACACGGCACGATCTCCTCGACGTTGCTGTCAGTGAGGAGATCGTGCCGCGAGGTAGTGCAGGTGCCCCCACAATGTGTGGGGATGAATTCTGCCGAATGCGCTTGACAGGCCGTCAGGCTCCGGCCCAGCGAGCAAATCCGGCGAGGCTGTCGTCCGAGGAGCGGTCCAGACGGACCAGCGTCGCCGCTGTTGACCTCACCGTGGGGTGATACCGGACGTGGTTGGGCGACAGCCGTCGGGCCTCCATCAGGTCCCGGTGAGCGCCCGTCCGATCGCCCTCGGCGAGCCTGGCCGCGGCGACGTCGATGTGGTGGTGGCTCGCGCGCTCGGCGACGATCCCTGCGGGCAACTCCCACTCGTCCCGGTCCTGTTCGGTGCCCCACTCACGGAGCCGGGCGAGCGCCTGCTCCGCGTCGCCGGAGTCGATGAGCGCGGCCACTTCGTGGATCCGGACGTTGGTCGGTCCGAAGGACATCTCATAGTGCGTGGTGTCGGCGCGCAGCAGGGCGGCGGCCTGGCGGGCCTCGTCGAGTCGCTGCCGAGCGCGGTCGCCGTTGCCGTCCCGTGCCTCGAGGATCGCCAACTTCAGCAGCACCGCGCCGTGAAGGGCGAGCTGGGCGTCCGTCATGGAGTGCTCCGGGGCGAGGCGTTCGATCTCCCCCTCGAGTGCTTCCAGGACCCGGCGGGCCGAGGAGAAGGTGCCCATGCGCACCATCGCGCCGGCCTTGAGGTAGGCCGCGGTGACCTGCATGAGCGGGTCGCCGGACCGGTCGGCTGCCCAGCGGACACGCTCAACGGCGGTGAGGCTGAGGTCGTGGTATCCCAGCTTGTGGGCGAGGCTGTTCGTCGCCCGGTAGCCGCGAGCGAGCCACCAATACGCCTGTTGCTGGTCCCGGCCGGACGTCGAGAGGGCGACGTGCGTGAGCTCGGTGAGCAGACCTGGGAGCAGCGGGCCCATAGGGACGTACTTGCCGTCCTGCCGCATCTGGGCGACGTGGTCCATCTCGGCGGCCAGTACGGGCAACGGACGCGCAGCGACCACGAGATCGTCGGGGTTGTCGTAGGTCAGGAGGATCCGGCGCAGTTCGGGGATGACTGCCTGGGCTTGCTCCTCGCTCTCGGCCCCGTTGACGTACGGCTGTCCCGTGATCCGGTCCGGGCCGACCTTCAGCGCCCGTGCGAGCTGGGCGATAACGCCGGGCGGCGGGTTGCGATCGCCGCTCTCGTACTTCTCCAGCGCACTCACGGAAACCGCGGCGCGGTCGGCGAGCTGCCTTACGGACAACTGCCGTACCTTGCGGAGCTGTCGGATCCGTCGGCCGATGTGGTCGTTGCTCATCCTGCCCCCTGCTCTACGACGCGTAGACGGCCAGAGTACGGCCGCGGCCGGGGGCACGCCGAGGAGTCTCGGTGAACCCTCGGTTGCCGCGCACGCCGACCGAGCCCCGCCCCTCCCGAAGGAGCCTCCGGGCAGGGGGCTCCCCACGTTCCGGTCAGCCCTGTCCGTGCCCGTCGCGGCGCCTCCGCATGACATCCGTCATGACGTACTGACGACCGGCGACACTGCCGGGGGGCGATCCGTCCGCGGCAGGCTTCCCCCATGACCGCAACACAACTCCGGCCCTCCGCCGTCGTCTTCGAGCACGTCGGCAAGTCCTATGGGAACGTCCACGCCGTGACGGACCTGTCCCTCGCCCTCCACCCCGGCGAGACCGTCGCCCTTCTCGGCCCCAACGGCGCGGGCAAGTCCACCACTCTGGACCTCCTGCTGGGGCTCCGCGCCCCGGACACCGGCACCGTCCGGGTCTTCGGCACGAGCCCGCGCGAGGCGATCGTCTCCGGGCGGGTGGGGGCGATGCTGCAGAGCGGCGGCCTCATGGAGGAGGTGACGGTCACCGAACTCGTCTCGCTTGCCTGCGATCTGCACCCCCGCCCCCACCCGGTGAGCCGGGTGCTCTCCCACGCCGGACTCACCGCCATCGCCGACCGCCGCGTGGACCGGCTCTCCGGCGGCCAGGAACAGCGCGTACGGTTCGCGCTCGCCACTGCGGGCGCCTGCGACCTCGTCGTCCTCGACGAGCCCACGACCGGCATGGACGTCGCTTCCCGGCAGAGCTTCTGGGCCACCATGCGCGAGGAGGCGCAAGCGGGTCGCACCGTGCTGTTCGCCACCCACTACCTGGAGGAGGCGGACGAGATCGCCGACCGCGTGATCGTGCTGCATCGCGGGCGGGTGCTCGCGGATGGCACCGCCGCCGAGATCAAGGCGAAGGCCGGGCTGCGCCGCGTCACCTTTGAACTCGACGCGCCCGACGGGCCGGACACCCCTGAGGAGTACCCCGCGCTCAATGGACCGGACACCCCTGACGGGGCCCCGGCGCTCGACCGGCCGGATGCGTCCGCCCGCTCCGTACCGATCCGTGCCGCCTCCGCCGCCCTGCGCTCCCTCCCGCACCTGACCGACCTGGAAGTCTCCGGCCGCACCGTCCGCCTCAGGTCCCGCGACGCCGACGCCACGGTGCACGCGCTGTACGGGCTCGGGTTCTACCCGCGGAATCTGGAGGTCACCGGACTCGGTCTGGAGCAGGCCTTCATCGCCATCACAGAGGAGGCCGGACGATGACCACCCTCATCAGGCTCGAGATAGTACGCACCCTGCGCAACAAAAAGTTCATGTTCTTCTCGGTGATCTATCCTTCCGCGCTCTTTCTGATGATCGCGGGGCCGCGGAGCAGCAGCGAGAAGGTTCCGCACACCAGTCTCACCCTCCAGCTCTACTACACCGTCGCGATGGCCTCCTTCGGTGCGCTGACGGCCGTCCTCATGGGCAACAGCGAACGGATCGCCAAGGAGCGGGAGAAGGGCTGGGTGCGCCAGCTCCGCCTGACTCCCTTGCCGGGCCGCGGCTATGTGCTGGCGAAGATCGCGTCGTCGGCGGTGGTGACCCTGCCGTCCATCGTCGTCGTCCTTGCTGTCGCCGCGGCCGCGAAGGACGTACGGATGGAGGCGTGGCAGTGGGTCGCGCTCATCGGCACGGTCTGGGCGGGCAGCCTGGTCTTCGCCGCGCTGGGCGTCGCCCTCGGCTACCTCGTCTCCGGCGACGCCGTACGGCCGGTCACCATGATCCTCTACTTCGGTCTGTCGATCCTGGGCGGCCTGTGGATGCCCACGACCGTGTACCCGGAGTGGCTGCGCACCATCGGCGACTGGCTGCCGACGCACGCGTACGCTGGGCTGGGCCAGGCCATCGAGTTGGGCGGCGCACCGCGCGCCCGGGATGTGGCCCTCCTCGCCGCGTACTTCGTCCTCTTCGCGGGCGGCGCGGCCTGGCTCTACCGCAAGGACACCCGGAAGGCATGAGCACCTACCCCCGCCCGGCCCCCGACGGCCGGTCGCCCGATAACCGCCGGCAGGCGGGCGTGAAGCTGCTGTGGATCTCGGTGTGGATGTTCTATATGAGCGCGCCGGTCGACGACCTGCTCGACGGGGACCACAGCACGGCGGCGTCGGTGCTCGGCTGGGCGGGACTCGCGGTGTTCGTCGGGGCGTACCTCGCCCTGGTCGTCCGGCCGACCCGCGGCATCCCGCCGCCCCGGGTGTACGCGCTGCTGGCGTCGGCCGGAGTCCTCTGCCTGGTCCTTCCGTACTTCCTCGGCCCGGACTGGCTGGTGCTGTTCGTCTACACGGCGATAGCCTGCGGCGCCGCGCTGCCCGCCGCCCTGGCGCGCTGGGCCGTCCCGATCGCCACGGCGCTGCTGATCGGCATGGGCGAGGTGACGCACGCGGTGGACCATCTGGTGCCCTCGCTCGTCGTTCCCTGCCTGCTGGGCGGGTTCGCGATGATCGGCATCCGCCATCTGCTCGTGACCACGCGGGAACTGCGCGAAGCGCGGGCGACGGTGGCGCACCTCGCCGCGAACGAGGAGCGCCTCCGCCTGGCCCGCGACCTGCACGACCTGCTCGGTCATTCGCTCTCGCTCATCACGCTCAAGAGCGAGCTGGCGGGACGGATGCTGCCGGCACGCCCCGACGACGCGGCCCGGCAGGTCGCGGACATCGAACGGGTCAGCAGGCAGGCGCTCGTGGACGTACGGGAGGCGGTGTCCGGCTACCGGATGCCCACGCTCCCCGTGGAGATCGCGGGGGCACGCACGGCCCTGACCGCCGCGGGCATCGAGGCCGATCTGCCCGGCGAGACCGCCCCGGACGGGGCCCGGCCGCCCGCGGATGCGGAGGGCGCACTGGCCTGGGCCTTGCGCGAGGCGGTAACCAACGTCGTACGGCACAGCGCGGCCGCCCGCTGCACGGTCGCCCTGACCGAGCGCAACACCCTCGACGGGCCCGTCCTCGAACTCTCCGTCGAGGACGACGGGAACGGGCCGGGGGCGGCCGTGCGCGGCAACGGGCTCGCCGGCATCGCCGAACGCCTGGAGAGCGTAGGCGGCGCACTCCGGACGGGGCCGGGCCAACGGCGCGGGTTCAGCCTGCTGGCCCGAGTGCCCCTCGGCGCTACGGGGAGGGACGCGGCGTGATCAGAATCCTGCTGGCCGAGGACCAGTCCATGGTGCGCGAGGCGCTGGCCGCACTGCTCGGCCTGGAGGGCGACATGGCGGTGGTGGCGCAGGTGGCGAGTGGTGACGACGTCGTCGCGACGGCCCGCGCGGAGGAGGTGGACGTTGCGCTGCTCGACATCGAGATGCCCGGCCTGTCGGGCCTCGACGCGGCCGCCGCCCTGAACGAGCAACTGCCTTCGGTGAAGGTCGTCATCCTCACGACGTTCGGACGCCCGGGCTACCTGCGCCGGGCCATGGAGTCCGGGGCCGGCGCCTTTCTCGTCAAGGACGCACCGGCGGCCCGACTCGCGGACGCCGTACGGCGGGTGCTGCGCGGCGAGCGGGTCATCGACCCGACGCTCGCGGCCGCGGCACTCGCCGAGGGCGCCAGCCCGCTGACGGACCGCGAGCGGGAGGTCCTGCGGGCGGCGGCGGACGGTTCGACGAACGCGGAGGTGGCGGCAGCCCTGCACCTCTCACAGGGCACGGTCCGCAACTACCTCTCGACCGCCATTCAGAAGACGGGCACGCGCAATCGCGCGGAGGCGGCCCGCGCGGCGCGGGAGAAGGGCTGGCTCTGAGGGGGAAGCGGATCGGCAGGGCTCGGAAACCGGACGGGCGCACGGCGAGGACGCGCCTTCGCCGTGCGCCTTCGCCGTGCGCGCTTCCCGGCCTGCCACGGGCCGACTCCGGTACAGACACCGGGGCCGTGAACGCTCCGGCTCGCACTCACCCCGGATAACGGCGCCGGCGAGTCGGTCGCCGGGCACGGGCCCCGACGCGCCCTCCCCGACGCGCCCGCTACGACGCGCCCTCCCCGACGCGACCCACGACGCGCCCTCCACGAGCGTCAGTTGAGCTTCGCCCGTGCGGCCAGTGCCTGGCTCTGCACCGTCTCCGCCGCCCCGGGATCCACCGGCGCGATCACCTCCGCGTACGCCTCCAGCTCCGCCGCACCGCGAGTGAAGTCCCCGCGCTGAACGAGCAGTTGGGCCCGGTCGTAGCGCAGCCTGGCCGGATGGCTCGGCAGCAGCAACGACAAGTCCAGTGCCCAGAGCTGGACATCGGAACGCTCCGGGCGGGCGGCGGCCCACGCCCGGATGTTGTTGAGGATCCGCAGGACGATCTCCAGCGGGGGCGCGGGCTCCAGCATGTCGGGCGTCACCCGGGCGCCGGTGCCGCTCGTGACGAGCAGCTCGGCGTCCGTACCGGTCATGAGGCGGCCCTGGTCGAAGGGGTCGGCGAGCACCGGCCCTTCGGGGGCGGCCGGATCGCCGAAGCCGACGACGAAGTGGCCCGGCAGCGCCACCCCGTACACCGGACCGCCGGCCCGCCGGGCGACCTCCATCCACACCACCGACAGAAGGATCGGCAGTCCCCGCCGCCTGCGCAGTACGTGCGGCAGCAGCGAGGACTCCAGACGGCGGTAGTCGGCGGACGTGCCGTGGAAGCCGTGGCGCACGCCGAGCAGTTCCGCCGTGGCGCCGGCCCAGCCGTGCGCGCCTCTCGCGGGCCGGAACGTCATCTGTCCGGCCAGCCGGTCGAGTTCGATCTGCGCCTCGTCGATGGCGGCCTCGCCCTCCGCAGGGTCGGCTTCTGCGGCGACGAGCAGGCAGAGCAGCGCGAGATCGGGGCGCTCGGCGCGCGCCGCCTCCGCGAACCGCTGCCGTCTGCCGGTGATGTCGTGCATATCTGCCTCGTACCCCTTCAACGGGCGTCATCCTCCGGGCCTCGGTAGTGGTGGTACTGGTGGTGCGTGGTGAAACCCATGCCGTCGTAGAGCGCTCCGGCCGGGCCGTTGTCCGACTCGACCTGGAGGTAGGCGGCAGAGGCGCCCTCCTCCTGTGCCTTACGGGCGAGCGCGGCCATCACGGCGGTGGCAAGGCCCTGCCGGCGCTGCCCCGGTGCGACCTCGATGGCCGTGAACCCCGCCCAGCGCCCGTCGATCACGCACCGCCCGATCGCCGCGGGTGGTGCGCCTTCCTCCGCGGCGGGCACGGTGGCGAACCATACGGAAGGGCCTCCGCCCAGCACCTTCAGCACCTCGGGCGCCGTCTCCTCGAACCGGCGGTAGCGGGAGAGCCACGCCCCGTCGATCGCGCGAGTGAGCACCACGCGCGCGCCCTCCTCGTCGCTGTCCGCCGCCGCGTCGGCGAGGGGCGATAGGGCGGCGGTGCGGATGAGCGCGGAGACCTCCCGGATCCAGCCGCGGGCGGCGAGTTCGGCGGCGAGGTGCTCCTGCGCTCCGCCCGCGCCGCCCGTGCTCACCTGGATGTAGGCGGGCCCGCCCCGCTGGGTGTACCAGGCGGTGACGGTCTTCAGTGCCCGGTCCAGCGGGACCCCGGGGTCGCCGACGGCCAGGACGGAGTTCGCCCGGCGGGTGAAACCACCGGCCCAGCGCAGCTCCCAGTCGCCGAGCCGTGCGCTCAGGGCAGCTGGCCAGGCACGGGCCGCGACCCGGTCGAGTTCGTCCCATCGCGCGGCGGGCCCCCGTCTGCGCGCAGGTGCGCCGGGGACGACCTTGCCCGCGACGAGAACGGATTCCGGGATCCGGACGATCTCTCCGCTCCTGCGTGTGATGGACAGCACACCACTGTCCCAGGATGTGAGCACGCCGACCGTGTCGGTGAATTTCTCACTCGGGGCTCCAGCCTCCGTCAAGCGCCGCACCGATACCCTTTTGCCCACGTCAGCGCTGGTGATCCGGACCTCGAACCGTCCGCCAGTGGTGAAATCCACAGCTCAGTCAGCCCCTCCTGTTCGTCTCGCGCCCCGGAACGGAGATACTAGGTGCGGGCATCGACGACGCCGCGCTCCCGCGCGCCCATGGCGGAGCCGCGATGGGCCCGCCAGCCCTACTGAGGAGGAACGACAGCGTGACCTACGTCATCGCGCAGCCTTGTGTCGACGTCAAGGACAAGGCGTGCATCGAGGAGTGCCCCGTCGACTGCATCTACGAGGGCTCCCGGTCCTTGTACATCCACCCGGACGAGTGCGTCGACTGCGGGGCCTGCGAACCGGTCTGCCCCGTCGAGGCGATCTTCTACGAAGATGACACCCCGGAGGAGTGGAAGGACTACTACAAGGCCAACGTCGAGTTCTTCGACGAGCTCGGCTCGCCCGGTGGTGCGTCGAAGCTCGGCCTGATCGAGCGCGACCACCCCTTCATCGCCGCGCTGCCGCCGCAGAACCAGTAAGGCTCCCCGGCATCCGCTGGGAGCCCAGGGCCGGCGCAGCGCCGCCTCGGTCCCGTACGGCTCCCGGCCGTGCGGGACCGAGGTGTTTGTCCCTCCGGTCCGCGCCCGCACCACCCGCAGTCCGAGAGAAGTGAGGACCGTGCCCGCAGTCTCCGCCCGTCTCCCCGTCTTTCCGTGGGACCGGCTCGAGCCGTACAAGGCGACCGCCACCGCCCACCCCGACGGCATCGTGGATCTCTCCGTGGGCACCCCGGTCGACCCGGTCCCCGAGCGGATCCGTTCGGCACTGGCCGCCGCGTCGGACAGCCCCGGCTACCCGACCGTCTGGGGCACCCCGCAGCTGCGTGACGCGATCACGGGCTGGGCGGGGCGGCGGCTCGGCGCCGACGGCCTCGGGCATGCGAATGTGCTGCCGGTGGTCGGCTCGAAGGAACTGGTCGCCTGGCTGCCGACACAACTCGGCCTCGGCTCCGGCGACCGCGTCGCGTACCCGCGGCTGGCCTACCCGACGTACGAGGTGGGCGCGCGGCTGGCCGGTACGGAACCCATCGTGTACGACGACCCGGTGGCCGTCGAGCCGGCGGGCCTGAAGCTGCTGTGGCTCAACTCGCCCTCCAATCCCACGGGACGGGTCCTCGCGAAGGACGAACTGCGGGCGGTGGTGGCGTGGGCGCGCGAGCACGGGGTGCTGGTCTTCAGCGACGAGTGCTACCTGGAACTGGGCTGGGACAGCGAACCGGTGTCCGTGCTGCATCCGGACGTCTGCGGAGGCTCGTACGACGGCATCGTCGCGGTGCACTCGCTGTCGAAGCGCTCCAACCTGGCGGGCTACCGGGCGGCGTTCCTCGTCGGTGACGCGGCAGTGCTCGGCGAACTGCTCCAGATCCGCAAGCACGGCGGCATGATGATCCCCGCCCCGGTGCAGGCAGCCACGGTCGCGGCGCTCGGCGACGACGCACACGTCGCCGAGCAGCGGGCCCGCTACGCAGCCCGCCGTACTGCGCTGCGCACGGCGCTGGAGGGCAACGGCTTCCGTATCGAGCACAGCGAGGCGAGCCTCTACCTGTGGGCGACGCGGGACGAGCCGTGCTGGGACACCGTCGGCGATCTGTCGAAGCGCGGCATCCTCGTGGCGCCGGGTGACTTCTACGGCGCGGCGGGCGAGCGGTTCGTGCGGGTGGCCTTCACGGCGACCGACGAGCGGGTGGCGGAGGCGGTCCGCCGCCTCACCTGACCATCGCTCAACCGGAGGCGGTGAGGGGGACCGAAGCCTACGAAGGCGTGAGGCGCACGAAGGGGCCCGGGGGGAGCCGGACTCTCCCCGGGCCCCTTCGTCCGCGCGTACGCGGAACAGGGCTTGCGAGGCTCAGCCGCCGAGCGGCAGCCCGCCCTGGAGCGGCAGCCCCTGGGTGGCGGCACCGCTGGGGAGGGTGCCCTTGGTGCTCTTGGTGGCGCCCCCGAGAAGCGGGGTGGAGGAGCCGGTCGCCTCGCCGGCCGCCTGCTTCACCGCCGGGACGGCGGCCTTGCCGATTCCGCCAACGGTCTTGCCCGCCTTGGGGAGCTGGGTCTTCATGGTCTTGGAACCGGCGTCCGCCTTCTTGCCGATCTTGTCGGTGGCGCCGTCGACGACCGCGGTCGCGTTGGCACCGTCGAGCTTGGTGAGCCCGCCCGCGACGTTGGGAGTGCTCGCGAGGTCGGCGGCGCTCGCCGAGCCGGCAGCGCCGACGAGGGGAGCGGCGCCCGCTGCGACCAGCAGCGCGGCTCGGGCGATCCGACGCGTGAGGGGGAGGGACATGGTGCTCCTTCGGCGGAGAGAGGCTTGCGCTTCTGTCGGGTGGTGCGTGTCCGCGGTGCGGACGCAGTGACTACCGCGTGAGGAGCACGAAGGTTGCGGCGCCAAGGGGTAAAGAGTTGGCAATGGGTCGCATTATCCGCTGTGGATAAAAACGGGCAAAAACGAAGCCGGAGAGAGCGTTGATGAATCGTCACTTCGCTTGCTGTGCAAGGGAATTGGGAGAGGCGGGATATTCGGCGGAGCGGGCCGCAATTCCCTCAACGGAAACCAGAAGCCCGTACTGCCATCGGGGGCCCGGTCGCACTATTGCGCGGTACGGATGAGTACCGCCGCGTCCGGACTCCGGAGCTTTTCCCCGGCGGCGTTTCCGTCCGCCTCGTGCCAGCCCTTTCCGGATTCCCGTGCCTTCCACACCCGGTCCGCGTAGGAAACCTGTGCGATACGCAGCTCGGACGCGTTGGCGACCGCCCAGTGGGCCAGTTCCCAGCCGCGCCGCTCGGGTCCGCCCCGGGCCACGGTGGCACCGACGGGAACGGCGATCACAGGGTCGGCACCCGCCCGGCTCGTGGCGCGGCCCGACCCGCCGGCCCGCTCCGCGGCCGCCGCCTGCGCGCCGGGGAGCACACCGGGGCCGAACTCCCGGACGAGCTCGGCCCGTACGCGCGCCGGGTCGCCCGGGCGCGTGCCGCCCGAGGCCGTCGTACAGGTGAAGGCCGCCGCCGTACGCCCGGTCAGCGCGGAGGAGACCAGTGCGGCGTCCGGCTCGTGCTTGGCGTACGCCCGCGGGTAGCCGCTGCGCTGCACCCGCTGCGCGGCCTCGGTCAGCGGAAGTGCGGCGTAACCGTCCACCTTCAGCAGGTGGTCGTAGAACTTCCCCGCCGCGTAGACGGGGTCCCGGATCTGCCGCGCGCTGCCCCATCCCTGGGACGGGCGCTGCTGGAAGAGACCGAGCGAGTCCCGGTCGCCGTAGCCGATGTTGCGCAGTCCCGACTCCTGCATCGCCGTGGCGAGGGCGATCGTGATCGCCCTCTCCGGGAGGCGGCGCGAGGAGCCCACGGCCTCGATCGTCGCCGCGTTCACCGCCTGCTCGGGCTGCATGCTGTACGTGCCGCCGTCCTTGCCCGGCCCCGTGACGGTGCAGCGCGGCGCTCCCGGTCCGCCGGTGGTGAGCTGCACGATCAGATAGCCCGCCAACGCCAGCAGGACGGCACACGCCGCGCCGATACGCAGGAGGCGTGAGCGGCGGGCGGTCGAGGTCGGATGGGACACGGGCCCACGGTACCGGCAGGGAACATACCGTGCCGTGACGGTCGCCGCCGACGGACTATGGTCGGCGCATGGACCGACCGATGCTCGACCTGTCCCTGGACGCCGCCGCCCTGACCGCGCAGCTCGTCGACTTCCGCTCGGAGAGCGGCGACGAGAAGGAACTCGCCGACGCGATCGAGTCGGCGCTGCGTGCGCTTCCGCACCTGACCGTCGACAGGGACGGGGACGCGATCGTGGCCCGTACGGATCTGGGGCGCCCGGAGCGCGTCCTGCTCGCCGGCCACATCGACACCGTGCCCATCGCGTACAACGTCCCCTCGCGGCTGGACGCGAACGGTGTGCTGTGGGGCTGCGGCACCTCCGACATGAAGTCCGGTGTCGCAGTCCAGCTCCGCACGGCCGCCACGGTCCCGGAGCCCAACCGTGACCTGACCTTCGTCTTCTACGACAACGAGGAGGTCGCGGCCGAGCTCAACGGCCTGAAGCGGCTCGCCGACAACCACCCCGAGTGGCTCGCCGCCGACTTCGCCGTCCTGCTGGAGCCCACCGACACCAAGGTCGAGGGCGGCTGCCAGGGCACCCTGCGGGCCCGCGTCGAGACGACCGGCCGTCGCGCCCACTCCGCCCGGAGCTGGCTCGGCGAGAACGCGATCCACCAGGCCGCGCCCATCCTCGCGCGCCTCTCCTCCTACGAGCCCCGGCACGTGGACATCGACGGCCTCGTCTACCGCGAGGGCCTGAACGCGGTGCTGATCGAGGGCGGCCACGCCGGGAACGTCATCCCCGACTCCTGCGCCGTGACCGTCAACTTCCGCTTCGCGCCGGACCGCAGCGAGAAGGACGCACTCGCCCACGTCCAGGAGGTGTTCGACGGCTACAGCGTCGTCCTCACCGACTCCGCCCCCGGCGCCCTGCCCGGTCTCTCCGACCCGGCCGCGGCGGCGTTCGTCCAGGCCATCGGCACGGACCCGGCCCCGAAGTACGGCTGGACCGATGTGGCCCGCTTCTCGGCGCTCGGGGTGCCCGCGGTGAACTACGGGCCCGGCGACCCCAAGCTCGCCCACACCCGCGAGGAGCACGTGGCGACCTCGGCCGTACTCGAAGCGGAGGGAAAGCTGCGCGCCTGGCTGACCGCTTGAGTTCCGCTGCAGGTCACGTCCGGGTGCGTACCCTGCACTGAACGACCTCGCTAGGGCGAGGAGGCACGATGCGGAGGGAGCACACCATGAACAACGCCGAGGGAGCCCGTGAGGCCCGCGAGCAGGATGCCCTCCAGCAGAAGGCGCGGCAGGAGCGGCCGGAGCCGGGCCGGCAAGAGGCGGATCAGCAGGCGGCCTGGCACGAGCAGCGCCTCGGTCCCGTGGTGCGCCGCCGCGGCCAGATGCAGCCCACCACGACGGACCAGCGGCTCCTGGACACCCAGGGCCCCTCGGACTGGGTGCACCAGGATCCCTGGCGGGTCATGCGGATTCAGTCGGAGTTCGTCGAGGGCTTCGGCGCACTCGCCGAACTCGGGCCCGCCATCAGCGTGTTCGGCTCCGCCCGCACCCGTGACGGCTCGCCCGACTACGAGGCCGGGGTCCGCCTGGGCAAGGCCCTCGTCGGCGCCGGTTTCGGGGTGATCACCGGCGGTGGCCCCGGCGCGATGGAGGCGGCGAACCGCGGGGCCTGCGAGGCGGGCGGCGTCTCCGTCGGGCTCGGCATCGAGCTGCCGTACGAGCAGGGGTTCAACCGCTTCGTCGACATCGGGGTGAACTTCCGCTACTTCTTCGTCCGCAAGACGATGTTCGTGAAGTACGCGCAGGGCTTCGTGGTGCTCCCGGGCGGCTTCGGCACGCTGGACGAGCTCTTCGAGGCGCTGACCCTCGTCCAGACCAAGAAGGTGACCCGCTTCCCGATCGTCCTGTTCGGCACGGACTACTGGAAGGGCCTGGTCGACTGGGTGCGCAGGACCGTGGTCGCCGAGGGCAAGGCGTCGGAGAGGGATCTGGAGCTGTTCCACCTCACCGACGACGTGGACGAGGCCGTCACACTGGTGACCAAGGAGTCCGGGGTCCTCTGAACCCCGATCCGCTTCCGGTCCCGCCCCGCTCCGAATCCGGGCTCGGCGTCTCGGCCGCCTCCGCCGCGGGCGCGGTCGGCGCGCCTCAGGCGAGACCCCGGCGGGCGACCGCCGGTGGTCGGTGGCCCTGGATCGAGGCGACCATGTCGAGCACCTGCCGGGTCTCGGCCACCTCGTGCACCCGGTAGACCCGCGCACCGAGCCAGGCCGAGACCGCGGTGGTCGCCAGGGTGCCCGTCAGCCGCTCCTTGACGGGGCGGTCCAGGGTCTCGCCCACGAAGTCCTTGTTCGACAGCGACACCAGCACAGGCCAGCCGGTCGCCGTCATCTCCCCGAGCCTGCGGGTCGCCTCCAGCGAGTGCCGGGTGTTCTTCCCGAAGTCGTGCCCGGGGTCGATGAGAATTCCGTCACGCCGAACCCCCAGACCGGCCGCGCGCTCGGCGAGCCCGGTCGTGACCTCGAGGATGTCGGCCATCACGTCGTCGTAGCGGATGCGGTGCGGGCGGGTGCGCGGCCGGACACCGCCCGCGTGCGTGCACACCAGGCCCGCGCCATGGCGGGCGGCGACCTCCGCGAGCTTCGGGTCCACCCCGCCCCAGGCGTCGTTGAGCAGATGCGCGCCAGCCTCGCAGGCGGCATCGCCGACCTCATGACGCCAGGTGTCGATGCTGATCACGACGTCCGGGTGGCGCCGGCGGACCTCGGCTACGAAGCCGACCGTGCGCCGCGTCTCCTCCTCCACGGACACCTCGTCCCCCGGGCCGGCCTTGACCCCGCCGATGTCGATGATCGCCGCGCCCTCGGACACCGCCTGCTCGACGCGCGCGAGCGCGGGCTCGTCGCGGAAGGTCGAGCCCTGGTCGTAGAACGAGTCCGGGGTCCGGTTGACGATCGCCATGATCACCGGATCGTGCTCACCGAACTCGCGCGTCCCCAGCCGCAGCACCACGCGTCAACCTCCTCGGGCCGCCCGACGCTCGGGACCCGGCCCGCGAGAGACCCTAACGCCTGCCCCGGCGCGTCGCCCGGCAGGACCGCGGGGCCGGTCGGCGTGGCACGATCGTCCCTACAGGTTCGGTACGGATTGCTGCGGGGAGATCGTCGTGTTCTGGTTCCTGCTCATCGCGCTGGTCGCGGTGGTCGCCACGGTCACGCTCGTCGTGGTGGGAGGTGACGACGGGGTGGCGCTGCCCGAGGCGGAGCCGGACCGGCTCGACGACACACTGCCCAAGGACCGGCCCGTCGCCCGCGCCGACCTGGAGGCGCTGCGCCTGCCCACGACCGTACGCGGGTACCGCATGACGAGTGTCGACGACGTCCTCGGCCGGCTCGGCGCCGAACTGGCCGAACGCGACGCGCGGATCGCCGAACTGGAGGCCTCGCTCGCCGGCGCCCAGGCCTCCGCGATGGGCGGCACCTCGCTGCTGAAGGACCACGACGGAGGGGACGAGTACGGCGGGTACGGCAGCGCGGGCGGCTACGGCGCCCGCGGCGGCCACGACGAGTACGGGGGGCCGGACGTGTACGGGCAGGACGAGTACGGCCGTGACGAGTACGGCCGGGATGAGCACGGCGGCTTCGGCCGGGGCGGTCCGACGCCCGACGAGCGCCGCGGCGACGGGGGGAACCACGCGTGAGCACGCCCTCCGGTGCCGTCCCGGGACCCGATGGCCGGCTGCGCTGCCCTTGGGGTCTGTCGACCGAGGACTACGTGGCCTACCACGACACGGAATGGGGCCGTCCGCTGCACGGGGACGACGCGCTGTTCGAGCGGCTGTGCCTGGAGGCGTTCCAGTCCGGCCTGTCCTGGCTGACGATCCTGCGCCGCCGCGAGGGCTTCCGCACCGCCTTCAAGGGATTCTCGATCCCGGCCGTCGCCGCCTTCACCGAGGCCGATGTCGAGCGGCTGCTCGGTGACGCCTCGATCATCCGCAACCGTGCCAAGATCGAGGCGTCGGTCGCCAACGCCCGGGTTGCGGCCGAGCTCGGCGCGGGCGAACTCGACGCCCTGATCTGGTCGTACGCCCCCGACCAGGCGAAGCGCCCGGCGCCCCGCAAGCTCGCGGACGTCCCGGCGACCACGCCCGAGTCCACCGCGCTGTCCAAGGACCTCAAGAAGCGCGGGTTCCGCTTCGTCGGACCGACCACGGCGTATGCACTGATGCAGGCGTGCGGGCTCGTCGACGATCACCTCGTGGACTGCGTGGCACGACGCGGCAGCGGCGGCAGCGCATGAGAGACGCGCACTGCCGCACACGGGTGCCGTACAGGGGGATCTCATGCGCGAAGGGACTCCCGTAGCAGACGCAAGCCCCTTCGCGCAGACGGTGGTTCAGCGCCCCAGATAGACCGGCTTCTCCTTCTTCACGAAGGCCTCCACGGCGATCCGGTGGTCCTCCGACGCACCGGCCCGCGTCTGAAGTTCGTCCTCCTTCTCCAGCGTCTCGCTCAGCGAGTGCGCGGCACCGTAGGCGAGGGAGGCCTTGATCGCGGCGTAGGCGGCGGTCGGTCCCTCGGCGAGGCGCCGGGCGACGGCGGTGGCCTCGGCGGCGAGGTCGTCCGCCGGCACCAGCTTGTTGGCGATGCCAATCTCCAGCGCTTCCCGGGCGGACACATTGCGGGGGAAGAGCAGCAGGTCCGCCGCCCGGCTCGCGCCGATCAGCCGCGGCAGCGTCCACGAGACTCCGGAGTCGGCGGTCAGGGCGACCCCGGCGAACGAGGTGTTGAAAGCGGCGGTGTCCGCGACCACCCGGTGATCCGCGGCGAAGGCGAAGCCCGCCCCGGCGCCGGCCGCCACTCCGTTGACCCCGGCCACCACCGGTTTCGGCATCTCCGCGATCGCCCTGACGATGGGGTTGTAGTGCTCGCGCACGGTCGTCATCGTGTCGCCGGTACCGGTCTCGTGAGCGGTCGCCAGCAGGCCGATGTGCTCCTTGAGGTCCTGGCCGACGCAGAACGCGCGCCCCGTCCCGATCAGCAGGACTGCCCGTACGGCAGGGTCGTCCGCGGCCTGCCGCAGGCTGTCGCGGAGGGCGACCTTGGTCTCGATGTTCAGGGCGTTCATGGCGTCCGGACGGTTCAGCGTGATCGTCGCGAGCCCGTCGGTCACCTCGTACAGCACGGAGTCGGCCATGGAGTCAGTCCCCTTCGTAGCGGTGGTGCCGCCCCCTGCGGCTCGGGCGGCGTACGGCGTGAGCGGTCGGTCACGGACAGCATGACGGAGATCGTCGGCGGCGGACATGTGACCTCCGTCAAACCGGCCGGGGGTGCACGCGGGCGGCGGGGGCGCGAAGTATCGCAGCTCGATCCCCGAATTGAGTGGTTTTGTGAAAGCGCGTTGCAGAAGGGATGCATACCGATGTTGGTCATCGGGTCCCGCCATGCGGGATAATGGCCTGGAAGCAATCTGTTCGATGCCGGTGACGCTGCCTGTCATGGGGCCGTCGGCTGGGATGAGCTGGTTTCAGGAAGGGGAACGAGCATGGCGGCCATGAAGCCGCGGACGGGTGACGGCCCGCTCGAGGTGACCAAGGAGGGGCGGGGCATCGTCATGCGCGTTCCGCTCGAAGGCGGCGGTCGGCTCGTCGTCGAGCTGACACCGGACGAGGCCGATGCGCTCGGCGACGCCCTGAAGAAGGTCGTCGGCTAGGGCGCAGGGCCACACCACCTTCCGCTGCCCCGGCGGATGCCGAGCAAACACGTGCGGCGTCCGCCGGGGCAGCGTCGTCCCTGCCCGGCGGAATCATCCGTGCTCCCGGTCCGGTATGCGGCGGGCCCGTCGTACGTTCGTGCCGTTCGTGCGGTCGGCTGGTTACGGGGCCGGGCCGGTCGCAGGTGGCGGCTGCCCGGCGTGCGCGCCCGCGATTCGGCGCGGGGCGTCAGCCGCGCTTGACCGCGCAGAGCAGGCCGTCGCCGACCGGCAGCAGCGACGGCAGCAGAGCCGTGCTCTCCCGTACGGCGCGGAGCAGTTCGCGCAGCCGCTGGATCTCGGCGGGCTGGGCGGCGGAGTCCACGGTCCGGCCGTCGGCGAAGACGCCCTCGAAGATCACCAGTCCGCCCGGCCGCAGCAGGCGCAGGGATTCCGCGAGATAGTCGAGGCATTCCATCCGGTCGCCGTCGCAGAAGACGAGATCGTAACCGCCGTCCGCGAGGCGGGGGAGGACGTCGAGCGCACGGCCGGGGATGAAGCGCGCGCGGTTCCCGGCGAAGCCCGCGGCACGGAACGCCTGCCGCGCGAACTGCTGCCGCTCGGGCTCGGTGTCGACCGTGGTCAGCACCCCATCGGGGCGCATGCCGTGCAGAAGGTGGATGCCGGACACCCCGGTGCCGGTCCCGATCTCGGCGACGGCCTTGGCGTCCGCGGCGGCGGCGAGCAGGCGCAGCGCAGCGCCGGTGCCGGCCGACACCGAGCGCAGGCCTGCCTCCCTGGCCCGGTCGCGGGCCCAGCGCAGAGCCTCGTCCTCGGCGACGAACGCATCGGCGAACGCCCAGCTCGTCTGCCGGTTGCCGGTAATGACCCTCTCCTGTCCCCGTAGTTGACGCACCCGTGACTGTATCCGCTGGCACGGGAACCCGCTGATGGCACCGGGCGTTACAGGAGGCGGGGGAAAAGAAAAGGGACGGGGGAGCAGTGGCCAAAATGAGGGTCAAAGATCCTTATCCGGAGCTAACGGGCGAGGCGGATATGGTAGGGGCTCTACTGGACACCACCAGAGCCGACAGGGGAGGTGCGGCTGCGGCGGGTGACCGAGGGGTGCTGAGGCGCTTTCGCAGGTCGGCCGGCGAGCCGAAATCCGTGACCAACACCGCTGAGCGTTCCGGCGCCACCACCGACTCCGCACCGACGACCGCGACTTTCTCCACTGCAGCGTCTTTCGGTGACGAGGCGGCTGCGCAGGCGTGGACGCCTCCCACCTGGGAGGAGATCGTCAGTACGCACAGCGCACGGGTCTACCGCCTCGCCTACCGCCTGACCGGGAACCAGCACGATGCCGAGGACCTCACCCAGGAGGTCTTCGTCCGGGTCTTCCGCTCGCTGTCCACGTACACGCCCGGCACGTTCGAGGGCTGGCTGCACCGCATCACCACCAATCTCTTTCTGGACATGGTCAGGCGCCGCCAGCGCATCCGCTTCGACGCTCTCGCCGACGACGCCGCCGAGCGGCTCGCCAGCCGCGAGCCCTCGCCCCAGCAGCACTTCCACGACAGTCACTTCGACGCCGATGTGCAGCAGGCGCTCGACACCCTCGCGCCGGAGTTCCGCGCCGCCGTGGTTCTCTGCGACATCGAGGGGCTGTCCTACGAGGAGATCGCCGCGACGCTGGGCGTCAAGCTCGGCACGGTCCGCAGCCGGATCCACCGCGGACGCTCCCATCTGCGCAAGGCGCTCAAGCACCGGTCCCCCGAGGCTCGTGCGGAGCAGCAGCGCTCTCTTGCCACCGTCGTCCCGGGGGTCACCGAGGAGGGCGGGACGGCGTGACCGGATCCGGCGGCACGAGCCACGCCGAGCAGCATCTGGGCGACCGCCTGGCCGCGCTGGTCGACGGAGAGCTCGAGCACGATGCGCGCGAGCGGGTGCTTGCGCATCTGGCGACCTGCGCGAAATGCAAAGCGGAGGCCGACGCCCAGCGGCGGTTGAAGAGTGTCTTCGCACAGACCGCTCCGCCGCCGCCCTCGGAGGGGTTGCTCGCCCGGCTGCAGGGCCTTCCCGGCACCGGTGACGACGGTCCGGGCCCTCCGGGTGGTCCGGGTGGTCCGGGGACGGAGGGCTCGTTCGGCTCCGGTGGAGTCTTCGGGGTCCGCGCGGGCGGGTTCGCCTATGTGCCCGCGGGAGACCACGGACGCGCCAGGGCCAGTGCCTTCCGTTTCCATGACGTCGAGCGCTCGGCTTCGCGCGGCAGGCGGTTCGCTTTCGCCGCGGCCGGCGCGGTGTCGCTCGCCGCACTCGCGCTCGGTGGTGCCCTGCCGCTGGAGGCGGCGGTCGAGTCCGCCTCGGGGCGGGGGGAGGGATCCGGCGCGACCGCGACTCCGGCGCGTACGGCCGCTGCGGGGGCGGACGGCACCGCCTCCGTACAGGGCGGTGACGCACTGCTAGCGGCGTCCGCTTCGGACGGCCGCCCTTCTCTGCTGTCCGCCCCCGCGATGGAGTCTGGTGCCCGGGTCTCCGGCCAACCGCTCTTCGGCGTGCACCACTACTTCCCGCCGATGCTGCCGATGACGACCGCCCTGTCACCACTGGCCGCCCCGACGGCCGGCGACGTGGGGAGCGCCGCCCTCCAGATCTCCCCGGCGGGCACGCCCGCGGCGCCGGCACACGATCATGTGGCGCTGCCGTCCTCCACTCCGGAGCACTGACCGACGCGCCGAGCAACCGGAAGCTGGGTTTCCCCGGTACGGGTCATGTGCGTTCCGGTGCAGGGTGCCTGCGCCGGCGCGGCGCGACCTGATTGAATCGCCACGGTGCCGCTGGTGCGGACCAGTTGGCGAGACGGCCCGCGCCGCGGACGAGGGGAAGGCCACCGAACCGAAGCCGAAGTGGTGGAGCCGGCCCCGGCGTACCCCGGGTGCCAGGGCGGCTCAGGGCTCCGGTGCCGCAACCCCGCAGGAGTGCGGTGCCGGCGCGGCGGCAGCGGGCGAGGCGCAGGTGCCTGACGAGGGCGGTGACGGCGTGCCGGCCGCGCCTGCCGCGGATGAGACGCGTGCCGTCGGGAGCATGGCCCCGCGGAACGGCGATACCTGCTCCATCTCGGACGTCCCTTCGCCCGGCACTACCGGGCTCGCGCAGGCGCAGGACCCCGCAGACGGCAGCGCCGAGGCGGCTGCGGGTGCGGTACCGACCGACTCCCCGACTGCCGGGCGCCCCACGGCAGATGCCACCACAGCAGGTGACCCGGCAGCCGACGGCACCACAGCAGGTGCTCCGGAGGCAGACGCTTCCACGGCAGACGCCTCGATGCAGCGGGACGCCCCGATGCAGGCAACCTCGATGCAGGCGGATGCCCCGACGGGGGCAGGTGCCACCACAGCCGGGGCCTTCGCGGCGCGTGGTGCCCCCGCGTCCGCCCCCGACGTACCGCAGCCGCGCGACGCACCGGACCCGTACGGAACTCCGCCGTACGGACAGCCAGGCCCCTGGGCACCGGCGCCGCCCGTGCAGCACCCGGCCACCACACCCGCCCACGGGACGCCGATCCCGCCGGTCCCGATGGTGGGCGCGCAAGCCGTGCCCGACCAACTGCCGCCGCCCGCCCTGGGGACGCAGGCACCACCCGTCGCCACGGCTCCCCTGCCCCCTTCGGGCCCGGCGCCGGGGCCCGAGGACCGGAAGCCCCCGGTGCATCATCAGAACCAGGCGCCCCATGCCACCCGGGGCGGCGACGTCCAGCTTCCCCCGCCCACCGCTCCTTCGCGGACCCCGGCCCACGGCACCCAACTGCCCGCGCCCGCCCCGCAGGTCATATCGGGTGCCGCCAACAGCCCGCACCAGTCGCAGAGTTACGACCCGTGGGCGGCCTCGCCCGTCCGTACGGGCGGCATCATCTCCGCCACCCGGCCCGGCCTGCCGGAGCCGCCTCGCCCGGCATCGCGCAGGGGCAGCCTCCTCATCGGCGCGGTCCTGCTCGCGCTCGTCGCCGGGGGCATCGGCGGCGGGATCGGTGCGTACATCGAGCGCAACGGCGGCATCGCCGAGGTCGAACTGCCGCAGGCCGCCGCCGAACCGGGTGACCGCGACCGCGATCCGCAGAGTGTCGCCGGGATCGCCGGGGCCGCGCTGCCCGGTGTCGTCACGCTCCATGTCGAAGGGGCGGGCCGGCAGGGGACGGGGACCGGCTTCGTGCTCGACGAGCGAGGCCACATCCTCACCAACAACCACGTCGTGGAGCCCGCCTCGCGGAGCGGCGAGATATCGGTGACCTTCAGCGGCGGCGAGGTGGCCCGCGGCGAGATCGTCGGCCGCGATTCCGGCTACGACCTCGCGGTTGTCAGGGTTCGCGGTGTCTCGGGCCTCAAGCCGCTGCCGCTCGGGAACTCCGACGCCGTACGCGTCGGCGATCCGGTCGTCGCGATCGGAGCTCCGTTCGACCTGGCGGGCACCGTCACCACCGGCATCATCAGCGCGAAGGAGCGTCCGATCACCGCGGGCGGCGACAAGGGCGACGGCAGCGACATCGCCTACGTCGACGCGCTGCAGACCGACGCCCCGATCAACCCCGGCAACTCCGGCGGTCCGCTGGTCGACTCCAAGGGCCGCGTCATCGGCATCAACAGCGCCATCCGGGGCGCGGACGGCGGCTCGGGCAATCTGGACGGCGCCCAGGGCGGCAGTATCGGCCTCGGCTTCGCGATCCCGGTCAACCAGGGCAAGCGCGTTGCCGAGGAGCTGATCAACGAGGGCCGGGCCGCTCACCCCGTCATCGGCGTGACGCTGGACCTGGAGTACGCGGGCGACGGCGCGCGTGTCCGGACCGAGCGCAGCGGCGGTACCCCGGTCAAGCGCGGCGGACCGGGGGACAGGGCCGGGGTCGAACCCGGGGACGTCATCACGGAGGTGGACGGGGACCGGGTGCACAGCGGTGAGGAGCTGATCGTGAAGATCCGCAGCCACCGCCCCGGCGACCGGCTGAAGCTGACGCTGGAACGGGACGGCGGGAAGCGCTCGCTCGAGCTGACCCTCGGCTCGGCGAGCGGAGGCTGATGCGGTGGTATCGGTGTCCGTACCATCCACCGTGGTACCGGCAGGCGCGCCGGTCCGGGTACCGTGGACGGGGCCCGGGCCCTCACCGACCTGCAGGCCGCGGACATCTCAAGGAGCTGCACGGTGTTCAATGACATAGGCACACTCGAGCTGGTCGCGCTCGTGATCCTTGCTGTGCTGGTCTTCGGCCCGGACAAGCTGCCCAAGGTGATCCAGGACGTCTCCGGCTTCATCCGCAAGATCCGTCACTTCTCCGAGAACGCCAAGGCGGACATCCGCTCCGAGCTCGGCCCCGAGTTCAAGGACTTCGAGTTCGAGGACCTCAACCCCAGGACGTTCGTCCGCAAGCAGCTCATGGACAACGACGACCTCGGCCTCAAGGAGATCCGGAACGGCTTCGACTTCCGCAAGGAGGTCTCGGAGGTGACGGATGCGGTGCACGGCCGGGAGAGCGATCGTTCTGCGGCAGGCGGGTCATCGTCGGGCGGGTCGGCGGGCGGTTCCGACCTGCTGCGTAAGCATCAGGACCTCGATCCGGGCGAACGTCCGCCCTTCGACGCCGACGCCACCTGATCCCACCGTATGTCCGACTGAACCGACCAGTGTGGCTATCCTCCCAGTGTCCGGGGTGACGCCGCCTGTGCGGTCCGCCCTCAGACGGAGGGGCAACGAGGAGGCACCACGCACATGGACACGACGGGTCGGGTAGGGGCGCGGGGCGCGCTCAGTGCGCCCAGCACGTCCGACGATGTGGAGGCCGGAAGAACGCCCCAGGAGGATCTGGCGGGCGTTCGCCGAAGCCTTGACGGCTATCTGCTCGCGGATTTCCCTTGGTACGGGTTGGACGAGGCGTTCTCGGGGCCGCGCTGGCTGATGCAGGTGGGCACGGCCTCCGACGGCACGGTCGAACACGGTTCCACCGGACACGGTGAGGAGCCGGCCCTGCGCGCCGACGGCGAGCAGGACAAGCAGCGCTTCGCCGTGGTGGTCACGGTCGCCGGGCGTCCGGTGCGCGAGAGCGCGGACGGCACGGGCGTCATGGACGCCACCTCGGTCTCCTCCGCGGCCTGGCTCGCGGGATCCGGACTGCTCGCGTGCACCTGGCCCGCGCAGATCGAGCGCCATCTGCGGGACAAATGGCTGGAGCAGCAGCTGGCGGCCGCCTGGGAGCTGGCCGACGACATCGACGGGTCCGACTGGACGACCCTGTCGCTGCCGGTGGACGGCGTTCCGACGCGATTCCACTACCGCGAGTCCGAGTTCGGCTGGTTGCTTGCGGGTTCGACGGACGCGGCCGACGGCCGCTCGGTGAGCGGCGGCAATACCGGGGTGCACATCGGCGTGTACGGGCGGGGGATGAGCGCATACGGCTTGGGTTTCTCGGTGATCAAGGACCTGTCCGCGTACGACCACTGATCGGGTCGCCGGGCGGGGGCGGTCACCGCGTGCACCCGCGCCCCGCCGTCATTGCGCTCCGCACGCGCACGCGGGGGTGCTCCGCGCAGTCACGCGCCCCAGCGCTCGTGCACCTCCACGATGGGCCCGGAACCTCCCCAGGACCGGGCCCTTCGTGTGTGCGTCCTCCGTCCGACCGGCGCGAGCGCCGGAGCAGCGGTCAGAACTTGTTGCGCGGCGTGATGCCCAGGGAGAGGCCCGCCAGCCCGCGCTGCCTCCCGCCCAGCTTGCCCGCGATCGAGCGCAGCGCACTGCCGGCCGGGGAGTCCGGGTCGGTGATGACGACCGGCTTGCCCTCGTCGCCGCCCTCTCGCAGCCGGACATCGATCGGAATGGCGCCCAGTACCGGCACCTCGGCGCCCATGGTCCGCGTCAGCCCCTCGGCGACGCGCTGACCGCCGCCCGTGCCGAAGACATCGACGATTTCGTCGCAGTGCGGGCAGGGCATGCCCGACATGTTCTCGACGACACCGACGATCTTCTGGTGGGTCTGGACGGCGATCGAACCCGCGCGCTCGGCGACCTCGGCCGCCGCCTGCTGAGGTGTCGTCACCACCAGGATCTCGGCGTTCGGTACGAGCTGGGCCACCGAGATCGCGATGTCGCCCGTACCCGGCGGCAGATCGAGCAGCAGGACGTCCAGGTCGCCCCACCACACATCGGCCAGGAACTGCTGGAGGGCGCGGTGCAGCATCGGACCGCGCCAGACGACGGGTGTGTTGCCGGGGGTGAACATGCCGATGGAGATGACGCTCACGCCGTTCGCGGACGGAGGCATGATCATGTTCTCGACCTGGGTGGGACGGCCCTCCACACCCAGCATGCGCGGCACCGAGTGGCCGTAGATGTCCGCGTCGACGACGCCGACCTTCAGCCCGTCCCGTGCCATGGCCGCCGCGAGGTTGACCGTCACCGAGGACTTGCCGACACCGCCCTTGCCGGAGGCCACCGCGTAGACCCGGGTCAGCGAACCCGGCTTGGCGAAGGGCACCTCGCGCTCGGCCTGGCCGCCGCGCAGCGAGGCCGCCAGCTCGCGGCGCTGCTCGTCGCTCATCACGTCCAGGTCGACGCTGACCCCGGTCACGCCCTCGACGTTCGAGACCGCGTCGGTGACCTCGCGCGTGATGGTCTCGCGCAGAGGGCAGCCGGACACCGTCAGATAGATGCCGACAGCCACCGCCCCGTCCGCCGCGATCTCCACCGATTTGACCATCCCCAGGTCGGTGATGGGGCGGTGGATCTCCGGGTCGTTCACCGTGGCGAGCGCGGCGCGGACCGCGTCCTCGGCGGGCGCGGAGCCTGTGGGTGTGTCGGTAGCCATGCCCCGATGGTACGGCTCGGGAGGCGGCCTCCGGAAAGCGCGATGGGTGATCGTCGGTCCGAATATGGCGAGTGTCACGCACCTGGAACGGGCGGAGGGGCGGTCGCCCCCGTGCGGCTCCGACTGCCCCGGTACGCTGCGTCTGCTGCCGAGGCCCCGCCGACCAGGAGGCATGACCGACGTGACTGCATTGCCCCGCACACGGACCGCCGCGCTCGTGGGAGCGGTGTGCACGGCGCTCGCCGTGGGGGTCGTGGGGTGTGCGGAGGAGGACCCCGACGCCGGGACGAACGGCGTCGGGAAGCTGTCGCCGCAGAAGATCGAGCACAGGGCTCTCACCGCGGCCGGGAGGGCGGGTTCGGTACGGCTCTCGGGCAGCGTCGTCACGCAGGGGCGCACGTACAAGCTCGACATGCGGCTGAAGCGGGGCGAGCAGGGCGGCGGCATAGGCCAGGTCTCCACCAAGGGCAAGACCTTCGAGATGCTGCGGGTCGGCAACGATCTCTATCTGAAGGCCGACGCCGACTTCTGGGCCAGTCAGGAGGGGGGCGGACAGCCCTCCAAGTCGGACGAGGCGGCGGCCAGCAAGCTCGGCGACAAGTACGTCAAGGTGCCCCCGGGCGACCCCGCGTACAAGCAGCTCAGCGGCTTCACCGACATGGAGTTGCTGATGGACGGGCTGCTCGAGCTGCGCGGCGGCCTGGAGACGGGCGAGCGCGGCACGGTCGCCGGGTACCGTACGGTCCGCATCACCGTCGGGGACGGGGACGGGGACGGGGACGGCGGTGCGCTCGACGTGTCACTGAAGGGGACGCCGTATCCCCTGCGGCTGCAGCGGGCGGGAGGTGCCGGCGTTCTCGAACTCACCGACTGGAACAGGGACTTCACCCTCAAGGCGCCGAACAAGGACCACATCGTCGACTACGGCAAGCAGATCACGACGGGCAACTGACCGGCGGGCGGGGGCCGTTCGGCGGCGCGGCGCGCCCTGCGCCCGGTCCTCAGGCGCGCTTCCCCCGCCCGCGGCGCAGCAGCCTGGGCAGGGCAGCCGGGATGGGCCTGCGCGTGGTCGCCGGGGTTGTGGCCGGTGCGGCCGCCAGCGAGCCGTCGGGCAGTCCTGCGGTGGAGCCGTCCGGCTCCAGGCACAGAACGCGGCACTCCCGGGCCCAGCGCTCGGTCACCTGCTCGGCGTCCGGGGTGTTGAGCCGCTTCCCCTTGAGTTCCGCCACGGCGGCCTCCCACCGCTCGCTACCGGAGGCGAGTTCGCTGACGCGCGCGTGCCAGGCAATCAGACGGCCGCCCTTGTCCTTGCTGCGCACGGTCACGGTGGCGGACCCGCCGTCGGTGAGGGCGAGACCGGTGAACGGCTGCTCGCCTGGGCCGTCGCCCACGAGGCAGGCGGCGCCCTCGTGCCATACGTGCCACAGGGCGCGCGGCGGCGCTTCGGCGCCGTCGCCCTGGACCCAGATGAGGCCGGACTTCTTGGTGGCCTCCTCGATGAGGGCACGGTCCATGAGGGTCGTCTGCGTCATGGCGCTCAGCTTATGCCGCGCCGCCCGGAGAGCCCGGCCGCCCGCCGCCCGCCGCCCGCCGCCCGCCGTCCGGAGAGCCGGCCGACCGCTGCCCGCTGCCTTGCCCGGAGAGCGGGCCGCCCGCCGCCCGCCGCCCGGATGGCCGGCCGACCGCTGCCCGCTGCCCGGAGAGCCCGGCCGCCCGCCGTCCAAAGAGCCCGCCGCCCGGAGAGCCCGGCCGCCCGGCGGGGCTCGCGCTTCTGGGGTGCCGCGCCCGGGAAGGCCCTGCCGTACACCCCCGCCCCTGCCGTACACCCCCGCCCCTGCCGTAAACCCCCGCCCCTGCCGTAAACCCCCGCCCCTGACGGGGTGTTCGCCTCCGCCCCGCCGGACGTGTGCCCCTCATCCCGTGGGCGGTACGGCTCAGGGGGCCGTCCAGGCGGCCGACAGTCAGTTCCGTGGCCCGGGCATGCCCCTTACGCTGGTGGGGTTCCGTCCCTGATCCCACGCGAGGAGCCCGTGCGCCGCAGCCCAGCCCAGCAGCGTGATCAGGCGCCGCCCGCGACCCTGTCCACGCCCGGCGTCCTCTCCTCGCCGGCACGGCTCGATCTGCTGCTCCTCGCGGTCGCTGTCTCCGGGATCTCGTTCTCCGCGCCACTCATCGCCGCGACCGCGGCACCCGCCCTGGCCATCGCGTTCTGGCGAAACGCGATGGCGGTCGGCGCGCTGTCGCCCGTCGCGCTGCTGCGGCACCGGGCCGAGCTGAGGGGCATGGGCGGCAGGACGCTGCTGCTGTCCGCAACCTCGGGCGCCCTGCTCGCGGTGCATTTCGGGCTGTGGCTGCCCAGCCTCCACCTCACCTCGGTGGCCTCCTCGACCGCGCTGGTGACGACGACACCGATCTGGACCACGCTCCTGCTGCGCATGCGCGGGCACCGGCTGCCCCGTCTCGTCTGGGCGGGCACGGCCGTCGCGTTCCTCGGTGTCGTGCTCCTGACCGGTATCGATCTGTCGCTGTCCCCGCGCGCGCTCGGGGGCGACGCGCTCGCGCTGGGCGGCGGCATGGCGGCGGCCGGATACGTCCTGATCGGGTCCGCGGTCCGGCGCAGCGTCAGCACCACGGCGTACACCTACGTTTGCTACGCCACGACGGCCGCGCTGCTGCTGGTGACCTGTCTGGTGTCCGGGTCCGCCGTCGCCGGGTACAGCGGCGGGGCATGGCTGAAACTCGCCCTGCTCACCGTCGCCGCGCAGTTCCTCGGCCACTCGCTGCTCAACCGGGTTGTCCGTTGCCTCGGTCCGTCGGTCACTTCGACGGCCGTACTGCTGGAGACCCCGGGCGCGGCCCTGATCGCGGCGGTGTGGCTCGGCCAGATGCCGCAGGCCGCCGCCTACCCCGCGCTCGCCGTGATCCTCGCCGGGCTGGCGCTGGTGATCAGGGGAGACCGCCGCCGCACCCCGCCGCCGGTCCCTCGCACGGAGAGGTGAGGGACCGACCACGTCACACGCACGGGACGAACTCGCCGACTACAGCCAGCCGTTGCGCTTGAAGCCGCGGTGGATCGAGAAGCAGATGGTGAAGATCAGGGCCATCACCAGCGGGTAGCCGTACTTCCACTTGAGCTCCGGCATGTAGTCGAAGTTCATGCCGTAGACCCCGCAGATCATCGTGGGGACGGCGATGATCGCCGCCCAGGCGGTGATCTTGCGCATGTCCTCGTTCTGCGCGACCGTCGCCTGCGCCAGGTTGGCCTGGAGGATCGAGTTGAGCAGGTCGTCGAAGGCCACCACCTGTTCGTTGACCCGCGCGAGGTGGTCGGCGACATCGCGGAAGTACGTCTGGATGTCCGGGTCGACCAGCCGCATGGGCCGCTCGCTCAGCAGCTGCATCGGACGCAGCAGCGGGGAGACGGCCCGCTTGAACTCCAGGACCTCCCGCTTGAGCTGGTAGATGCGCCCCGCGTCGGCACCGCGCGCCGCACCGCGGCCGGGCGTCGAGCTGAAGACCGCGATCTCCACCTCGTCGATGTCGTCCTGCACGGCGTCGGCGACCGCGATGTAGCCGTCGACGACCTGGTCGGCGATGGCGTGCAGCACCGCGGAGGGGCCCTTGGCGAGGAGTTCGGGGTCGTCCTCGAGCCGGTGGCGCAGGGCGCGCAGCGAGCCCTGCCCGCCGTGCCGGACGGTGATGATGAAGTTCCGTCCGGTGAAGCACATCACCTCGCCCGTTTCGACGACCTCGCTGGTCGCGGTGAGCTCGGTGTGCTCCACATAGTGAATGGTCTTGAAGACGGTGAAAAGAGAGTCGTCGTAACGCTCCAGCTTCGGCCGCTGATGGGCGTGCACCGCGTCCTCGACGGCGAGCGGGTGCAGGCCGAACTCGGCGGCGATACCGGAGAATTCCTGCTCGTTCGGCTCGTGCAGACCGATCCAGACGAAGCCGCCGTCCGAGCGCGCGCGCTCCAGCGCCTCGTGCGGGGTGAGGTGGTCCTTGACGCGGGCACCGTCCCGGTAGACCGCGCAGTCCACCACCGAGGAGAGGACTCCGGCGGGGTCGCCGGCGCCCGGTCCGTAGCCGGTGTGGCCCCGGCGCAGGGCGGGACGGACGACTGCGCGCAGTTCGCGGATCATCGACATGGCTGGCTCCTTCACGGGCCGGCCGTCGGCGGCGGACGGGCACTGCCGCCCGGAATGCGGACGTACGGCATCGTACGTCGGCAAAGCGGACGACACCGCTGCGCCGCGGTGACGGCGTGACGCTGGTTCGGTGTGAGACGTGAATGGCTCTTCCGGCGTCCGCGAATCCCGATGCGCCCCGGTGGAAACTCAGTGGTTTCGCCGCGGGGCTGCGGGGTAGGTCAGGCCGCGGGTGCGGTGACGGTGCAGGGCACGGAAGGGCTGCTGGTACTGCACGGTCGACTCGGATCCACCGCAGTCCCACCTCCTCCGGCCGGTCCCCCGTAGGGGAAGCACCGATCGCGGCGACGCGCCGCGAGACTGACTGGTCGGCAGGACCGTCAGCGATGCGCTGCGTGCTGCCCTGAACCAGCGGTCAACAGTATCAGCCCACCGGGCGCCCAGTCGCTCCTTTGCCTCCTGTATACGCGTTCTATGCTCACGCCATGTCAGATGTTCTTGGACTGGTCGAGGCCCGGCTGCTCACCGCACTCGGCGAGCCGGACGGGCGGGCGGCCGTCACCTTCCTCGGCACCGATCGCATCGAGATCCTCCGCTTCACGGATGTCTCCGGCGACGGCGGGGTGGTGCGCTACGCCACACTCGGCATGTCCGCCCAGCCGATGACCGATCCCGCGGCCGCCCTCGCGGACCCCCTCCGCGGCCCGCGCGCCGAGTTGCTTCTGTCCGTACGGGCCGGTCGCGTCGACACCGACCAGGTGCTCCGGCCCCTCGCCGTCCTCGCCGCCTCGCCTCAGGTCGAGGCGGTCGTCGTGGCGCCCGGCGCCTCGCTCGACCTGGGTGAGCCGCTGTGGCCGCAGGCGCAGTTCACCTCGGTGCTCGTGGCCGAATCCGGCGGCCTGGTCGAGGACCTGGAGATGCCCGCGCCGGTGGACCCCGTCCGCTTCCTGCCGCTGCTGCCCATGACTCCCAACGAGGCTGCCTGGAAACGGATCCACGGGGCGGGCGCGCTGGAGAAGCGCTGGCTGACGTACGGCACAGACCTGCGCGATCCGCTGCGCGCCGGGGTGCCGCTGGACTGAATCCACGGGCGTCCCGGCGGCCCCCGGGCTCCGGACGGGTGATCGTTCTTGACGCGGAGACGGAACCGCTGGTCGTCCTTGACGCGAGCACGGAGGGGTAGGACCGTTGGGGCCTATGAGGGGCGAACCCAGTTGCCCGAAGTGCGGTGGCCGGGTCCGCGCGCCCGGCCTCTTCTCCGATTCATGGCAGTGTGATGTGCACGGCACGGTGCACCCGCTGCAGCCGGTCATCCCGCCGAGCGTCGAAGCGCTCGGCGTCGTCGTGAACCGGGCCGAGGTGCCGGTCTGGATGCCCTGGCCGCTGCCGCTCGGCTGGCTGTTCACCGGTGTGGCCACCGCGGGCGACGACCGCACCGGCGGCCGTGCGACCGCGGTCGCCTGCTCCGGCCCCGGCCCGGTCGGGGGCATGGGTGAAATGCTGCTGGTCGCCGAGGAGTTGGGTGTCGGGCTCGGGGCGCGCTATGCCGGCATCCCGGGTCCCGACCCGGGACCCCACATTGCCGTGGACCGGTCGCCCCATGTGAAGGTGCACGCGGCCGGCCGCCCCACGCCGCTCTGGCACGTCGAGAGCGCGCCCTCGAACCGTGCGGTGTTCGCGGGCGAGGCCAGGGGGCTGTGGCTGTGGGCGATCCTCTGGCCGGAGCAGTCCGGCCTGCTGCTGTACGACGAGCTGGTTCTCACCGATCTGCGCGACGCCGGTGCGGAGGTCGAGATGGTGCCCTGTGGGGCGCTCTCGCCCCGCATCCTTTCCTGACCACTCCTGACCACCGAGCGCGCGGGGGTGCCGCGCGCAGCCTGCTTGCCCTGCCCGGTCCCCGCGTGCGTCAGGGGCTGGGACCGGCCGGCCGGGGGCGGGCCCGGCGCGGTTATCCTGGAGCGTCCCCGTCCGTCCCTCGCAGTTTGGAGCCGTGCCGTGCGCATCGACCTGCACACCCACTCCACTGCCTCGGACGGCACGGACACCCCCGCCCAGCTCGTACGGCATGCTGCCGGGGCCGGGCTCGACGTCGTCGCGCTCACCGACCACGACACCGTGGGCGGGCACGCGGAGGCGGCTGCCGCGCTGCCCGAGGGGCTGACGCTGGTCACGGGCGCGGAGCTGTCCTGCCGCCTGGACGGGGTGTCGCTGCACATGCTGGCGTACCTCTTCGACCCCGAGGAGCCGGAGCTGGCGCGCGAGCGCGAACTCGTACGGGACGACCGCGTGCCCCGCGCACAGGCCATGGTCGGCAAGCTGCGCGACCTCGGGGTGCCCGTCACCTGGGAGCGGGTCGCCGAGATCGCGAGGGACGGCGCCGTCGGACGCCCTCACGTGGCCACCGCGCTGGTCGAACTGGGCGTCGTCGACAGCGTCTCCGACGCCTTCACGCCGGACTGGCTGGCGGGGGGCGGCCGCGCGTACGTGGAGAAGCACGAGCTCGACCCGTTCGAGGCGATCCGCTTGGTGAAGGCCGCGGGCGGGGTCACCGTCTTCGCCCACCCGCTCGCCGCCCAACGCGGCGCGTGTGTGCCCGAGCGCGCCATGGCGGAGTTGGCCGCCGCCGGACTCGACGGCATCGAGGCCGACCACATGGACCACGACGCTGCGACGCGCGAGCGACTGCACGGCCTCGCGGCCGACCTGGGTCTGCTGCCCACCGGCTCCAGCGACTACCACGGCGAACGCAAGGCCTGCCGCCTCGGGGAGTTCACGACGGACCCCGAGGTCTACGCCGAGATCGTGCGCCGCGCGACGGGTGCCTTCCCCGTACCCGGCGCGGGCGGCAGGGCCTGAACGGCTGCTCCCCCGGCTTCTTCCTCGCTTCTGCCCCCGATCTGTCCGCCCGCGGTGCGCGCGTGCCGCGAACCCCCGTTATCGCAAGGCCACATCATCGTGTTCGACTTCGCCGTCTTCGGATCCCTCTTCGTCACGCTCTTCGTCATCATGGACCCGCCGGGGATCACCCCGATCTTCCTGGCCCTGACCTCGGGCCGCCCGGCCAAGATCCAGCGCGGGATGGCGCTGCAGGCGGCGGCCGTCGCCTTCGGTGTCATCACGGTCTTCGGTCTCTGCGGGCAGCAGATCCTCGACTATCTGCATGTGTCGGTGCCCGCGCTGATGATCGCGGGCGGTCTGCTGCTTCTGCTCATCGCGCTCGACCTGCTGACGGGGAAGTCGGAGGAGCCCGCCCAGACCAAGGACGTGAACGCCGCGCTGGTGCCGCTCGGCATGCCGCTGCTGGCCGGGCCCGGCGCGATCGTGTCGGTGATCCTCGCGGTGCAGCGCGCGGACGGTGCGGCGGAACAGGTGTCTGTCTGGCTGGCCATCGTGGCGATGCACATCGTGCTGTGGCTGACGATGCGTTACTCGCTGCTGATCATCCGAGTGATCAAGGACGGCGGTGTGGTGCTGGTGACGCGGTTGGCCGGAATGATGCTGTCGGCCCTGGCGGTGCAGCAGATCATCAACGGCGTCACACAGGTGATCAACGGCACCTGACCGCCGCTGCCCGCGCGGTCGCGGGCCCGCGGAAAGCGGCGCCTGACCCGCCACCGCCCGGCGGGTCCCCGGGCCCGCGGAGACCCGCGAGCGCCCCCGTACACCGTCGTACGGGGGCGCTGTCGTCGTGCGTCACCGGGCTCGTCGCTGCGTGTTCGCGGGCCCGTCGTGCGTCGTCGTGCGATGGAGCTGCGGCGCTGATCACTCGAGAGTTACCGGACCACGGTCTCGGCCGGGCGGATGTAGATGCGCTGGCCGGACGCAGCGGCCTGCTGCACGATCCGGTCGACGGAGGCGGCATCCACGACCGTGCTGTCGACGGCGGCACCGTCGATGTCGTCGAGGCGCATGATCTCGAAGCGCATGGCTTTTCCCTTCGTCCGTTCCTCCTGCAGGAGAACTGCTGGGCGGTTGTCCGCGGTGAGTTCCGCCGAGTCGGGTGGCTATCCGACTGTTAAGGATGGATTGCATACATCTGTGTTGCAGGTTCTGCAGGTGTCAACCGAGATGCACCATGCAAAAATTCCCTACGCTAACGAAAATTTTCAGCCGTATAACTACCCTTCGGTAGGGCGACAGGTTGTGTCATCGGCGGGCCGCCCGAACAATGAGCCTCGTCATGACGAACGCAGAGCCCCTGGGGCCCCATGCCGACCTCTCCGCGGTTGCTGCGGGAATCGAGCGGACCAACGAGCTGCTCCAGCGCGTGCTCGCCAAGGTGTCGACCACCCCGTCCATCCACGCGATCTTCGTGGACGCCGGCTATCTCTACGCGGCGATCGGCAGGCTCGTCGCCGGGGACGAGGACCGGCGGGGGTTCGAGCTCGACGCCGAAGGACTCATCGAGGCGTTCATCGACAAGGCCCGGACGATCTTCCCCGACAGCCGGCTGCTGCGCGTGTACTGGTACGACGGTGCACGGCGCCGCCTCCACACCACCGAGCAGCAGCGGATCGCCGAGCTCCCCGACGTCAAGGTCAGGCTGGGCAACCTCAACGCCAACAACCAGCAGAAGGGCGTCGACTCCCTGATCCGTACGGACCTGGAGACCCTCGCCCGCAATCGCGCCATCAGCGATGCCGTCCTCATAGGCGGTGACGAGGACCTGGTGTCGGCGGTCGAGGCTGCGCAGGCCTACGGCGCCCGGGTGCATCTGTGGGGCATCGAGGCGCTGACCGGCCGCAACCAGGCCGACCCCCTGCTCTGGGAGGTCGACAGTCAGCGGATGTTCGATCTCGACTTCTGCAAGCCGTACGTGACGCGGCGGACCGCCCCGTACGACGAGGCGGCGGCCGGGGGCGCGGCGGGGCCGCGGCCGGGCGTCAAGGACATGCGGTTCGTCGGGGCGCGGATCGCCGCCCAGTGGCTGCTCGAGCGCGGCCGGGACACACTCGCCGAACTCCTCCCCGGCCACCCGTACCTGCCCGGCACGACCGACCAGGAGCTGCTGATCGAGGCCGAAGGGCTGCTCCAGCGCTCACTGCGCGGCCATGCCGATCTGCGGCGGGCGCTGCGGGACGGCTTTTGGGAGCACCTGCAGGCTCAGCTCTAGGGCGCCCCGACGAGGTTCGCCCGGTAGCGAGGTGTCCTGGTGCGGCGGTCGGATGCAGGCGCCGGATCGTTCTCGCAGTGGGCCTACCCGGAGGGTCCGGCAACGCAGCGGACGGCCGCGCCAGGGCGGCGAGCGGGGCCTGGCGGGGCGGCACCAGGATGCGGGGTCCTCAAGATGCTCCCGCAGGGCCGGGCCGCTCCCAGAAGTCGGCGAGCGCGCGAGCCGTGGGCTCCGGGCGCTCGGCGCCGGGGGAGTGCTCGGCGCCCTCGATCACAGTGCGGCGGGCTCCCAGGCGTACCGCCATGTCGTCCATCCACGCGATGGGCCACGCGTAGTCGACCGACCCGGACAGCACGTGCTTCGGCAGCGGGACGGCGGCCAGCTCCACCACCCGGTCCGGCTCGCCGATGAGCTGCCGGCCGGTCGCGACGAGCTGCTCGGGCACGGTGTTCAGCCAGCGGCGGTGGAGGAATTCGGCGACCTCCCGCGGCGTCGACGCCTCGGGAGCCTCCGGCGGGTCCAGTGCACGCATCGCGCGCCAGATCCACTCCATGTCTGTCTTCGGATCGACGAGGGCGCCGATGAGCATGCGGGTGCGCTGCTGCTGGTCCTGTGCGATGGCCCCGGGGCCTGAGCTCATGATCGTGAACGAGGCGTACGGGGACGGGTCCTTGATCAGTGCGGCCCGGGTGATCAGGCCCCCGAGGGAGTGCCCGAGCAGATGCACCGGCTCCTCGCCGTCGAATGCTGCCGCCGTCTGCGCGAGGACGTCCTGCGCCAGCTCCTCCTGGGCGTAGGCGCTCTCGTCGTGCGGCCCCTCGGACTCGTGCTGGCCGCGGCCGTCCACGGCGACGACGTGGAAGCCGCGCACCGCCAGCGGCTCCAGCAGCGCAATGAAGTCCTCCTTGCTGCCGGTGAAGCCGGGCACGAGCAGCGCATGGCCGCGCGGGGGCGTTCCGGCGGGGGGCATGGCCTCGTGCACGGCGAAGTCGCCGCGGGAGGTGCGGAGCCGGTGTGCGCGGGCGCACGGGGGGAGGGCGAGAGAGGGCGGCCTGCTCATGCGGATGAGGCTATCCGGCTCATGTGACGGCAGGGCGTCACCGGGACGTCGACGTCGCTGCGTGCCGCGTCCGCGTCCGCCCCGGCGTCCGCGCCCGTGCGGGGCGGGCGCGGCACCGAAAGCTCGTCCCAAGGCGTGTTGCGATCGGCCGGGCCTTGAAGGGCCGTGAAGGCCGTGACGGGCCATGGCAGCCGTCGGCCCGCACCCCCTTGGCGGGGTGCGGGCCGACGACACATGCGACTTCGGCGCGGTCAGCTCTCCGAAGTGGCGGCACGGGAGCGGGTCCGGCGGCGACGACGGGGCTTCGGTGCCTCCTCGCCGTCCGAGCCCTCCGCGTTCGCCTCCGGCGCCTTCGCGGGTGCCGTCCCCGCGGCCGGGGCCGCGCCCTCGGCAGCGGCCGCACCACCGCGCGTACGACGGCGGCGTCGCGGACGCTTGGGCGCGTCGTCCGGTGAGTCGGCGGACCCGGTCTCCGGGCCCTCGGCCTTCGGCGCGGCGAAATGCGCGGCATCGAGGACGGCGGCCGCCGTGTCATCGCCCACAGGGAGCCCGCCGCGCGTACGGCGGCGCGCCCGTGGCGTCCGCGTGCGCTTCGGCCGCTCCTCCACGGCGGCGGAGCCCCGTCCGCCGCGCCGGCCGCGGCCGCCGGTCTCGCCCAGGTCCTCGATCTCCTCGGCCGCAAGACCCGCGCGGGTCCGCTCGGCCCTGGGCAGGACGCCCGTGATGCCCTGGGGGATGCTCAGCATCTCGTACAGGTGCTCGGAGGTGGAGTACGTCTCCTCCGGCTCGTCGAACGGCAGGTCCAGCGCCTTGTTGATCAGCTTCCAGCGCGGGACGTCGTCCCAGTCGACCAGAGTGACGGCCGTACCCGACCGGCCCGCACGGCCCGTACGGCCGATGCGGTGCAGGTAGATCTTCTCGTCCTCGGGCGACTGGTAGTTGATGACGTGCGTGACGCCGTCGACATCGATGCCACGTGCGGCGACATCGGTGCACACCAGGACGTCCACCTTGCCGTTGCGGAACGCGCGCAGCGCCTGCTCGCGCGCCCCCTGGCCGAGGTCGCCGTGGACGGCGCCGGCAGCGAAGCCCCGCCGCGAGAGCTGCTCGGCGATGTCGGCCGCCGTGCGCTTGGTACGGCAGAAGATCATCGACAGCCCGCGGCCCTCGGCCTGGAGGACGCGGGTCACCAGCTCCGGCTTGTCGAGCGAATGCGCGCGGAAGACGTGCTGCGTGATGTTCGCGACGGTGGCGCCCTCGTCGTCCGGGGCGGTGGCCCGGATGTGCGTGGGCTGCGACATGTAACGCCGCGCCAGCGAGATGACCTGGCCCGGCATCGTCGCGGAGAACAGCATCGTCTGACGTTTGACGGGGAGCTGCTGGATGATCTTCTCGACGTCCGGCAGGAAGCCCAGGTCGAGCATCTCGTCGGCCTCGTCGAGGACGAGCACCTTGACGTCGGAGAGCCGCAGCTTCTTCTGACCGGCCAGGTCCAGCAGCCGGCCCGGAGTGCCGACGACCACGTCGACGCCCTTCTTCAGGGCCTCGATCTGGGGCTCGTAGGCCCGGCCGCCGTAGATCGACAGCACACGGACGTTACGGACCTTGCCCGCGGTCTGGAGGTCGTTGGTCACCTGCTGGCACAGCTCGCGGGTCGGGACGACCACGAGCGCCTGCGGGCTCTCGCCGGCCGCGCCTGGCTCGGCCCGGCCCGCCTCGACGTCCGCGGGAACGACGACGCGCTCCAGCAGCGGAAGGCCGAAACCGAGCGTCTTGCCGGTTCCGGTCTTGGCCTGGCCGATGACGTCGCTGCCGGAAAGCGCGACGGGGAGCGTCATCTCCTGGATGGGGAAGGGAGTCGTGATGCCGACTGCCTCGAGGGCTTCGGCTGTCTCGGAAAGGATCCCGAGTTCTCGGAACGTAGTCAGGATTTTGCCTCTTCTGTGAAACGCGGCGGCAGAAGGCGAGGAGGGTCGTACCGCGCCCGGAATTCAGTCGGCCGTGGGTGGCCGTCATTGGCGCAGGACCACTGGCTCTCGCACATCCACTCGCACCGCGAGCGGGCCCCTCGCTCAGCGGTACGCGCACGGTGCACGTCCCGCGGGGAGGGCTGTCGGTCGGAGCCGATCGGGCCACCGACCGGGCATCCGCATTCATCAGAGCACCCACCGTATGCGCGGTGGGTTCTTTACCACCATACCCCGGATTCGCGCACACGTGTTGGGTCATTCGTGTAGCCCGCCGTGTCGCACTTGCCTGACCAGGGACTTCCGCACGGCCACGAGCGGGCTATTGTGCGCTTCATGGAGACGCCTGACGAGACCACCGCCCCCGCCGGAATCGAGACCGGGAGTGAAGGGAATCACACGGGAATCGCCGCCCGGAACTGGGCGCAGGCATCCGCCGACCCGCAGTACCGGGCGGCCGTCGTCGACCTTCTCGGCGCCCTGGCGTACGGCGAGCTGGCGGCATTCGAGCGGCTCGCCGAGGACGCCAAGCTGGCGCCCAGCCTGGAGGACAAGGCGGAGTTGGCGAAGATGGCCTCCGCGGAATTCCACCACTTCGAGCAGTTGCGGGACCGTCTCGCGGCGATCGAGACCTCCCCGACCGAAGCCATGGCGCCCTTCGCGGCCGCACTGGACGAGTTCCACCGCCAGACCGCTCCATCGGACTGGCTCGAGGGCCTGGTCAAGGCGTATGTCGGGGACTCGATCGCGAGCGACTTCTACCGGGAAGTGGCGGCCCGCCTGGACACCGACACCCGTGACCTGGTGCTCCGCGTCCTCGACGACACCGGCCATGCCTCCTTCGCCGTCGAGAAGGTGCGCGCCGCCATCGAGGCGGAGCCGCGGGTCGGAGGACGGCTGGCACTCTGGGCGCGGCGGCTGATGGGCGAGGCGCTCAGCCAGGCGCAGCGGGTCGTGGCGGACCGCGACGCGCTGTCGACGATGCTCGTGGGCGGGGTCGCCGACGGCTTCGACCTGGCCGAGGTCGGCAAGATGTTCTCGCGGATCACCGAGGCCCACACCAAGCGGATGGCGGCGCTGGGCCTCGCGGCCTGAAGTGCCGTCCATGCCCTGCCGGATCGGATGGGAGGTCGCTCGCGCTGACCCGCCGCGCCACGGCGGCCGTTGCGGCGTAGGCGCGTAGATCCGCCCGGACTTCCGCTGTACCGGGCCCCGACCCGGCCCCCGGGCCCCCCCCCCGGGCCTCGCGGCCCCCGGGCCCCCGGAGGGGGGACCAGCGGGCAAGGGGCGAGCGGAGTGTAGGGAAAGAGTGGGTTTTAATGTGTGTTGTTATAGGGGGTA
>NZ_JBFAYQ010000011.1:146384-171074 GCF_040681345.1 Streptomyces sp. NPDC051776 | reverse complement strand
AACCGACGAGTCCATCCTGCCCACCGAACTCACCGCATAGCCTCAAAACGAGATCACCGAGTGGCCGTCGATACACCACTCCAGCGGACGTGACCCACGGAAGGTCGTGCCTCGCGACCGTCTGCCTCGGCTGTAGACGCGCCCTTGAGGTATGCCGGCCCGTCACGAGGGACCCAGGGGCGGGACAACCTCCAGTTGCTGGAGGAAGCCGAGCACGTCCTTGTCGGACCACTTCTCCGCGAGCCTGCCGTGCTCGATGCGGTGGACCACGGTGGCCGTCATCGACAACTGATTGCCGGTGGCCGGGATACCGGGCAAATCGCGCTCGTGGACACCGACTCCGCGTAGACGGGTGACGACCTTGTCGCCTTCTGCGATCTGGTCCTCGATCTCATGGGTGCCCGGTGTCGCCTCCCAGAAGAGGCGAAAGGCCTGCTTGAGACCCTCGCGGCCGGCCCCCAGCCCCGGGAACGGCGGCGGGGAGTGGTCCACATAGTCCTCCGCAACGAGCTCGTCCATGGCCTCCAGGTTCCCTCGGTCGATCTCCGCGTAGAAACGGCGCACCAGTTGCTTGTTCTCCTCGGTGGACATAACGGAAGCGTGAGGGGCGGGAACCATACGGGAAGAGGTGCCACGCCCCGCGCCGCAACGGGTTCACCCTCGCGGTGTGGCCGCGGGAGCAGATGCTGGTGTCCACCCGGGGCCCGCCGCGCCGGTCCTCGCCCCACTGAAGGTGGGACGCAGAACCCGGACAGCCGAAGGGCGCCGCGTTCGACCCCTTCGAGCCGTGTGGTCAAGTCCGCCGAATGCGGCGTAACTCGCTCAGCAGTGGCTGGCCGGGGGGTTGTGCCCGGATGGGGCGGGGATGGTCGAGACGGTCGACCCACGGTTCGGCCGACGAGGGCCTACAGGTGCTCCCACCGCTCAGGCAGCCGCCCCGAGTCCGTGGTACGCGGGCCGGGGGCCCCTCTCGCCGATCCAGACCACCCACGAACGTCCAGCCCGTCCGGGGGTTGGTGCGAACACCTGCGTGACGTGGGCTTCTTGCCTTTTCGTTGGCCGGGCGTCCGAGAGTTCCCGCTGGCGAGGAGTGGTGGAGTGCGTAAGGTTGCGGCCGCGACAGCGGTGGTCATGGCGATGGCGGGTGTGACGTCCTTCGGCGCGGCTGCGGCGTTCGCGGACAACAAGCCGGGCGGAGCCACCGTCACCGGTGGCTCCGATACCGGAACAGATCTTGACCTGATCCAGGACAACAGCGCCCAGGAAGGCCGGCTGAACAGCCTCTGCGGCCAGCTGAACAACGGATCCCTCTCCCCGGAGGGAGTGCGGACGAGGGGGCGGTGCCTCAACCATGACGGATCCGTCAACGTGTTCGCTCACACCCGGTCCAAAGGTGCCCACGTCGAAAGCGGCTCCGGTGGCTTGAGCGCCGTCGACGAGTTCAATCAGCAGAACATCGCGCAGAAGGGCCGGCTGAACAACGCCTGCGCCGACCAGAACGACTTCAATCCCGATGTTCTCGAGGGCAGTCGGCTGGACAGTGATTGGCGCAGCAAGGACCGTTCGTTCAGCAAGCGCACACTGTTCACCGGTGGCGGGGGCCAGGTCGAAGGCGGCAGCGCCGTCACCACCGTGCAGCAGCAGAACATCGCGCAGGACGGTCGGCTGAACAACGCCTGCGCCGACACAAGCGTCAACTTCGTGTCCCCCACCATCGAAGGCGGTCGGGCGGGCAGTGACTGTCGCAACAAGGACGGTTCCTTCAGTAAGAAGGTGTTGGTCAAGGGCGGGGGTGCCCGCATCGAAGGCGGCAGCTCCAGCCGCATCATCGTTGAGCAGGGGAACATCGCGCAGGAAGGCCGGCTGAACAACGCCTGTGCCAACCTTGAGGACTCCGACCTTGAGGTGACCGGAAGTCGGGTGGACACCGACTGCCGCAACACGGACCGTTCCTTCAACAAGAAGATACTGGTCAAGGGCGGGGGTGCCCGCATCGAAGGCGGCAGCACGACCGAGGTCGATAGCACCGTGGAGCAGCAGAACATCGCGCAAGATGGCCGGCAGAACAACGCCTGCACCAACTTCAACCAGCCGGCCTTTGATGTGAACGGCGGCCGGACCATCTACGAGTGCGGCAACAAGGACCGTTCCTTCAGCAAGCTCGTGCTGGTCAAGAGCCGTGGCGCCCACGTCGAAGGCGGCTCCAGCACCGCCGGCGACGTGAACCAGCAGAACATCGCGCAGGAAGGCCGGCAGAACAACCACTGCGCCAACCCCAACAACTCGATCATCACCGTGAACGGTGGCCGGTCGCGGGTCGGCTGCAAGACGGTGGACCACTCCGCGAATCTGGGCACCGCAGAGATCGGCCGCGGAGCCAAGGCCGAAGGCGGCTCCAGCACAGCAGCCGGGGTGTTCCAGCAGAACATCGCGCAGGAAGGCCGGCCGAACACCAACTGCGCCAACCCCAACGACACGGACATCAGCGTGAACGGTGGCCGGTCGCGGGTCGGCTGCAAGACGGTGGACCACTCCGCGAATCTGGGCACCGCAGAGATCGGCCGCGGAGCCAAGGCCGAAGGCGGCTCCAGCACAGCAGCCGGGGTGTTCCAGCAGAACGTTGCGCAGGAAGGCCGGCAGAACATCAACTGCGCCAACCCCAACAACCTGTCGCTCACCGCCACGGGCTCCACCAACACCGCCCAGTGCTCGGCCGTCGACAGCTCCCGCAACATCGGCTCGGTCCACCGGTAGGTCGGACCGCACGGGTCAGCCGCCCCCCGCGAAAGCACGGTGGCTGGATCTTTGATGAACCAGAGGCGGCGGCCCCCTCATTCAGGGGGCCGCCGCCTCTGTGCGCGGTGGGGCTGCAATTCGATCGTGAAGTCGGCTCCGCCAGGCGTTCGACTGGCGGCGGGAGGGCAACGGGGGTCAACCGGCCTTCCGGGCTTCTCAGCTCCTGCCAAATGAAGATCCACCATCTTGAAGTCGCTGGTCGCGGGGCTGGTGTGAGTCGCTGATCGTGTGCTCGCGCTGGTCGCGGGTGCTTGTCGGAGCTCAAGATCATTTGCCGTGTCGGCGAGCGCGGATTTGTGGATTCCCCGGCGTGTGTGAGGCGGATATCCGTACGATCCGGGCGGGAGGTACTTCAAGGTGGCCCAGGATGCGGAACCGGACCTTCGTGAGCTGATCACGGCTCGCAGGGCCGAACTGGAGGTGCAGGCTGAAAAGTTGAGCCTGCAGCTGCAGGAGGTCCGTGACGAGCTGGAGGAACTCGCTGTCGCCGAGCGGGTCGCGCGCCGGCTGGCCGAGCAGGTGCGCGCCGAAGCCGTGCAGACCGTGGCACCGCCCGCCGGGCAGGCCGCGGGCCGTTCGGTGTGGGCGGTGCCGCCACGCGAGCGGTGCATGGACGAGACGGTTCTGCCCGCGGACTACCAGCGGATCATGGACGTGGTGCGGCGGGCCGACGGACCAAAGTCATGGTCAAGCAGGTCTGCACTGAGCTGGGCATCTCCCTGGAACCGGCCCGCTCGGAGGCGATGCGCGCGAAGCTGAACCGGCTCGCCGAGCGGGGCTGGCTGCGCAAGCTCGCCGACGGGAAGTTCACCACGGTGCTGTGAGCGTGCCGGGACGCCGCCGTCATGCGGTGCGGGCCGTAACGTCCGTGCCCCTGGCGGCAGTTGATAGTTCATGTCAAAGAAAACCAGCTCCGCCAGGGGCACTGAGACGGTTCTCTACCAGTCGAGTCTCGCCCTGTCCACGGCCACCCTGAGCCTCCTCGGTGACCTGCGGCGCGGCCATCTGAAGAAGATCGGATCGCGGTGGCGCAAGCTGCCGCCCGGACAGATCGCCACGATCGTGCTCGCCGTTCTCCGTCATGACCAGCGGCTCGCCGACATGCCGGGCGGCAACGACGTCTCCGCGACCACGGTGCGGCGCTGGGTGCTGGAGGTGATCGGCCTGCTCGCCGCGCGGGCCGAGCGCCTGGACCGCGCGCTGAAGAAGGTCGCCCGAAAGGGTGGCCACGTCGTGCTCCTGGACGGCACCCTGATCCGCACCCGGCGCCGCACCAGAGCGGACAACCGCCGCAACTACAGCGGGAAACACAAGGCCCACGGCCTGCTCTTCCTTGCGCTCACCGACGAGCGGGGCCGGCTGTTGTGGCTGTCCGCGGCCCGTCCGGGACGCTCCTCGGAGATCACCACGGCCCGCTACAACAAGCTCGTCGAACGCCTGCGGGCCACCGAACTCGGCGCGATCGGTGACCTCGGCTTCGTCGGCCTGGACGACGAGCCGGACGACCGGTGGTCATCACCGGCTACAAGGCCGCCCGCACGAAACCCCTCACGTCGGCGAAGAGGCCGGTCAACAAGCTGATCGCGTCCGTCCGCGCGGTCTGCGAACACGCCTTCGCCCACCTGAAGAACTGGCGCATCATCACCAAGTTGCGGCTGTCGCCCCGTTACGCGACCACGCTGCTGCGGGCGCTGCTCGTGCTGCCCCGAGCCGAAGTCGTCTCCTGACAGACGATCTTGGGGGCAGGCGACGGCCCACGACCAGTACGAGTACAAGATCGGCGACTTCCGCGTGGGTTCCGCGCCCGACCGGCAGTACGCCGGACACGGCCGCACACCCGGCGAATCTCGTCCCGCCCCTCTTTCGCCGTCCCGCCGTCCTAGAGTCGTGTGCATGGCTTCCGAACAAGGGACCGTACGGGTCGACAGCTGGATCTGGTCCGTACGGCTCACCAAGACCCGTTCGCTGGCCGCCACGGCGTGCCGCGGCGGGCACGTCCGCGTCAACGGCGAGCGCGTGAAGCCGTCCCACGCGGTGCGGGCCGGGGACGAGGTGCGGCTGCGCCTCGCCGGGCGGGAGCGGATCGTCGTCGTCTCACGCCTCGTGCGCAAGCGGGTGGGCGCGCCCGTCGCCGTGCAGTGTTACGTCGACAACAGCCCGCCACCGCCCGAGCGCATCAGTCCCTCGGAGGTCGGGCGGCGCGACCGCGGCGCGGGGCGGCCGACGAAGCGCGACCGGCGGGAGCTGGAACGGCTGCGCGGCCGCGGCGGTGCCCCCGGCGAGGATGGCCTCGGAGACACCTGACGCATCGGCCAGCGGCGGCTCGGGCCGGTCGGCCTTGCCGCTGCGTTCGCTTCCTGCCGTGCAGATCGTCGCTCCGGACCGGTCCGCCCTCCTTGCCCCGGGCCCGAGCCGTCCGCCCGCGGCGTCATCCTTTCGTTCCGTCACCGTCCTGCCCGTCGTTCACATGCTTGAGCACCATGCGCGCCGAGACGCGGGCCGGGCCTTCGAGGGAGTCCCAGAAGGCGTGGGTGCTCACGAACACCGCGAGCTCCAAGTCCCGGTCCAGCAGCGTCCTGACGTTCATGTGGTCCTCATCGCGCCAGCCGTCCGTGTACTGCGGCAGCCGTCCGTAGAGCGCGCTGAGCTCGTGCCGCACCCGGTGCAGCTCCTGTTGCGCCTTCAGCAGGTCCTCGGGGAAGTCGTAGGTGTCCGCCACGCTCGTAATAGTACGTGAGTTCGAATGCGGGAGGGTGGGATACCGGTCCGCGGCGGCGTCATGGGTGCGCGGGGCCGGGAAGCGAGAGGCGGCGAGGCCTGGGGGCTGGTGCGAGCGGTTCCTGGTCAGCCCCGGTCGAGGTCCTTGATCTTGATGAAGCGGCGGTCCGTGGTTGACGGACCGTCCTTCGTCCCGCGCAGGATCCAGTAACCGCCGTCCATGCGCGTCTCGTGGAGGCCGACCGTGCCGACCGTGCCGATCAGCAGCTCGGCTCGCCCGTCGGTATCCAGGTCGGCCAGGTGCATGTCCCAGGCGAAGTGGTCGTCGTAGGCCGAGCGCCGCGGGGGGAGGCCGATCGCGGATCGGTCGATGGCGATGGTGCGGGACGCATCGGATGCGCTGAGGCCGTCCTTGCCGCCGAGCAACACCGTCACCTGGTCGTTGCGGTGGTTCTTGCTCCGGGACCGGGCGACGATGTCGTCGCAGCCGTCGCCATTGCTGTCGCCGACCACGCGAGTCGCCCACAGCTTTCCGAACCCGCCGGAGGCGGGCCTCCCCCTCCCCGGGCCCTTGCCGCTGCCGTAGACGGCGATGGGCTCCTCGTCGCCGCGTTGGGCGAGGATGTCGTCGCGGCCGTCGCCGTCGAAGTCCCCGGCGGCGATGGGGCTGGTCCCCTTTTCGGTGATGCCCGGTGCGCCGGTGATGCCGGGTACCGCCCCGGCGGCCTTCAGTCCTCGGGCCGTACCCCGGTAGAACGTGGCATCGAGGACGTCTTGAGGAATGCCCTCCTCGAAGCGCACGTCCTCCTCGTCGTACTCGGCCTTGGCCACCAGATCGTCCCGGCCGTCGCCGTCGAAGTCACCGACGACGGTGCCGGCTATGGACGCCCAGCCGTCGTAGCCCACGTCGAGGGCCGAGGTGGCGCGGGGCGCGCCGCGGTCGCGGTTCAACGGCCCGTGCAGCACTGTGGCGTACTGCGGTTTGCGGTCGGCCTCGCCGTTCGAATCGGCGGCGAGGGTCAGCAGGTCGAGGGCGCCGTCGCCGTCGAAGTCCCCGGCGGCTGTGGCCGGGTGGACGTCGGCGGGGAGCTTGGCGGCGCCACTGGGGCCGTCGGGGCCGCCCCAGATGACGTGCTGCTCGGGTGTCAACTTCTCGCCGCGCAACACCATGTTGCTCACGACGACATCGGCGTGGCCGTCGTCGTCCAGGTCTCCGGTGAACTGCGTCGACCCGTCGTCGGCGAACGGAAAGGGGGTGAGCGAGGGGTTGGGCTCGACGTAGCGGCCCGTGAGGCGGACGGCCGCGCCCGGCTCCGTACCGCCGGGTGCGGCGAAGACGATGAATCGGTTGTTGTGCCACTCGGCCCCGCTCTTCGGGTCCTTGTCCCAGTTGTTGATGACCGCGTCGGCGTGTCCGTCGCCGTTGATGTCATCCCGGTTGACCGGGCCGCGGTCCCGTTCGGCCGAGGAGCGGGCCGACGGCGCGGGCCCGCCGTCGCCGCCGGCCGAACAGCCCACCAGCAGCAGGGCGGCCGCGCAGAGAAGGGCCGCCGGGATGGTGGCACGGAGGTGGGCAGACGCATACATGGGGCAAAGCCTTCCGCAGTGCCACTTACAGGCCGGTAACGGCAGGGTCAGGATCGCGGATCGATCGAGACGAGCGCTTCGGCCGTCGAGTCCTGTCAGGTGCAGTGCTGGGTCAACGCTCTCGAAGAGGAATGGCCGTCCCTGGGGGCCCGTCCCTGGGGGGTCGTGCGTGACCGGGGAGAGTGTGACCGGGCGACGTGCACGACCGGGGAGTGCGGTGACCGCGCGACGTGCGTGATCGGGCGACGTGCCTGACCGGGCGACGTGCCTGACCGCGCGACGTGCGTGACCGGGGGACCGTGCATGACTGGGGCCCTGCACGACCGGTGGGGCGGAGCCCGATGCGCCGGCATCCGAGCCATCACTACTGGCGCAGGCTCAGCACGAGGTCGCGCGGCAGACCGAGGGTGTCGTGGAGGTAGTGGAAGTCCTCTTCGCCCAGCGGGCCACGGAACCGTGGCCGGGCCAGGACCTGCCGCCCGTGCTTCAGTAGCCGGCGGAACCGGCGCTCCTCCTCGACCAGCACCCGGCGTACGTCCTCCGGATCCACTGCCTGGCGGAATTGGTCCAGGGTGTGCCGGAACAGTTCGTACGGCAGGTCTCCGAGACCGCGCGACGGGTCGTCCCGCCACAGCGCGGTGAGCACCCGCCGCACCAGCCGGCGCAGCACGTAGCCGCGACCGGTGCCGGCCGGGCCCACCCCGTCCCCGATCACCACCATCGCCGAGCGCAGGTGGTCGCAGACCAGCCGAAGCGATGGTTCGTCCAGCTGCCATAGTCCCGGTACGAGCCGGCGCCAAGGGGCGAAGACATCGCACTCGAACACGGACGTCCTGCCCTGTAGCACCGAAGCCAGCCGTTCCAGGCCGAGCCCGGTGTCGACATTGCGCTGGGGGAGCGGCACGAGGGAACCGTCCGAGAGCCGGCGATAGCGCATCATCACGTGGTTCCACAGCTCCACCCAGCGGTCGTCACCTGTCGGCGGCGACTCCGGCGGGGTGTCACCGGTCCACAGGAAGATCTCCGAGTCGGGACCGCACGGCCCGGTCGGTCCGCTGGACCACCAGTTGTCCTCGACGGTCAGCTCCACCGGTACCCCTTGCTCCTGCCAGAACTCCAGGGAAGCGGTGTCCTGGCCGATCCGGCCCTCGCCGGCGAAGACAGTGGCATGCAGCAGACCCGGATCGACGCCGAGTCCGTCGATGAGCAGCCCGTAAGCCCAGTCGAGGCTCAGCGGGCCTTCGTAGTCGCCGAGCGACCAGGTGCCGAGCATCTCGAAGACCGTCAGATGGGTGGAGTCGCCGACCTCCTCCAGGTCCGTGGTGCGCAGACAGCGCTGCACATTGACCAGCCGTCTGCCGAGCGGATGCGGGCGCCCCTCCAGGTACGGAGTGAGCGAATGCATGCCCGAGGTGGTGAACAGCACCGGGCCGCCGGGCGGTGGCAGCAGCGTCGAGCCGGTGATCCGGCGGTGGCCGAGTTCCTCGAAGTATTCGACGAACGCGCGGACGATCCGATCGGTGTTCATGGGGTGGCTCCTTCGCGTGCACAGCGGAAGAGGCACCGGACAACGCGTCCGCAGGATCGTCAGAGCCGGGGCGGGAACGTCACGGAATCACCGGCGGACCGTTTCCGGTCGCCGGGTGGAAAGGGAGGACGTACGTCAGGCGGCGGCAACCGGCGAGCTGGTCGCTCGCGCGGTCGCGTTGGTGCTCGGGCCCATGACGTTCATGGGCCGACGATAGTGCGTCCCAGCGGCACGGGGCACCCGGATTTTCCGCCGCGCAGCCGTCTCGGCCGGCCCCAGCCGAGAGTCCGAAGGGCCAACGCGCAGTGCTCGTACGCCCGTTCGCCGGCCCACGGGCCCGTTACCACGTATAACCGGCGAGATCAGAGACACCACGGACTCGCCGGCATCGCCCGACGTCGATCGGTGAGCGACGCGCGGTGACTCCCGGTGACCGTTGCCCTCGAAGGTCGTCGGTCACGTAGGCGCTGACCTGCGGCAACTGAATTCGGCGGCGAGGATGCGGAGGGGTTTGGCTCCGGCGGGGCACCCGGTCCCTGGTGTCCCGCGGCGATGTCACATCCGCAGCGCCCGTGTCCGTCCCCGGGACAGCAGCCCACCACGCGACAGGCGCAAGCGGAGACGCGGACGCCGACACGCGGAAGGAGCCCACCATGAAGGTTTTCGTCACCGGCGCCACCGGCGCCATCGGCACGCAGCTCGTGCCCGAGCTCGTCGACGCCGGCCACACGGTCGTCGGCACCACCACCACCGAGGCCAAGACCGCCCGGCTGCGCGAGGCCGGGGCGGAGCCTTTGGTGCTCGACGTGCTGGACGCGGCCGCGGTGCGGGAGGCGGTGGATCGCGTGCGCCCCGAGGTGATCATCCACGAGGCCACCGCGCTGGCCGGCAACCTGGACCTCCGCAAGCTCGACCAGTCCTTCGCGCTCACCAACCGGCTGCGCACCGAGGGCACCGACAACATCCTGGCGGCGGCTGCGGCGGCCGGGGTGAGGCGCGTCATCGCGCAGAGCATCGCAGGGGTGCTGTGTGCCCGCACCGGAGGCCCGGTCAAGACGGAGGAGGACCCGATCGACCCGGCACCGGTGCCTGGCAGCGAGAGGACGGCGGCCGCGATCCAGTATCTGGAGGACGCGGTGACCTCGGCGCCCGGTGTCGAGGGCATCGTGCTGCGGTACGGCGGCTTCTACGGCCCCGGCACCTCGCTCGAGCCCGGTGGCGAGCAGTGGGAGATGGTCCGCAAGCGCCGGTTCCCGGTGATCGGCGACGGCGGTGGGATCTGGTCGCTGATCCACATCGCGGATGCGGCCCGCGCCACCGTGGCGGCCGTCGACCACGGCGCCCCCGGCATCTACAACATCGTGGACGACGAACCGGCCCGTACCGCCGAGTGGCTCCCGTTCCTGGCCCGGACCGTGGGCGCGAAGCCGCCCATGCGCGTGCCGCGCTGGATGGGCAGCCTGCTGGCCGGAAAGTTCGGGACCGCACTGTCGACCGAGGCACGTGGCGCGTCGAACACCAAGGCGAAGCAGGAGCTCGACTGGAAGCCGCAACACGCGTCGTGGCGGGACGGTTTCGTCGAGATGGCGCGAGGGTGATACGAGGCTGAGTCCGCCCGCCGGCAGGAACCGGTGCCCGTCCCGTATCTGCCGTCCCACCTGCCCCCGTGGGATGCTGGTCGCGTGACCCCAGCGGACCTCGTCCGGCTGCGCCGGGCCCGTGACGCGATGGACCGCGACTACGCGGAGCCCCTCGACGTCCCCGCCCTCGCGCGCGTCGCCCTCATGTCGCCCGGTCACTTCTCCCGTAGCTTCCGCGCCGCCTTCGGCGAGACCCCGTACAGCTACCTGATGACCCGGCGCATCGAGCGGGCCAAAGCCCTGCTGCGGCGGGGCGACCTCACGGTGACCGACGTGTGCTTCGCGGTCGGATGTACGTCCCTGGGGTCGTTCAGCTCACGCTTCACCGAACTGGTCGGCGAGAACCCGAGCGCCTACCGGGCCCGCCGTCACGACATCGGCGCCGCGATTCCCGCGTGCGTTGCCAAGATCCTCACGCGACCGGTCAGGAATGGAGAAGCCCGTCCGGTCCCTCCGTCCGTACCGTGAAAGGCATGGAACTCAAGCTTTCGCACTGCTTCATCGCCGTCGACGACCACGACAAGGCGCTCGCCTTCTACCGCGACATTCTCGGCCTCGACGTACGGAACGATGTCGGATTCGAGGGAATGCGCTGGGTGACCGTCGGACCGCCGTCCCAGCCGGACCTGGACATCGTCCTCGAACCGCCCGCAGCGGATCCCAACGCATCGCCCGCCGACCGGTCGGCCATGGCCGAACTGCTCGCCAAGGGCATGCTGCGCGGCGTCATCTTCGAGACGGACGACTGCGACGCCACCTTCGAACACATCCGCGCGGCCGGCGGCGAGGTGGTCCAGGAGCCGATCGACCAGCCGTACGGCGTGCGCGACTGCGCGTTCCGCGATCCCGCAGGAAACCTGCTCCGGTTCAGCGGCCCGCGGGCCCATTGAGTCGCGGCCACCCGCCCGTCCCGCCGTGGTGCCGCTCCGCATGGATCCGGCCGGTCACGCCGTGGAGATCAGCACGCGCCTGTACGTGACGGACGGGCTCTTAAGGCGCGGCGGTTTCCACGAACCCACCGCCGTACGGCCGTTGCCGCTGCCGCCGCCTGGCGGGGCACCGGTCCCGCGGCACCGGTTACGGGGTTACGGGGTTACGGGGATACGGGGTTACGGGGTACCGGTTGCGGGGTTCACGGGGTCACGGGGGTCACGGCTTACCGTCACAGGTGGTGCTGACCCGTCCTGGTGATGTGCGTGATCTCGCCGGTGCCGCCGAGCTTCACGGGCTCGACGACGATGTAGTCGAGACGCTCCAGTGAGAGAACGGCCTCGTTCACGCTGTCCTCGGTCAGGCCGGTGGCCCCGATGAGATCGCTCGTGTGGGGGTACCGGGGCGGCTTGGTGTCCAGGAACGCGTCGATGGCGCGCAGGACAGTGCGCTCGGTCTGCGTGATGGGGGCCTCTCCGAGCTGTGTCGGATCCGCCGGGTCCATGGGGTCCGCGGGGACTCCGGGCCCCCGGCGCGCCATCGGGTCCAGGGGGCCGGGTCCGGCGCCGAGGCCGGTGACGTCCCAGTGCTCGGCGGGATCCGTCGGCTCAACGGGTTTCATGGCTGGACCTGTTCGTCGGGCCAGTCGGCGGGGCCTCCGCCACGCCATTCGATGAGGTTCGGATCGTCCAGCTCCACCGCGTTCTCGTCCAGCCCGGCCACGCGCAGGAACTCGATCACGTCCTTCGGCGCGTGCGCCTTGCCGACCGGCTCGCCGCGGATGGTCACGCGACGGGCGCCCCGGTCCGGCGGGTGGACGACCACGGGCGGCTGCTGTCCGTCCATGTTCCCAGCGTGCGGCGGCCCCCGGCGGGTCGCATCCCGGCCGGGGGCCACATATGTACGTACGGTCGCGACCGCGCCCTCCTCCGGAGTCCACCGCGCTGTCCTCCGCAGTGACGCGCCGTCTTCCGTAGAGACGCGCCGTCGTCCTCCGGAGACCACGGCGCCGTCCTCCGCAGAGACGCGCCGTCTTCCGGGAGACACGACTCTTCCGAAGGGATGCGCCATCTTCCGGAGAGAGGCGGGACGTCAGCGAGCGGACACGGCCTTGACCGCCGCCTCGACCGGCACCGTGCCCCCGATCAGCTCCAGGACGAGCCCCACCGTGCCCGGCTCGTGGACGAGTGCGGCGAGGACGGCCGCGACGTCGTCCCTCGGCACCTCTCGTCGCCCCGTGTGCGCGGAGAGGTCGACCATGCCCGTACCGGGGTCGTCGGTGAGTCGGCCCGGCCGCAGAATCGTCCAGTCCAGCCCCTTCCGCGCCCGCAGGTCGTCGTCGCCCGCCTTCTTGGCTCGCAGGTACGCCGCGAAGACGGGGTCGGTGCCCGGTGGCGGCTCCTTGTCCGCCCCCATGGACGAGATCATGAGGTAGCGACGTACGCCCGCTCGCTCGGCAGCATCCGCAACCAGCACTGTCGCGGCGTGATCCACGGACTCCTTGCGTGCGGCGCCGCTGCCCGGCCCCGCACCCGCGGCGAAGACCACCGCATCGGCACCCTGCAGATGAGCCGCGACCTCCTCGACCATGGCCGACTCCAGATCGCAGAGGACGGGCTCGGCGCCCATCGCTCGCAGGTCGTCCGCGTGATCGGGGTTGCGGATCAGACCCGCTGCCTCGTCTCCGCGCGTGGTGAGGAGCTTCTCCAGCCGCCGCGCGATCTGACCGTGTCCACCAGCGATGACAATGCGCATGGTTCCGACCGTACGCCCGGTGCCCCGCGGCACGGCACGGGGACACGGGACCGCGGCCCTTCTCCGAACTTCCGTCAACGCCCGTCAACGCCCGTCAACGCCCGCCAACGCCCGCCAACGCCCGCCAACGCCCGCCAACGCCCGCCAACGCGTGAACTTCCGGCCGCTCCTCGGGAGTTCCGGCTCCGGGCCATGTACCGCTCCGAAAGCGCTCGGCCGCAACGACCGCTCCGTACGCCCACGCACACCCGGGGCGCACGCCAACGCCCCACGCCCGTACGGCTCTTCGGGCAGGCCATGGCGTGAGCCGACCGCGCCGGGTCGGCCAACCGCCCGGGTCGGCCAACCGCCGGGGTCGGCCAACCGCCGGGGTCGGCCAACCTGTCCGGCCCGGCACGCCCCGCCCCCGTCCTCCTTCAGGAGCCGCCCGAGGCCTGCCGTGGCAGGTCCAGCCCCGCCACCGCCGCCGAGTCGCAGTACTCGCGCACCGCGCTCGTCCGCGCCACCACCCGCCCCCGGTGCACCACGATCCGGCTGTACGCCAGGGACAGCACCCCCGCGAGCCCGTCCCCGCGCACGGCGAGCAACTCCGCGGGAAATCCGGCCTCCACGCGCACCCCCGGCAACGCCATCGCCTCGCGCGCGTGCCCGCTCACCGTCTCGTACGCGGTCTCCGGCCGCTCCCCGCCCTGCGCCGTCAGCAGATACGCCGCCTCCAGCGGGTCGCCGCGCCCCACCGGGTTCGCGGTGTCGCGCATCGCCCCGCTGCCCGCCGCGACCCGTACGCCCGCCGCGCGCAGAAGCCGTACGGGTGCGGCGCACGCCCCCGGCGCGGCGCCGGCGGGGGAGCGGCCCGCGCGGGCGCGCTCCTCCGGCCGGGCGCCCTCGGCCCGTTCCCTCCGGGCGCCCTCGGCCCGTTCCCTGCGGTCCCCGGTGGGCGACCGCTCGCCGGGGACCGTCCGTTCCATGGCGCCGCAGCCGCCCTGCGGCAGGCAGACGACCGTGATCCCGGCCGCCGCGAGCTGGTCCGCCGCCCGGCCCGCCACGTCCTGCGGCAGGCGCGCGAGTCCCGCGCACGGCCCGAGCGAGACGCCGGGGCGCAGGCCGCCCGCCATCGCGCACAGCCGCGCGAGCCGCGCCGGATCGTCACCTTCCGTGTGCAGATCGACGGCGCAGCCGTGTTCCGCCGCGACCTCCAGCACCGCCTGGGTGTAACCGGTCGGGTCGGGGTCGAGGTCCGGGCAGCCGCCGACGACCTCCGCGCCCATCCGCACCGCGTCCCGCAGCATCGCGAGGCCGTCGGCGCCCGCCACACCCGTCAGCACGCGCGGCACCGCGACCGCGGACAGTTCGGTCAGGCCGCGCAGCGCGCGCCGGGCGTGCAGGACGGCCTCGAGGGAGCCGAGACCCTGCACGTCCCCGATCCGTACGTGGGTCCGCAACGCCGTGGCGCCGTGCCCGAGCTGCAGGAGCGCGGCCTCGATGGTGCGCCGCTGGACGTCCTCGGGAGCGAACGAGACGGGGCCGTCGGCCTCCGCGGTGAGGGCGGTGTCGCTGTGCGCGTGGGGCTCGGCGGGCGCGGGCAGCAGCAGATAGCCGCCGAGGTCGACCTTCGCCCCGCTCCCCGCGGGACCCGCGCCACGGGCGAGGCTGCCCGCTGTGCCGACGGCCTCGATACGGCCGCCGCTGAGCCGTACGTCCACGGTCCGCCCGTCGATGAGCCGGGCGCCGCACAGCACCAGGGCGCCGGGCTCGGGAGTCGCGCCGTCGCGCTTCGGGGGTTGCTGCGGGTGCTGCGGGTGGCTTTCTGGCATCGCGCTCCCTGACGTCCCTGAGGGGGTGACGCTCCCTGAACGGGTCCGGCGCGCCGCCATGATCACGCAGCGCGGGACGAGCCTAGGGGGAGGCCCGTACGGCATCGCGGAGGAGCCGAATAGTCGTACTGGTGTGGTGGCCTGGCCACCTGGGCAGGAGTCACCGATAGGGATTTCACGTTCGGCGGCCGAGCGTGTAATGTCTTCACCGCTCGCCCCAATAGCTCAGTCGGCAGAGCGTCTCCATGGTAAGGAGAAGGTCTACGGTTCGATTCCGTATTGGGGCTCTGGTGATCCGGCGTCCCGCCTCTTGGCGGGGGGTCAGCTCACTCGAAGCGGCGTAGCTCAGTCGGTAGAGCAAGCGGCTCATAATCGCTGTGTCACCGGTTCAAGTCCGGTCGCCGCTACACCGCGTAGCCGATTGTGGGATCGGTCCTTCAATCGGCTACTCTTTCTGCGTTAATCCACCTGTTCGTCAAGGAGCACTCACGTGGCTGCCACCGACGTCCGCCCGAAGATCACGCTGGCCTGCGTGGAGTGCAAGGAGCGGAACTACATCACCAAGAAGAACCGGCGCAACGACCCGGACCGTCTTGAGATGAAGAAGTACTGCCCCCGTTGCAACTCGCACACGGCGCACCGCGAGACGCGGTAAAGACGACTGACACGCGAGGCCGTCCCCATGCGGGGGCGGCCTCGCGTCGTTGATCGCCGGTGATCGCCCCGCATCGCCGGGCCGCCGGGGGTCGTTGACCGATCCGACGGCGACGAGCGATCGACGGCAACCGATCGACCGCCGGCGACCGAGCGATCGTCGGCAACCGATCGACCGCCGGCGGTCGGTCGACCCGGCATCGACCGGTCGTCGACCGGTCGCCCCGATCATGGACAGAGCATCGACCCAGGAGGTGGCGAGTCATGCCGCTCGACAAGTCCTTCATCGGGCGGTCCTACCCGCCCACCCCGCCGTACGAGGTCGGCCGCGAGAAGATCCGCGAGTTCGCCGAGGCGATCGGTGACGCCAACCCCGTCTATACCGACGCGGACGCGGCCAAGGAGCACGGCCATCCGGATGTGATCGCCCCGCCGACCTTCGCCTTCGCGATCACGTTCAAAGCGGCGGAGGAGGTCATCCACGACCCGGCGCTGGGTCTGGACTACAGCCGCGTCGTCCACGGCGACCAGAAGTTCGCGTACGCCCGCCCGGTGCGGGCCGGCGACCGACTGTCGGTCACGTCGACCATCGAGGCCATCAAGTCCCTTGCGGGCAACGACATCATCGACATCCGCGGCGATGTCCACGACGAAAGCGGCGAGCTCGTGGTGACGGCGTACACGAAGCTGGTGGCGCGCGGCGAAGAGGAGGGCTGACGGCGATGGCGGCGAAGATTTCGTACGACGAGGTCGAGGTCGGCACCGAGCTGCCGGCGCAGGCGTTCCCGGTGACCCGCGAGACCCTTGTGCGCTATGCGGGCGCGTCCGGCGACTTCAACCCCATCCACTGGAACGAAAAGTTCGCGAGGGAGGTCGGGCTCGACGATGTGATCGCCCACGGCATGTTCACCATGGCCGAGGCGATCCGCGTGGTGACCGACTGGGTGGGTGATCCGGGCGCTGTCGCGGAGTACGGCGTGCGCTTCACCAGGCCCGTCGTGGTCCCCAACGACGAGACAGGCGCGGCCATCGAGGTCAGTGGCAAGGTCGCGGCCAAGCTCGAGGACCGTACGGTGCGCGTGGACCTCACCGCCATGAGCGCGGGCCAGAAGGTCCTGGGCATGTCCCGCGCCGTCGTCCGTCTGGCCTGACGCGAGTGGTGGGGGCGTCGGGCGCATCGGCCCGCCCTTTGGCAGCGGACCGCATGACCCGGCTGGGGCCTGAGGCCCGACCGGGGTGTGAGGGGCGGGGTGGGCCCCGGCGCCCTGCCGAGCGCCCGCACCCCAGGCAGGGGGTAAGGGGCGGGGACCATAGGGCCCCGCCCCTTACGCTTGTGCGCGTGCAGGAACTTCACGACGCCCCGCTCGCACCGCTGACCACCTTCCGGCTCGGTGGGCCCGCCACGCGCCTGTTCACCGCCACCACGGACGACGAGGTGGTGGCCGCCGTACGCGAGGCCGACACGTCCGGCACGCCGCTGCTGATCATCGCCGGCGGCAGCAACCTCGTCATCGGTGACAAGGGTTTCGAGGGGACCGCCCTGCGCATCGCCACGACCGGGCACGACATCTCCGGGACGCGGCTGGAGCTCGCGGCGGGGGAGAACTGGTCCGAGGCCGTCGCCCGCACCGTCGAGGCCGGGCTTGCCGGGATCGAGTGCCTCGCCGGAATCCCCGGCTCCGCGGGAGCGACGCCGATCCAGAACGTCGGTGCCTACGGCCAGGAGGTCTCCTCCGTCATCACCGAGGTCGTCGCCTACGACCGCCGCACGGACGAGACGGTCACGATCCCGGGTGCGGACTGCGCCTTCTCGTACCGTCACAGCCGCTTCAAGGCCGACCCCGCGCGCTTCGTCGTCCTGCGCGTCCGCTTCGCGCTGGAGGACGCCGGAGGACTCTCGACCCCGGTCAAATACGCCGAACTCGCCCGCACGCTGGGCGTCGCGCCCGGCGACCGCGTGCCGGCCGCCACGGCGCGCGAGGCGGTCCTCAAGCTCCGCGCGGGCAAGGGCATGGTGCTCGACGCGGAGGACCACGACACCTGGTCCGCCGGTTCCTTCTTCACCAACCCCATCCTCACGGCCGCCCAGCACGAGGCGTTCCTCGCGCGCGTGGCCGACCGTCTCGGCCCGGACGTGGTGCCCCCGGCGTACCCCGCGGGGGACGGCCTCACCAAGACCTCCGCCGCCTGGCTGATCGACAAGGCGGGCTTCACCAAGGGATACGGCACGGGCCCGGCGCGGATCTCCACCAAGCACACCCTGGCCCTCACCAACCGGGGCGCCGCCACGACAGAGGACCTTCTGGTGCTCGCGCGGGAGGTCCGGGACGGGGTGCAGGACGCCTTCGGTGTGACCCTCGTCAACGAGCCCGTGACGGTCGGCGTCACCCTCTGACGCCAGCCCGTCAGCCCGCGCCGTCGGCTCCCACACGTCAGCCCCTGCCGTCGGTTCCCACACGTCAGCCCAAGCGGGACCCGCGCCGCGCCCGGTTGCGCCAGCGCCCGGGCGCGGCGCCCCGTCAGTGCGCGCCCGGCCCTCCAGCCGCTCGGTCCAGTACGCGACCGGGCCGCCTGGGCTCAGTACGCGACCCCGGCCGTCTGGGCCTAGCTAGTACGCGACCCCGACCGCCTGCTGCACCGTCGACGCGTCGTCCGCCATCGCCAGCATCGCGTGCGCCACGTCCGCGCGCCCGATCATCATGCTGTCCCGCGGCGTGGTGGCAAGCGCCTTCCGGTACGAGCCCGTCAGCCGCCGGTCGAGCAGCCTCGGCGGCCGTACGACCGTCCAGTCCGTCGCACTGCGCCGGATCTCCTCCTCCATCACCGCCAGATCCGCGTACTGCTCCCGGAAGGCGGCCTTGACCAGCGGTGTCATCAAGCGCAGCCGCAGCGACTCGCCTTCCGGAGGCGGCCCCACCGGAGCGGCGCTCACCGCCAGGAAGCGCCGGACGCCCTCGGCCTCCATCGCCCGCAGGATGGTGCGCGTGCCGGACGAGGCGATACCGATCTGCTTGCGGGTCCGCGGGCCGAGGCCCGAGAACACCGCGTTCCGTCCCTCCAAGGCCGGGCCCAGCGCGGCCGGTTCCGCCAGCCCGGCCGTCACCACCTCGACGCGGGCCGAATCCGGAACCGACAGCCGGGCCGGATCGCGCACCACCGCCGTCACGCCGTGCCCCGCTGTGAGGGCCTGCCGGACGATCTCCTGGCCGATGCCGCCCGTCGCGCCGAAAACGGTGATTCTCATGTGCGTACCCCCCTTGGGTGGGTAAGTATTCACTCACCCTCTAGGGTGGGTATCCGCTCACCTCACGTCAAGCCAGGTTGGAGCCCCTCATGGAGCCCAGACCGACGCGCACGAGCATCCTCGACGCGGCGGCACGACTGATGCGGTCCATCGGCCTGGCCCGGGCGACGACCAAGGAGATCGCGAAGGCCGCCGGATGCTCGGAGGCCGCTCTTTACAAGCATTTCGCAAGCAAGGAGGACCTTTTCGTCCACGTGCTTGAGGAGCGGCTGCCCCGGCTCGGTTCACTGCTGTCCGAGATCCGGCAGACGCCCGCGGAGCACAGCGTCGAGGAGAACCTCACCCGGATCGCCCGCCGGGCCGTGCTGTTCTACGAGTCGAGCGTGCCCATGGCCGCCTCGCTCTTCGCCGAACCCGCCCTGCTGCGTCGCCATCGCGACGGCCTGCGCAGGCTCGGCGGCGACGCGGGACCGCACCGGCCGCTCGAGGAAATCGCCGCGTATCTGGACACCGAACGCGACGCCGGCCGCATCCGCGCGGACGCCGACACGGAGGCGGCCGCCGCCCTGCTGCTCGGCGCCTGCTACCAGCGCGCCTTCCTTGATGCCTTCACCGAGGAGCCGGCGGCGAGCGAGAACACGCGTGCACGCGAGAACACGCATGCACGCGAGGAAACGCATGCACGCGAGGACACGCAGCCGAGCGACGACCACACCCAACGACGCGAGCACACCCACACCCAGGCGGACGAGGCCGCCGGCGACAGGAACGCCGCCTCCACAGCCCGTCCGCTGGACACGTTCGTCGCCCGCCCGCTGGACGCGTTCGCCTCCGCGGTGGCCCGCACCGTCCTCCGCGGGATCGCCTAGCCGTTGCCCGGCCGTCCTGCGGCCCCTCAGTCCGGTCCGGCGGACCACCTCAGGCCCGTCCTGCGGCCCCCTCTGTCCGGTCCGGCGGACGACCGCAGGCCCGTCCTGCGGCCCCCCCCAGTCCGGTCCGGCGGACCACCGCGGACCCGTCCGGCGGCCCCCCTCAGTCCGCCGCCCACGCGTCGATCTCGGCCAGCAGCCCCGACTTGACGCCCTCCGGTGCCGCCGATCCCCGCACCGACTGGCGTGCCAGTTCGGCGAGTTCGGCGTCCGTGAATTCGTGGTGCGTGCGCGCCAGTTCGTACTGGTCCGCCAAGCGCGCCCCGAAGAGCAGCGGGTCGTCCGCGCCGAGCGCCATGGGGACCCCGGCGTCGAAGAGCGTGCGCAGCGGTACGTCCTCCGGCTTCTCGTAGACCCCGAGCGCCACGTTCGAGGTGGGACACACCTCGCAGGTCACCCCGCGTTCGGCCAGCCGGCGCAGCAGCCGCGGGTCCTCGGCGGCCCGCACACCGTGCCCGATGCGCCCCGCGTCCAGATCGTCCAGGCAGTCCCGGACACTGCCCGGCCCTGACAGTTCCCCGCCGTGCGGTGCCGCCAGCAGCCCGCCGTCCCGGGCGATGGAGAACGCCCGGTCGAAGTCCCGTGCGAAACCGCGGCGTTCGTCGTTGGAGAGCCCGAAGCCGACGATGCCCCGGTCCGCGTACCGCACCGCCAGCCGCGCCAACGTCCGTGCGTCCAGCGGGTGTTTCGTCCGGTTGGCCGCCACGAGGACCCGCATCCCGAGACCGGTCCGGCTCGACGCGCGGTCCACGGCGTCGAGGATGATCTCCAGGGCCGGGATCAGCCCGCCGAGCCGCGGCGCGTACGAGGTGGGGTCGACCTGGATCTCCAGCCAGCGCGAGCCGTCCCGCACGTCCTCCTCGGCCGCTTCCAGCACCAGGCGCTGAATGTCCTCCGGGGACCGCAGGCAGGAACGCGCGATGTCGTACAGCCGCTGGAAGCGGAACCAGCCCCGCTCGTCGGTCGCGCGCAGCTTGGGCGGTTCGCCGCCGCTGAGCGCCTCGGGCAGATGGACGCCGTACTTGTCGGCGAGATCCAGCAGTGTGCCGGGCCGCATCGATCCCGTGAAATGCAGATGCAGATGGGTCTTCGGCAGCCGGCGCAGATCACGATCGGCGGCGCTGCCGCCGGGGTGAGGGGCTGACGTGTCCTGGAGGTTCGGCGGGTTCGGGGGTCGGTCCCCTGAATCGTGCGGCATTGGAAAATCCTGCCGCATCGGCCGGGAGGCCCGGTAGGGGATTCCCTGAACGAGCGCTTGCCCGAAAACGAATGCGGGGCCCCGAGGGGTCCCGCATCGTTCGTCCTCAGCCGTTCTCGGCGCGGCCTGCCGAGCTGTTACGCAGTGGCCTCGCTCAGCAGCTTCTGAATCCGCGAGATGCCCTCGACCAGGTCCTCGTCGCCCAGCGCGTACGAAAGGCGCAGGTAGCCCGGCGTGCCGAAGGCCTCGCCCGGCACGACGGCGACCTCGGCCTCCTCGAGGATGATCTCGGCAAGCTCCACGCTCGACTGCGGCCGCTTGCCGCGGATCTCCTTGCCGAGCAGGTCCTTCACCGTCGGGTACGCGTAGAACGCGCCCTCCGGCTCCGGGCACACGACGCCGTCGATCTCGTTGAGCATGCGCACGATCGTCCGGCGCCGGCGGTCGAACGCGACCTTCATCTCGTCGACGGCCTTCAGGTCGCCGGAGACCGCGGCGAGCGCTGCCATCTGCGCGACGTTCGACACATTGGAGGTGGCGTGGGACTGCAGGTTGGTCGCGGCCTTGACCACGTCCTTGGGGCCGATGACCCAGCCCACGCGCCAGCCCGTCATCGCATACGTCTTGGCCACGCCGTTGACGACGATGCACCGGTCGCGCAGCTCGGGCACCGCGACCGGCAGCGAGGTGAACTCCGCGTCCCCGTACACCAGATGCTCGTAGATCTCGTCGGTGAGCACCCACAACCCGTGCCCGGCGGCCCAGCGGCCGATCTCCTCGGCCTGCTCGCGCGTGTAGACGGCACCGGTCGGGTTGGACGGCGAGACGAAGAGCACGACCTTCGTGCGGTCGGTGCGCGCGGCCTCGAGCTGCTCGACCGAGACGCGGTAGCCCGTCGTCTCGTCGGCGACGACCTCCACCGGCACACCGCCGGCGAGCCGGATCGACTCGGGGTACGTGGTCCAGTACGGCGCGGGGACGATGACCTCGTCGCCCGGGTCGAGGATCGCGGCGAAGGCCTCGTAGATCGCCTGCTTACCGCCGTTGGTCACCAGGATCTGCGAGGCGTCGACCTCGTAGCCGGAGTCGCGCAGTGTCTTGGCGGCGATCGCGCTCTTCAGCTCGGGCAGGCCGCCGGCGGGCGTGTAGCGGTGGAACTTCGGGTTCCGGCAGGCCTCGACGGCGGCTTCGACGATGTAGTCCGGCGTGGGGAAGTCGGGTTCGCCCGCGCCGAAGCCGATCACTGGACGCCCGGCGGCCTTCAGGGCCTTGGCCTTGGCGTCCACGGCGAGGGTCGCGGACTCGGAGATCGCGCCGATGCGGGCCGATACCCGTCGGTCGCTTGCGGACGATGCGGGTGGGGTTGCAGCGCTCATGACCGCCATCGTCGCAGACCCGGCCGCGGCAGGGCATAGGGGTATCGCACGGGGCCCGCAGGGTACGTGTTCGACGCCTGGCCGTGGACCACGTACACTCATGCCCCGTTGGCCTTCACCGGCCGCTCCGTCCTGCGCACTCCGTGCATCCGGGCGGATGCGGTACGTTGGGGGAAACAACAAAGGGTCGTAGCTCAATTGGTAGAGCACTGGTCTCCAAAACCAGCGGTTGGGGGTTCAAGTCCCTCCGGCCCTGCTCCGTACATTCTCCGAGGAATGTGCGCGCAGGTACGTACTGATTGCACCGCCGTGCGGCTCCACCGGGCGCGGCACGGCCACGACCCGGGATTCAGGTGAGGACGAGTGACGGCAGCCCCTGGCTCCACCGCGACGCCTGAAAGCGGTCGTCCCGAGGACGAGGTCGCTGCGCAGAAGGGCCGTCGCGGAGGCAAGCGCGGCAAGAAGGGCCCCCTGGGCCGACTCGCGCTGTTCTACCGGCAGATCGTCGCGGAGCTTCGCAAGGTCGTCTGGCCGACACGCAGCCAGCTCACGACCTACACCACTGTGGTGATTGTCTTCGTTGTCATCATGATCGGCCTCGTGACCGTGATTGACTGGGGATTCTCCGAGGCCGTCAAGTACGTCTTCGGCTGATCCCGCGGAGGGAGTCCGCGGGACGCACCTCCGCCAGTTCCACCCCTTGAAGCCAGGAAGAAGCAGCCACCGTGTCTGACGACCCGAACCTGAACGACGCCACCGAGCCCGCCGAGGGTGACGAGGCTGCGGCGCCGGCCGAGTCGCCCGCTGCCTTCGAAGCGGACAGGGTCGACGACGACGGGATCGACATCATTCAGGCGGCCGACGAGGTCGACCCCACCGAGGCGCTGGACACCACGCCCGACGAGTCCCCCGAGGTGGCCGCGGTCCACGTGGAGGGCGAGGACGCGATCGCCGAGGTCGACGAGGACGCGGAGCCGGAGACCGAAGCCCCCGCCGCCGACCCCGTCGAGGCGTTGCGCGAGGAACTGCGCACGCTCCCCGGTGAGTGGTACGTGATCCACACCTACGCGGGCTACGAGAAGCGTGTGAAGGCCAATCTGGAGCAGCGCGCCGTCTCGCTGAACGTCGAGGACTTCATCTACCAGGCCGAGGTGCCCGAGGAAGAGATCGTCCAGATCAAGAACGGCGAGCGGAAGAACGTCCGCCAGAACAAGCTTCCCGGCTACGTGCTCGTCCGGATGGACCTCACCAACGAGTCGTGGGGTGTCGTCCGGAACACTCCGGGCGTCACCGGCTTCGTCGGCAATGCCTACGACCCGTACCCGCTGACCCTGGACGAGATCGTCAAGATGCTCGCCCCGGAGGCGGAGGAGAAGGCGGCCAAGGAGGCCGCCGAGGCCGAGGGCCGGCCGGCGCCGAGCCGCAAGGTCGAGGTCCAGGTGCTGGACTTCGAGGTCGGCGACTCGGTCACTGTCACCGACGGCCCGTTCGCCACACTTCAGGCGACGATCAACGAGATCAACGCCGACTCGAAGAAGGTCAAGGGCCTGGTCGAGATCTTCGGCCGGGAGACTCCGGTCGAGTTGAGTTTCGACCAGATCCAGAAGAACTAGGCCCGATCATGGGCTGAAGGCGCCCCTACCAGCGGTTTTCCCGCCGGTAGGGGCGTCGCTCATGCGACCGGGGGCGTCTCCGGGCCGTGAGCTGCGCCGACGCACGCCAAGCAGACGTTGGACCCGACGCTGCCGGCTCTTGGCCCCGAGATGGGTCCTCCAGCATCAGATCCACGCGGTTGCGCCGTTGGGGTGGAAAGCGAACCGCGGCCATGACAGGGGAAGACGGGCCCGTGTTGAGGAGGGCGACTGGCTTGGCTGTTCATTGACGCAAGGAGGCTCCGGTGCGGAGACACGCGATCGCAACGGCCACGATGGTGGTTCTCGCCGTAGGGGGATGGGCAGCACTGGGCTCCGGGACGGCATTCGCGGAGACCGGCTCCGACGGGGCGAAAGCCAGGGCGAGTGGGGGTTCCTCAACGGGCGAAGATGTCTTCCAGCAGAACACCGCACAGTCATCCCGGCAGAACAACAACTGCCACCACCCCAACGCGGGGGTCGACGGTGACGAGGTGGCGCTCACCGGTGGCCGGGCAACAGGACGGTGCGTGACCAGCGACGGTTCCCTGACCGCGTTCTCCCGCTTCCACAACGGTCCCGCAGAAGCCGAAGGCGGCTCAACATCCTTGGGCCTGGTGCAGCAGAACACCGCCCAGCGCGGCAGACAGAACAACAACTGCCACAACCCCAACGCCTCGCCCGTCACCGTGGACAGCGGCCGGGTGGACAGCCGCTGCACGGACCAGGACTTCTCCTTCAGCAAGCACACCCTTGTCAAGGGTGGCGGCGCCCGAGCCGAAGGCGGCTCCACCCCGGGCGGCGAGAGTTTCCAGCAGAACGTGGCGCAGGCGGGCCGACAGAACAACAACTGCAACCACCCCAACCTCTCGACCATCAACGTGTCGGGT
>NZ_JBFAYQ010000011.1:91763-146287 GCF_040681345.1 Streptomyces sp. NPDC051776 | reverse complement strand
GGTGGCCGGGTGGTGGCGCGTTGTGCGGTGAAGGACGGCTCGTTCAGCAAGCACAGCCAGGTCGAGGGCGGCGGCGCCCGAGCCGAAGGCGGCTCCAGCACAACCAGCAACGTGTTGCAGCAGGGTGTGGCGCAGGAGGGGCGGCAGAACAACAACTGCAACAGCCCCAACAGCAACACGGACATCACGGTGACGGGGGGCCGGGTGGATGCGCGCTGCGCGGACAAGGACTTTTCGTTCAGTAAGCACACCCTCGTCAAGGGCGGCGGTGCCCGGGGCGATGGCGGCAGTGCAGCGGCCTCCGTGGTCCAGCAGAGTGTGGCGCAGGAGGGCCGGCAGAACAACAACTGCAACAACCCAACCGAAGTCTCGGACCTCGACGTGATCGGTGGCCGGGTGGTGGCGCGTTGTGCGGTGAAGGACGGCTCGTTCAGCAAGCACAGCCAGGTCGAGGGCGGCGGCGCCCGAGCCGAAGGCGGCTCCACCACAGGCGGCGCCGTGGTGGAGCAGAACATTGCGCAGGAGGGGCGGCAGAACAACAACTGCAACAACCCCAACAGCGACTCGAGCACCACCGTGACCGGGGGCGGGTTGGCGTTGCGCTGTGAGAACAAGGACAGTTCGTTCAGCAAGCACACGCGTATCAAGGGTGGCGGCGCCCGAGCCGAAGGCGGCTCCAGTACAACCAGCACCGTGTCCCAGCAGAATGTGGCGCAGGAGGGGCGGCAGAATAACAACTGCAACAACCTCAACGGGTCGGACATCGCGGTGGAGGGTGGCCGATCGGAGGCGGACTGTAAGACGGTGAACCGGTCCGCGAGTCTGGGCACCGTGGAGATCGGCGGGGGTGCTCAGGCGGAGGGGGGCTCCAGCACAGGGGTGCTGTTCCAGCAGAATGTGGCGCAGGAGGGCCGGCAGAGCAACAACTGCAACAACGCCAACAACCTGAGCCTCACTGCTACGGGCTCCAACAGCACCTCCCAGTGCCGGGCCGTCGACAACTCCCGCAGCATCGGAACGGTCGACCAGTAGCCACAAGCTCCGGCTAGCTTGAGACGCCGACAGCTTCGGCCAGGTCAGGCAGCCCCTCAGGCTTGTCTGACCTGCCGGTTTTCAGCCGCGCAGCCGTAACCGCTATCGTTGTGCGGTATGCCTCCAACCGGATGAACCGGGCTCGGAGGCGAACCACCTCTTAATGGACCCGGAGAGAGCATGCCTCCCAAGAAGAAGAAGGTCACGGGGCTGATCAAGCTCCAGATCCAGGCCGGTGCCGCCAACCCGGCTCCGCCGGTCGGCCCCGCGCTGGGTCAGCACGGCGTCAACATCATGGAGTTCTGCAAGGCCTACAACGCGGCGACCGAGTCGCAGCGCGGCATGGTCGTGCCGGTGGAGATCACGGTCTACGAGGACCGTTCCTTCACCTTCATCACCAAGACTCCGCCGGCCGCGAAGCTGATCCTCAAGGCCGCAGGTGTGGAGAAGGGCTCCGGCGAGCCGCACAAGACCAAGGTCGCCAAGATCACTCGCGACCAGGTCCGCGACATCGCCAACACCAAGATGCCCGACCTGAACGCCAACGACCTGGACGCCGCCGAGAAGATCATCGCCGGCACCGCCCGTTCCATGGGCATCACGGTCGAGGGCTGATCCTCCCCGCACCACCCCCAGTGGAGGGGCCACGCGCCGGCCCGCACCACGACTCCATCAGACATAGGAGCAGCAGTGAAGCGCAGCAAGACTCTCCGCGCTGCGGACGCCAGGATCGACCGGGAGCGCCTGTACGCCCCGCTCGAGGCCGTCCGTCTCGCCAAGGAGACCTCCGCGACCAAGTTCGACGGCACAGTCGAGGTCGCCTTCCGTCTGGGCGTCGACCCCCGCAAGGCCGACCAGATGGTCCGCGGCACCGTGAACCTCCCGCACGGCACCGGCAAGACCGCCCGGGTCCTGGTCTTCGCGACCGGTGACCGTGCCGAGGCCGCGCGTGCCGCGGGCGCCGACATCGTCGGCGCCGACGAGCTCATCGACGAGGTGTCGAAGGGCCGTCTGGACTTCGACGCCGTCGTCGCCACCCCGGACCTCATGGGCAAGGTCGGCCGCCTCGGCCGCGTCCTCGGCCCGCGTGGTCTGATGCCGAACCCGAAGACCGGCACCGTCACCCCGGACGTCGCCAAGGCCGTCACCGAGATCAAGGGCGGCAAGATCGAGTTCCGTGTCGACAAGCACGCGAACCTGCACTTCATCATCGGCAAGGTCTCGTTCGACGAGGCCAAGCTGGTGGAGAACTACGGCGCAGCCCTGGAGGAGATCCTCCGTCTGAAGCCGTCCGCGGCGAAGGGCCGGTACATCAAGAAGGCCGCCATCAGCACCACGATGGGCCCCGGCATCCCGGTCGACGCCAATCGCACCCGCAACCTCCTCGTCGAGGAGGAACCCGCCTCCGTCTGATCCGGACGGCGGCCGCGGACCGTGCGGTCATGTGCACGCAGCGCCGGTCCCCGTATCTCCTCGGAGGCACGGGGGCCGGCTCTTTGCCGTGCTCAGGTTTCCTTCGGCTCCCCCGCCGGCCCCCGCGTACGGGCCGGGGGAGGGACGCTTGAGAGTTCACGGGCCTGGGCTCAAGGAGGGCGATTTGCCTGCGGGGGGCCTGCTCACGTACTCTCCTCGGGAAGCCAAAGACCGCTGGTCGTTGCTGTGTGCCCGCAAGGGTGTACGGCGGCCGAAGGATCCGCTCCGTGCGGGCGACCTGCGCAGGTGACTGTGGAGAGCTCCCGGCTGTTGTCCGGTCGAGCGACGCCCCGTGCGCCTGCGCCGGGGCGTTTCGTATGCGCTCAGCTCCTTCCTCGCGCGCCCGACGTGGGCGGTCCGGCGTTATGACCGGCCGGAATTGCCGGTCGAGGATCGCATCACCCGGAAGGAGGGCCGAGGCTCATGGCGAGTCCCGACAAGGTCGCAGCCGTTGCGGAGATCAAGGAGAAGTTCCAGAACTCCAATGCCGCTGTTGTCACCGCGTACACCGGTCTCAGCGTGGCACAGCTCAAGGACCTGCGCCGTTCTCTCGGTGAGAACGCTCAGTACCGAGTGGCGAAGAATACCCTGACCAAGATCGCGGCGAACGAGGCCGGGGTCAGTGAGCTGGACGAGTTCTTCGTCGGTTCCACGGCGGTCGCCTTTGTGACCGGTGACCCGGTCGAGGCGGCGAAGGGTCTTCGTGACTTCGCGAAGGAGAACCCCGCGCTCGTCATCAAGGGCGGTGTCCTTGACGGCAAGGCGCTGTCCGCCGACGACATCAAGAAGCTCGCGGACCTCGAGTCCCGTGAGGTGCTGCTCGCCAAGCTGGCCGGTGGCATGAAGGCGTCCATGGCCAAGGCCGCGGCGACCTTCCAGGCCCCGCTCTCGAAGTTCGCCCGCACCGCGGACGCGCTTCGCAGCAAGGTCGAGCAGGGCGGTGCCGGTACGCCGGCTCCCGCCGAGGCCGAGTCCGCCGAGTAATCACTCGCGCTCGGTCGCAGCGGGCCCGTACGCCCGCCGATATGTACACCCGGCACCAGCCGAATTAGTGGAAGGACCGCCAAAATGGCGAAGCTCAGCCAGGAAGACCTGCTCGAGCAGTTCAGCGAGATGACCCTCATCGAGCTCTCCGAGTTCGTGAAGGCGTTCGAGGAGAAGTTCGACGTCGAGGCCGCCGCCCCGGTCGCCGTCGCCGCCGCCGGTGCCCCCGGTGCTCCGGCCGTCGAGGCCGCCGAGGAGAAGGACGAGTTCGACGTCATCCTCACTGGCGCCGGCGACAAGAAGATCCAGGTCATCAAGGTCGTGCGGGAGCTGACCTCCCTGGGTCTGAAGGAGGCCAAGGACCTCGTCGACGGCACCCCGAAGCCGGTCCTCGAGAAGGTCAACAAGGAGCAGGCCGACAAGGCCGCCGAGTCCCTCAAGGGCGCCGGCGCCAGCGTCGAGGTCAAGTGACCTCGCGAGTCTGCTGACTCTTGCTCGTTCCGAGGGCGATCACCCGAAAGGGTGGTCGCCCTCGGGCGTCCCCGGACGGGGGTCCTTGCCCCTCGCGCGGTGACAGGTATGGTGATCTTCGATGCCCGTCCTGCCGGGCCCCTGGATGATCCCGAAGAGGGTGGGGGCCTTGACGAACGGCACGCAGCGCGCAATTCTCAGGACGCGTCGTTGACCGATCCAGGATCCGAGGCATGGATCGCAGACGAAGAGGGCAGGATCGATATGCGCTTCGAGCGCGTGGCTTGATGCAGGCGATGAAGAACAACAAGGGATGCATTCGCAGCTCCGGGGAACCGGTCTGGACATCAGTGGGCCAAGTGGCTACACTGACCCTTTGCGCTGCCTGTTAGCTGCTCCCTGCCCGTCACCAGGGGCACGCCCACGTTCGATCATTACTGAATGAACTCCCTGACCTGGGATTTCTCCGGGTGTGTATCGAACTGGACCGGTACGCGCGTAGTGAGTCCGAGCCCTCGGAAGGACCCCCTCTTGGCCGCCTCGCGCAACGCCTCGACTGCCAATACGAACAACGGCGCCAGCACCGCCCCGCTGCGCATCTCTTTTGCGAAGATCAAGGAGCCCCTCGAGGTTCCGAACCTCCTTGCGCTGCAAACCGAGAGCTTCGACTGGCTGCTCGGCAACGCCGCGTGGAAGGCTCGCGTCGAGTCGGCCCTGGACAGTGGACAGGACGTCCCCACCAAGTCCGGTCTGGAAGAGATCTTCGAAGAGATCTCCCCGATCGAGGATTTCTCGGGCTCGATGTCGCTGACCTTCCGCGACCACCGCTTCGAGCCGCCGAAGAACTCGATCGACGAGTGCAAGGAGCGCGACTTCACCTACGCGGCGCCGCTCTTCGTCACCGCAGAGTTCACCAACAACGAGACCGGTGAGATCAAGTCCCAGACGGTCTTCATGGGCGACTTCCCGCTCATGACCAACAAGGGCACCTTCGTGATCAACGGCACCGAGCGTGTCGTCGTGTCACAGCTGGTCCGCTCTCCCGGTGTCTACTTCGACTCCTCCATCGACAAGACGTCCGACAAGGACATCTTCTCCGCCAAGATCATCCCGTCCCGGGGTGCCTGGCTGGAGATGGAGATCGACAAGCGCGACATGGTCGGTGTGCGCATCGACCGCAAGCGCAAGCAGTCCGTGACCGTCCTGCTCAAGGCGCTCGGCTGGACCACCGAGCAGATCCTCGAGGAGTTCGGCGAGTACGAGTCCATGCGCGCCACCCTGGAGAAGGACCACACCCAGGGCCAGGACGACGCGCTGCTCGACATCTACCGCAAGCTGCGTCCGGGCGAGCCGCCGACGCGTGAGGCCGCGCAGACCCTGCTCGAGAACCTCTACTTCAACCCCAAGCGCTACGACCTCGCCAAGGTCGGCCGCTACAAGGTGAACAAGAAGCTCGGCGGGGACCAGCCGCTCGACGCCGGTGTGCTCACCGTCGACGACGTGATCGCCACCATCCGGTACCTGGTCAAGCTGCACGCGGGCGAGACCGAGACGGTCGGCGAGAACGGCACGCAGATCGTCGTCGAGACCGACGACATCGACCACTTCGGCAATCGGCGCCTGCGTAACGTCGGCGAGCTCATCCAGAACCAGGTCCGCACCGGCCTGGCCCGTATGGAGCGCGTCGTCCGCGAGCGCATGACCACGCAGGACGTCGAGGCGATCACGCCGCAGACCCTGATCAACATCCGGCCGGTCGTCGCCTCCATCAAGGAGTTCTTCGGCACCAGCCAGCTGTCGCAGTTCATGGACCAGACGAACCCGCTGTCGGGTCTGACCCACAAGCGTCGTCTGTCGGCGCTGGGCCCCGGTGGTCTGTCCCGTGAGCGGGCCGGCTTCGAGGTCCGGGACGTGCACCCGTCGCACTACGGCCGTATGTGCCCGATCGAGACCCCTGAGGGCCCGAACATCGGTCTCATCGGCTCGCTGGCCTCGTACGGCCGGGTCAACGCGTTCGGCTTCGTCGAGACCCCGTACCGCCGTGTCACCGACGGTGTCGTGACCGACGAGGTCGACTACCTCACCGCCGATGAGGAGGACCGCTTCGTCATCGCACAGGCCAACGCCCCGCTGACGGACGACCTCCGCTTCGCCGAGTCCCGTGTGCTCGTCCGCCGCCGTGGCGGCGAGGTCGACTACATCCCGGGCACCGAGGTCGACTACATGGACGTCTCGCCGCGCCAGATGGTGTCGGTCGCGACCGCCATGATCCCGTTCCTCGAGCACGACGACGCCAACCGCGCGCTCATGGGATCGAACATGATGCGCCAGGCCGTGCCGCTGATCAAGGCGGAGTCCCCGCTGGTCGGCACCGGCATGGAGTACCGCTGCGCGGTCGACGCCGGTGACGTGATCAAGGCCGAGAAGGACGGTGTGGTCCAGGAGGTCTCCGCCGACTACGTCACGGTGGCCAACGACGACGGCACGTACACCACGTACCGCGTCGCCAAGTTCAACCGCTCCAACCAGGGCACCTCCTTCAACCAGAAGGTCGTCGTGGACGAGGGCGCGCGGGTCATCGAGGGCCAGGTCCTCGCCGACGGTCCGTCCACGGACGAGGGCGAGATGGCGCTCGGCAAGAACCTGCTCGTGGCGTTCATGCCGTGGGAGGGCCACAACTACGAGGACGCGATCATCCTCAGCCAGCGGCTGGTGCAGGACGACGTCCTCTCCTCGATCCACATCGAGGAGCACGAGGTCGACGCCCGTGACACCAAGCTCGGCCCCGAGGAGATCACCCGGGACATCCCGAACGTCTCCGAGGAGGTCCTGGCCGACCTCGACGAGCGCGGCATCATCCGCATCGGTGCCGAGGTCGTCGCCGGCGACATCCTGGTCGGCAAGGTCACCCCGAAGGGTGAGACCGAGCTGACCCCGGAGGAGCGCCTGCTCCGCGCGATCTTTGGTGAGAAGGCCCGTGAGGTCCGGGACACCTCGCTGAAGGTGCCGCACGGCGAGACCGGCAAGGTCATCGGCGTCCGCGTCTTCGACCGCGAGGAGGGCGACGAGCTGCCCCCGGGCGTGAACCAGCTGGTCCGCGTCTACGTCGCGCAGAAGCGCAAGATCACCGACGGTGACAAGCTCGCCGGCCGTCACGGCAACAAGGGCGTCATCTCCAAGATCCTCCCGGTCGAGGACATGCCGTTCCTGGAGGACGGCACCCCGGTCGACATCATCCTCAACCCGCTCGGCGTCCCGTCCCGGATGAACCCGGGACAGGTCCTGGAGATCCACCTCGGCTGGCTCGCCAGCCAGGGCTGGAAGGTCGACGGCAACGAGGAGTGGATGGAGCGTCTGCGGGCCATCGGCGCCGACGACGTCGCGGCCGGCACCAACGTCGCCACCCCCGTCTTCGACGGCGCGCGCGAGGACGAGATCGCCGGTCTCTTCCAGGCCACGGTCCCCAACCGCGACGGTGAACGGATGGTGCTGCCCTCCGGCAAGGCCCGGCTGTTCGACGGCCGCTCCGGCGAGCCGTTCCCGGACCCGATCTCGGTCGGGTACATGTACATCCTCAAGCTGCACCACCTGGTCGACGACAAGCTGCACGCCCGGTCGACCGGCCCGTACTCGATGATCACCCAGCAGCCGCTGGGTGGTAAGGCCCAGTTCGGTGGCCAGCGGTTCGGCGAGATGGAGGTGTGGGCCCTCGAGGCCTACGGCGCCGCCTACGCCCTTCAGGAGCTGCTGACCATCAAGTCCGACGACGTCACCGGCCGCGTGAAGGTCTACGAGGCCATCGTCAAGGGCGAGAACATCCCTGAGCCCGGCATCCCCGAGTCCTTCAAGGTGCTCATCAAGGAGATGCAGTCCCTGTGCCTCAACGTGGAGGTGCTGTCCTCGGACGGCATGTCCATCGAGATGCGCGACACCGACGAGGACGTCTTCCGCGCTGCGGAGGAGCTCGGTATCGACCTGTCCCGGCGCGAGCCGAGCAGCGTCGAAGAGGTCTGACGGGTCTGGCCGGGATCCCCGAAAGGCCCCGGCCAACCCCGGACCCCGCCCCCCAGGCCCAGCGGGCGTGGGGGGACCCCCAGTCAGACTTCTGAACACGACCCCGAAAGAGGGATTGACGACAAGTGCTCGACGTCAACTTCTTCGACGAGCTGCGGATCGGCCTGGCCACTGCTGACGACATCCGTCAGTGGTCGCACGGCGAGGTCAAGAAGCCGGAGACCATCAACTACCGCACCCTCAAGCCCGAGAAGGACGGACTCTTCTGCGAGAAGATCTTCGGCCCCACCCGGGACTGGGAGTGCTACTGCGGAAAGTACAAGCGCGTCCGCTTCAAGGGCATCATCTGCGAGCGCTGCGGTGTCGAGGTCACTCGTGCCAAGGTGCGCCGTGAGCGGATGGGCCACATCGAGCTGGCCGCTCCCGTCACCCACATCTGGTACTTCAAGGGCGTCCCGTCGCGTCTGGGCTACCTGCTCGACCTCGCCCCGAAGGACCTCGAGAAGGTCATCTACTTCGCCGCCTACATGATCACGTGGGTGGACGAGGAGCGCCGCACGCGCGACCTGCCCTCCCTGGAGGCCCAGGTCTCCGTGGAGCGCCAGCAGGTCGAGCAGCGCCGCGACGCCGACCTCGAGGCCCGTGCCAAGAAGCTCGAGGCCGACCTGGCCGAGCTCGAGGCCGAGGGAGCCAAGGCCGATGTGCGCCGCAAGGTGCGCGAGGGCGCCGAGCGCGAGATGAAGCAGCTCCGCGACCGTGCCCAGCGCGAGATCGACCGTCTCGACGAGGTGTGGACCCGTTTCAAGAACCTCAAGGTCCAGGACCTCGAGGGCGACGAGCTGCTCTACCGCGAGCTGCGGGACCGCTTCGGCACGTACTTCGACGGCTCCATGGGTGCCGCCGCGCTGCAGAAGCGCCTGGAGACCTTCAACCTCGACGAGGAGGCCGAGCGCCTCCGCGAGATCATCCGGACCGGCAAGGGCCAGAAGAAGACCCGTGCGCTCAAGCGCCTCAAGGTCGTCTCCGCCTTCCTGCAGACCAGCAACAGCCCCAAGGGCATGGTGCTCGACTGCGTCCCGGTGATCCCGCCGGACCTGCGTCCGATGGTGCAGCTCGACGGTGGCCGCTTCGCGACCTCAGACCTCAACGACCTGTACCGCCGCGTCATCAACCGGAACAACCGCCTGAAGCGGCTTCTCGACCTCGGTGCGCCCGAGATCATCGTCAACAACGAGAAGCGCATGCTGCAGGAGGCCGTCGACGCGCTGTTCGACAACGGCCGCCGCGGTCGCCCGGTCACCGGGCCCGGCAACCGTCCGCTGAAGTCCCTGAGCGACATGCTCAAGGGCAAGCAGGGCCGGTTCCGTCAGAACCTGCTCGGTAAGCGCGTCGACTACTCGGCCCGTTCCGTCATCGTCGTCGGCCCGCAGCTCAAGCTGCACCAGTGCGGTCTGCCCAAGGCCATGGCGCTGGAGCTCTTCAAGCCGTTCGTGATGAAGCGCCTGGTGGACCTCAACCACGCGCAGAACATCAAGTCGGCCAAGCGCATGGTCGAGCGCGGCCGTACGGTCGTGTACGACGTGCTGGAAGAGGTCATCGCCGAGCACCCCGTGCTGCTCAACCGTGCGCCGACCCTGCACCGCCTCGGCATCCAGGCCTTCGAGCCGCAGCTCGTCGAGGGCAAGGCCATTCAGATCCACCCGCTCGTCTGCACCGCGTTCAACGCGGACTTCGACGGTGACCAGATGGCCGTGCACCTGCCGCTGTCCGCGGAGGCGCAGGCCGAGGCCCGCATCCTGATGCTGTCCTCGAACAACATCCTCAAGCCCGCCGACGGTCGCCCCGTCACCATGCCCACCCAGGACATGGTGCTCGGCCTCTTCTTCCTCACAACGGACGAGGAGGAGCGCGAAGTCAAGGGCGAGGGACGGTCGTTCGGCTCCACCGCCGAGGCGATCATGGCCTTCGACGCCCGCGAGCTCTCGCTCCAGGCGAAGATCGACATCCGCTTCCCGATCGGCACCGTCCCGCCGCGCGGCTGGACCCCGCCGGCGCCGGAGGAGGGCGAGCCGGAGTGGCAGCAGGGCGACAGCTTCCGGCTGCGGACGACTCTGGGCCGCGCGCTCTTCAATGAGCTGCTGCCCGAGGACTACCCGTTCGTCGACTACTCGGTGGGCAAGAAGCAGCTCTCCGAGATCGTCAACGACCTGGCCGAGCGCTACCCGAAGGTCATCGTGGCGGCGACGCTCGACAACCTGAAGGCGGCGGGCTTCCACTGGGCCACCCGGTCCGGTGTCACCGTGGCGTTCTCCGACATCGTCGGTCCGCCCGAGAAGCCGGCGATCCTCGAGAACTACGAGGAGCAGGCACTCAAGGTCCAGAAGCAGTTCGAGCGCGGTCTCATCACCAAGGACGAGCGCCACCAGGAGCTGGTCGTCATCTGGAACAAGGCCTCCAACGAGGTCTCCGAGGCGATGCAGCGCAACTTCCCGCGGACCAACTCGATCTTCATCATGATCGAGTCCGGTGCCCGAGGAAACATGATGCAGATGCGTCAGATCGCCGGTATGCGTGGTCTGGTGGCGAACGCCAAGAACGAGACCATCCCGCGTCCCATCAAGGCGTCGTACCGTGACGGTCTTTCCGTGCTGGAGTACTTCATCGCCACGCACGGTGCCCGTAAGGGTCTGGCGGACACCGCTCTGCGTACCGCCGACTCGGGTTACCTGACCCGTCGTCTGGTCGACGTCTCGCAGGACGTGATCATCCGCGAGGAGGACTGCGGCACCGACCGCGGCCTCAAGCTGGAGATCGCTTCCCGCGACACCGAGGGCGTCCTGCGCAAGGCGGAGAACGTCGAGACGAGCGTGTACGCGCGCTGCCTCGCCGAGGACATCGTCGTCGACGGCAAGGTGCTGGCCCCGGCCGGTACCGACCTGGGCGACGTGCTCATCGACGAGCTGGTCCGCTACGGCGTCGAGACGGTCAAGACCCGCTCGGTCCTGACCTGCGAGTCCGCGGTCGGCACGTGCGCGATGTGCTACGGCCGCTCGCTGGCCACCGGCAAGCTGGTCGACATCGGTGAGGCCGTCGGCATCATCGCGGCGCAGTCCATCGGTGAGCCCGGTACCCAGCTGACGATGCGTACTTTCCACACCGGTGGTGTGGCCGGTGACGACATCACCCAGGGTCTGCCCCGTGTCGTCGAGCTCTTCGAGGCGCGTACGCCCAAGGGCGTCGCCCCCATCTCGGAGGCGGCCGGCCGGGTCCGCATCGAGGAGACCGAGAAGACCAAGAAGATGGTCGTCACCCCGGACGACGGCAGCGACGAGACCTCGTACGGCGTCTCGAAGCGTGCCCGCCTCCTGGTGGGCGAGGGCGACCACGTCGAGGTCGGCCAGCCGCTGACCGTGGGTGCCATCAACCCGCACGACGTGCTGCGCATCCTCGGTCAGCGGGCCGTGCAGGTCCACCTGGTCGGCGAGGTGCAGAAGGTCTACAACTCGCAGGGTGTGTCGATCCACGACAAGCACATCGAGATCATCATCCGGCAGATGCTGCGCCGCGTGACGATCATCGAGTCCGGCGACGCCGAGCTGCTGCCCGGCGAGCTCGTGGAGCGCTCGCGCTTCGAGGGCGAGAACCGGCGCGTGGTGCAGGAAGGCGGCCACCCGGCCTCCGGCCGTCCGCAGCTCATGGGTATCACCAAGGCCTCGCTGGCGACCGAGTCCTGGCTGTCGGCGGCGTCCTTCCAGGAGACGACCAGGGTCCTGACCGACGCGGCGATCAACGCCAAGTCGGACTCCCTGATCGGCCTCAAGGAGAACGTGATCATCGGTAAGCTCATCCCGGCCGGTACGGGCCTGTCCCGCTACCGCAACATCCGGGTCGAGCCGACCGAGGAGGCGAAGGCCGCAATGTACTCGGCCGTCGGTTACGACGACATCGACTACTCGCCCTTCGGCACGGGCTCCGGCCAGGCGGTCCCGCTGGAGGACTACGACTACGGGCCGTACAACCAGTAAGGTCCGCAGGCACGTTGCCCACAGGGCGGTCCCCTTCGGGGGGCCGCTCTGCGGCATCTCTACAGGATCACCGGCCACGCCCAATGGCGGGGGAACTGCGCGAGGCAGCCGGACGTCGGGAATGATGGGGAGAGATTCCTGGGCGGGGAGGTGGGTGCGGTGTCGATGCAACCGTGGCCGGGTGGTGGACATCCGCAGCAGGGGCAGGCTCAGTCCTCGGTGATGCGGGCCTCGCACGCAGACCGGGAGCGCACGATCGATGTGCTCAAGGCCGGTTTCGCCGAGGGCCGCCTGTCCCAGCAGGAGTACGAACAGCGGCTGACGCGCGCTCACCATGCCCAGACCTACGGGCAGTTGCAGACGCTGGTCGCCGATCTGCCGCAGGGGCCCGGGAGCACGAGCGGCTACGCCTACCCCGTACGGCAACAGGTCGCTCCGACGTTCTGGGCGCCGCCGCCCCCGCCGCCGACCAACGGGTCGGCCACCGCCTCCATGGTGTGCGGCGTGCTGACGCCGGTCACGTGGGGTCTGACCGCGATTCCCGCGGTGATTCTCGGCCACAAGGCGCGGGCGGAGATGCGGCGTACGGGGGAGAGCGGCGAGGGGTACGCGACGGCCGGTCTGGTACTGGGCTATCTGGCGCTGGCCATCGGCATACTGGTGATCATCGGCGTGACGGTGGCTGCGGCGTCGACTTGACCCGCGCCGCGGCGCCCCGCGGTGCCAACTCCGCGGCGTAGCCGAGCAGGTGCCCGGAGTGTCCTAGCCAGGTGCTTTTGTTTTGACCGAAGCCGGTGCTATAGGTACGCTCTGACCTTGTGCCTGGGGTGTGCCCGGGTTCTTGTGCGTGCCATCCCAGCCATCGGCCGGGTGGGCCCCCTCCCGGACCGGGTCCGGGGGAGGACTCCGGCCGCACGGGACCGAGGCCGAATCGCCGATCACATCCGCGCTTTCCGTTTCACGGAGCAGGTGTGGGATCTGCGACACACCCGACCGCGTGGGTCGGAGAAGCCTCAGGTTAGCTTCACTAGACGGCACACAGAAACCGGAGAAACGGTGCCTACGATCCAGCAGCTGGTCCGCAAGGGCCGGCAGGACAAGGTCGAGAAGAACAAGACGCCCGCGCTCGAAGGATCCCCTCAGCGCCGCGGCGTCTGCACGCGTGTGTTCACGACCACCCCGAAGAAGCCGAACTCGGCCCTGCGTAAGGTCGCGCGTGTGCGTCTGACCAGCGGCATCGAGGTCACGGCCTACATCCCGGGTGAGGGACACAACCTGCAGGAGCACTCCATCGTGCTCGTGCGTGGTGGCCGTGTGAAGGACCTGCCGGGTGTTCGCTACAAGATCATCCGCGGTTCGCTCGACACCCAGGGTGTCAAGAACCGCAAGCAGGCCCGCAGCCGTTACGGCGCCAAGAAGGAGAAGTAAGCATGCCTCGTAAGGGCCCCGCCCCGAAGCGCCCGGTCATCATCGACCCGGTCTACGGTTCTCCTCTGGTCACCTCGCTCATCAACAAGGTGCTGCTGAACGGCAAGCGCTCCACCGCCGAGCGCATCGTGTACGGCGCCATGGAGGGCCTGCGCGAGAAGACCGGCAACGACCCGGTCATCACGCTCAAGCGTGCTCTGGAGAACATCAAGCCGACCCTCGAGGTCAAGTCCCGTCGCGTCGGTGGCGCCACTTACCAGGTGCCGGTCGAGGTCAAGCCCGGCCGTGCCTCCACCCTCGCGCTGCGCTGGCTCGTCGGCTACTCGCGCGCCCGTCGTGAGAAGACCATGACCGAGCGTCTGATGAACGAGCTGCTGGACGCCAGCAACGGTCTGGGCGCCTCCGTCAAGCGTCGCGAGGACACCCACAAGATGGCCGAGTCCAACAAGGCCTTCGCGCACTACCGCTGGTAGTCGCTACCCCATCGAGATCCGAGAGAAGACTGAGCCTTATGGCCACCACTTCACTTGACCTGGCCAAGGTCCGCAATATCGGGATCATGGCCCACATCGACGCGGGCAAGACGACCACCACCGAGCGGATCCTGTTCTACACCGGTGTGAGCTACAAGATCGGTGAGGTCCACGACGGCGCTGCCACCATGGACTGGATGGAGCAGGAGCAGGAGCGCGGCATCACCATCACGTCCGCCGCGACCACCTGCCACTGGCCGCTGGACAACGTCGACCACACCATCAACATCATCGACACCCCGGGCCACGTCGACTTCACCGTCGAGGTGGAGCGCTCCCTGCGCGTGCTCGACGGTGCGGTGACGGTGTTCGACGGCGTTGCCGGTGTCGAGCCCCAGTCCGAGACGGTGTGGCGTCAGGCGGACCGCTACCGCGTGCCGCGCATCTGCTTCGTCAACAAGCTGGACCGGACCGGCGCAGAGTTCCACCGCTGTGTCGACATGATCGTCGACCGGCTGGGCGCGACGCCGCTCGTCATGCAGCTCCCGATCGGCGCCGAGGCCGACTTCAAGGGCGTCGTCGACCTGGTGAGCATGAAGGCCCTCGTGTGGTCCGCCGAGGCGACCAAGGGCGAGATGTACGACACCGTCGACATCCCCGACACCCACGCCGAGGCCGCCGACGAGTGGCGCGGCAAGCTGCTCGAGGCCGTCGCCGAGAACGACGAGGAGATGATGGAGCTGTACCTCGAGGGCCAGGAGCCCTCCGAGGAGCAGCTGATCGCGGCGATCCGCCGCATCACCATCAACTCCGGCAAGGGCGGCGACACCACGGTCACCCCGGTGTTCTGTGGTACCGCGTTCAAGAACAAGGGCGTTCAGCCCCTGCTCGACGCGGTCGTGCGCTACCTGCCGTCGCCGATCGACATCGAGGCGATCGAGGGACACGCGGTGAACAACCCCGAGGAGGTTGTGACCCGTAAGCCGTCCGAGGATGAGCCGTTCGCCGGTCTTGCGTTCAAGATCATGAGCGACCCGCACCTCGGCAAGCTCACCTTCGTCCGGGTGTACTCGGGCCGCATGGTGACCGGTACGCAGGTGCAGAACTCCGTCAAGGGCAAGAAGGAGCGCATCGGCAAGATCTACCGGATGCACGCGAACAAGCGTGAGGAGATCGAGTCGGTGGGTGCCGGTGACATCGTCGCCGTCATGGGTCTGAAGCAGACAACCACCGGTGAGACCCTCTGCGACGGTTCGAACCCGGTGATCCTGGAGTCGATGGACTTCCCGGCGCCCGTCATCCAGGTCGCGATCGAGCCCAAGTCGAAGGGCGACCAGGAGAAGCTGGGCGTCGCGATCCAGCGGTTGGCCGAGGAGGACCCGTCCTTCCAGGTCAACACCGACGAGGAGACCGGCCAGACGATCATCGCGGGCATGGGCGAGCTGCACCTCGACGTGCTGGTCGACCGTATGAAGCGCGAGTTCAGGGTCGAGGCGAACGTCGGCAAGCCGCAGGTCGCCTACCGCGAGACCCTCCGCAAGGCGGTCGACCGCGTCGACTACACGCACAAGAAGCAGACTGGTGGTTCCGGCCAGTTCGCAAAGGTGCAGATCGCGCTCGAGCCGCTCGAGGGCGACGGGTACGAGTTCGAGAACAAGGTCACCGGTGGCCGTATCCCGCGGGAGTACATCCCGTCCGTGGATGCCGGCTGCCAGGAGGCAATGGAGTTCGGTGTGCTGGCCGGCTACCCGCTGACCGGTGTGAAGGTGACGCTGCTCGACGGCGCCTACCACGACGTCGACTCCTCCGAACTCGCCTTCAAGATCGCCGGTTCGATGGCCTTCAAGGAGGCCGCCCGCAAGGCCAGTCCGGCCCTGCTCGAGCCGATGATGAAGGTCGAGGTCACGACGCCCGAGGATTACATGGGCGACGTGATCGGTGACATCAACTCCCGTCGCGGTCAGATCCAGTCCATGGAGGACCGGGCCGGCGCCAAGCTGGTCACCGGTCTGGTTCCGCTGTCGGAGATGTTCGGCTATGTCGGAGACCTGCGCAGCAAGACCTCCGGTCGTGCCAGTTACTCCATGCAGTTCGACTCTTACGCCGAGGTTCCGCGGAACGTGGCGGAGGAGATCATCGCGAAGGCCAAGGGTGAGTAACGGGGCTCCGCCCACGTTTCTTACGCTTTAGGCTGGAGCAAAGGCATCGGGGCAATCCGCCGCAAAGCAACCGCTTTGCGGCGGGGCCCCGCAGCCGGCCCCCAAGCGAATACGGCCAAGGGCATCCCCTCGGGGTCCTGGTCGATTCGGTAAGACCACCTGAACCCACTCGCAAAGCGCGGGTGGAGTACAGCACCAGTCCACAGGAGGACCCCAGTGGCGAAGGCGAAGTTCGAGCGGACTAAGCCGCACGTCAACATCGGCACCATCGGTCACATCGACCACGGTAAGACCACTCTTACCGCGGCGATCACCAAGGTGCTGCACGACGCGTACCCGGAGCTGAACGAGGCCTCGGCGTTTGACCAGATCGACAAGGCTCCCGAGGAGCGCCAGCGCGGTATCACCATCTCCATCGCGCACGTCGAGTACCAGACCGAGACGCGTCACTATGCCCACGTTGACTGCCCGGGTCACGCGGACTACATCAAGAACATGATCACCGGTGCGGCGCAGATGGACGGCGCCATCCTCGTGGTCGCCGCCACCGACGGCCCGATGCCGCAGACCAAGGAGCACGTGCTCCTGGCCCGTCAGGTCGGCGTTCCCTACATCGTCGTCGCCCTGAACAAGGCCGACATGGTCGACGACGAGGAGATCCTGGAGCTCGTCGAGCTCGAGGTCCGTGAGCTGCTGTCCGAGTACGAGTTCCCGGGCGACGACGTTCCGGTCGTCAAGGTCTCGGCGCTCAAGGCGCTCGAGGGCGACAAGGAGTGGGGCGAGTCCGTCCTCAACCTGATGAAGGCTGTGGACGAGTCCATCCCGCAGCCGGAGCGCGATGTCGACAAGCCGTTCCTGATGCCGATCGAGGACGTCTTCACCATCACCGGCCGCGGCACGGTCGTCACCGGCCGAATCGAGCGTGGTGTCCTCAAGGTCAACGAGAACGTCGACATCATCGGCATCAAGCCGGAGAAGACCTCCACCACGGTCACCGGTATCGAGATGTTCCGCAAGCTGCTCGACGAGGGCCAGGCCGGTGAGAACGTCGGTCTGCTCCTCCGCGGCATCAAGCGCGAGGACGTCGAGCGCGGCCAGGTCATCATCAAGCCGGGCTCGGTCACCCCGCACACCGAGTTCGAGGCCCAGGCCTACATCCTGTCGAAGGACGAGGGCGGCCGCCACACCCCGTTCTTCAACAACTACCGCCCGCAGTTCTACTTCCGTACGACTGACGTGACCGGCGTCGTGACCCTCCCCGAGGGCACCGAGATGGTCATGCCGGGCGACAACACCACCATGTCCGTCCAGCTGATCCAGCCGGTCGCCATGGAGGAGGGCCTCAAGTTCGCCATCCGTGAGGGTGGCCGGACCGTGGGCGCCGGCCAGGTCACCAAGATCAACAAGTGACCTGCCGCTCCTAGGAGCACCGGGGAAGGGCTCGTACGGTTTCGTCCGTGCGGGCCCTTCGCGTTGCTCGCGCGAAGCCAGGACATGCAGCTGATGCTTGGTCAAAATCCGTTCGTGGAACGGGACCCGGGTGTCCTGAGTCATGGCGTGGGGCGATCCGATCGGGGTCATGGTGAGCGCTCCCCCTCGTCTGCGGAGGGCGAGCGCGTCGAGATCGACTTCGACGTCAACCCACGCTCCATCCGGTGTCCGACGCCGACGAACACGGCGTCCGTTTCCCGGAGTTGCTCGCCGAGCCGGCCAAGGACGCGCTTGTCGGCTCCGGGGCCAGGTGTCCGTTCCCTGCGCCGCTACGGAAACAACGGGCACCCGGTGTCCAGGCGATGAGCGCCGCCCATATTGCGCCTCACCCGGGAGCGGTCACCGTCCTCGTCGGCGACGACAGGCTGACCTGTGTCCCTGCGGGCGCGGGCCCCGAAGGGGGGGCCGGGCACCGGTGAATCGCGCGTGGCCTGGCCGGGAGGGCGCGACACACGGAATACGCGTCGGGAACAGGGCGACTGCCTCTGACGGGGCGGCGGCCGGAAGTGCGGGAGCGGTTGCCGCGGAAACGGCACGCGCCAGGAGGTTCCGTGGATCGGGGAGCCGGTCCTGAGGAGATCAGCCGCCCGGCCCCTCGTACGGCCCCGGCTGCGATGCCTCGGCCGGGGTGGTGAGGTAGCCTCCTCGGCTCGATTCGCGACCACCTGGCCCCATATGGCACACTGTCCAGGTTGCTCGGTTGAGTGCCGATGCTGCGCGCCTCCCGCCGGGAGGACTGGAAGCGAGTCCCGCAGTACTCGTCGTCCCTGATCAGGGGCGGAAGTACGGGAATCTTCCGGGAAGCGTCAGCGGGGTACCGACCAGGCGCCCGGTGGGTGTCCTCCCCCGGTCCAGCGGTCTCGTGGCCGCATCCCCCAGCAGGGAAATCCTTCGGGAAATCAGCTGTGAAGGGATTGCGACACGCCCGACCGCGGGGGTCGGAGGGTCGGAAAGTCGCCGGGTCCCAGAGCGTTACGAGAGACAGGACTACGAAGCAGCCATGGCGGGACAGAAGATCCGCATCCGGCTCAAGGCCTACGACCACGAGGTCATCGACTCCTCGGCGAAGAAGATCGTCGAGACGGTGACCCGCACTGGTGCGTCGGTCGCGGGCCCGGTGCCGCTGCCCACAGAGAAGAACGTGTACTGCGTCATCAAGTCGCCGCACAAGTACAAGGACTCGCGCGAGCACTTCGAGATGCGTACGCACAAGCGCCTCATCGACATCCTCGACCCCACGCCGAAGACCGTCGACTCGCTCATGCGTCTCGACCTGCCGGCCGGCGTCGACATCGAGATCAAGCTCTGAGGTGACGCGCGAGATGGCTAAGCAGATCAAGGGCGTCCTGGGCGAGAAGCTCGGTATGACGCAGGTGTGGGACGAGAACAACCGCGTCGTCCCGGTCACCGTCGTCAAGGCCGGCCCCTGCGTCGTGACCCAGGTCCGCACCAACGACGCCGACGGCTACGACGCCGTCCAGATCGCCTTCGGCGAGATCGACCCGCGCAAGGTGAACAAGCCCCTAAAGGGCCACTTCGCCAAGGCCGACGTCACCCCGCGCCGCCACCTGGTGGAGCTGCGTACCACCGACGCCGGTGAGTACACGCTCGGCCAGGAGGTCACCGCCGAGGTGTTCGAGTCCGGTGTCAAGGTCGACGTGACCGGCACCAGCAAGGGCAAGGGCACCGCCGGTGTCATGAAGCGCCACGGCTTCGGCGGCCTCGGTGCCGGCCACGGCACGCAGCGCAAGCACCGCTCGCCCGGCTCCATTGGTGGCTGCGCCACGCCGGGCCGCGTGTTCAAGGGCCTGCGCATGGCCGGCCGCATGGGCAACGAGCGGGTCACCACCCAGAACCTGACCGTCCACGCCGTTGACGCGGAGAAGGGCCTGCTGCTCATCAAGGGCGCAGTTCCTGGTCCGAACGGCGGCCTCGTCCTGGTCCGTACCGCGGCCAAGGGGGCCTGAGGTAACCGATGAGCACCATTGACATCCTTTCGCCGGCAGGCGACAAGGCCGGGTCCGTCGAGCTCCCCGCGGAGATCTTCGACGTGCAGGTCAGCATTCCGCTGATCCACCAGGTCGTCGTCGCCCAGCTGGCCGCTGCCCGCCAGGGCACGCACAAGACCAAGACGCGCGGCGAGGTCCGCGGCGGTGGCAGGAAGCCCTACCGCCAGAAGGGCACCGGCCGCGCCCGCCAGGGCTCGACCCGTGCGCCGCAGTTCGCCGGTGGTGGCACCGTGCACGGTCCCGTGCCGCGTGACTACTCGCAGCGGACCCCGAAGAAGATGAAGGCCGCCGCGCTCCGCGGTGCCCTCTCCGACCGGGCGCGTCACAACCGCATCCACATCGTCTCCGGCGTGGTCGAGGGCGAGATCTCCACCAAGGCCGCGAAGACCCTGTTCGGCAAGATCAGCGAGCGCAAGAACCTGCTCCTGGTCGTCGAGCGGTCCGACGAGGCCGCGTGGCTGTCCGCCCGCAACCTGCCCCAGGTCCACATCCTGGAGCCGGGCCAGCTCAACACGTACGACGTGCTCGTCTCCGACGACGTGGTCTTCACCAAGGCCGCCTTCGAGTCCTTCGTGGCTGGTCCCAAGGCCGCTCAGCTCGAAGGGAGCGACGCCTGATGACTGAGGCGACCGCTGTCACCAGCAAGACCTTCACGGACCCCCGCGACGTTCTCGTCAAGCCGGTGGTCTCGGAGAAGAGCTACGCGCTGCTGGACGAGAACAAGTACACGTTCATCGTCGACCCGCGTGCGAACAAGACCCAGATCAAGCAGGCCGTCGAGGCGGTCTTCTCGGTCAAGGTCACCGGGGTCAACACGATCAACCGCCAGGGCAAGCGCAAGCGCACCCGCACCGGTTTCGGCAAGCGCAAGGACACCAAGCGCGCCATCGTGACCCTCGCCGAGGGCGACCGTATCGACATCTTCGGCGGCCCGGTCTCCTAACGGAGTCCGAGTCGTCCGATATCGGACGAGGACTGAGAAATGGGTATCCGCAAGTACAAGCCGACGACCCCGGGCCGTCGTGGCTCCAGCGTCGCCGACTTCGTCGAGATCACGCGGTCCACGCCGGAGAAGTCGCTGGTCCGCCCGCTGCACAGCAAGGGCGGCCGTAACAACGCCGGTCGTGTGACCGTTCGCCACCAGGGCGGTGGCCACAAGCGCGCCTTCCGCGTGATCGACTTCCGTCGTCACGACAAGGACGGCGTGCCGGCCAAGGTCGCGCACATCGAGTACGACCCGAACCGCACCGCGCGCATCGCGCTCCTGCACTACGCGGACGGCGACAAGCGCTACATCCTCGCCCCGGCCCGCCTGGGTCAGGGCGACCGGGTGGAGAACGGCCCCGGTGCCGACATCAAGCCCGGCAACAACCTCCCGCTGCGCAACATCCCGGTGGGTACGGTCATCCACGCCATCGAGCTGCGCCCCGGCGGCGGCGCGAAGATCGCCCGTTCCGCGGGCTCTTCCGTCCAGCTGCTGGCGAAGGAGGGCACCTACGCCCACCTGCGCATGCCCTCCGGCGAGGTCCGTCTGGTCGACATTCGCTGCCGCGCCACCGTTGGCGAGGTCGGCAACGCCGAGCAGTCGAACATCAACTGGGGCAAGGCCGGCCGTATGCGCTGGAAGGGCGTCCGCCCGACCGTCCGCGGTGTCGCCATGAACCCCGTCGACCACCCGCACGGTGGTGGTGAGGGCAAGACCTCCGGTGGTCGCCACCCGGTCTCGCCGTGGGGTCAGAAGGAGGGCCGTACGCGCTCGCCGAAGAAGGCCAGCAACAAGTACATCGTCCGCCGCCGCAAGACGAACAAGAAGCGCTAGGAGCAGGTTCGATGCCGCGCAGTCTCAAGAAGGGGCCTTTCGTCGACGACCACCTCAGCAAGAAGGTGGACGCTCAGAACGACGCAGGCACCAAGAACGTCATCAAGACCTGGTCTCGCCGCTCGATGATCGTCCCGGCCATGCTCGGCCACACGATCGCGGTGCACGACGGCCGCAAGCACGTCCCGGTGTTCGTCACCGAGTCGATGGTCGGCCACAAGCTCGGCGAGTTCGCGCCGACCCGCACCTTCCGCGGCCACGAGAAGGACGACCGCAAGTCGCGTCGTCGCTGATCTGCGGAACAAGCGAAGACCGATGACAGACACCGAAGGGACAACCATGGAAGCCAGGGCCCAGGCGCGGTACATCCGCGTCACGCCCATGAAGGCCCGCCGCGTGGTGGACCTCATCCGTGGCATGGATGCCACGGAGGCTCAGGCGGTCCTGCGATTCGCTCCGCAGGCCGCGAGCGTGCCGGTCGGCAAGGTGCTGGACAGCGCCATTGCCAACGCCGCGCACAACTACGACCACACCGACGCCGGCAGCCTCTTCATCTCCGAGGCGTACGTCGACGAGGGCCCGACCCTGAAGCGGTTCCGTCCGCGCGCCCAGGGCCGTGCCTACCGGATCCGCAAGCGGACCAGCCACATCACCGTGGTCGTCAGCAGCAAGGAAGGAACCCGGTAATGGGCCAGAAGGTTAACCCGCACGGGTTCCGGCTCGGCATCACCACGGACTTCAAGTCCCGGTGGTACGCCGACAAGCTGTACAAGGACTACGTCAAGGAAGACGTCGCCATCCGCCGGATGATGACGAAGGGCATGGAGCGCGCCGGTATCTCCAAGGTGGAGATCGAGCGCACCCGTGACCGCGTCCGCGTCGACATCCACACCGCCCGGCCGGGCATCGTCATCGGCCGCCGCGGCGCGGAGGCCGACCGTATCCGCGGCGAGCTGGAGAAGCTCACCGGCAAGCAGGTCCAGCTGAACATCCTCGAGGTCAAGAACCCCGAGACCGATGCCCAGCTGGTCGCGCAGGCGGTCGCCGAGCAGCTCTCCTCCCGCGTCTCCTTCCGTCGCGCCATGCGCAAGAGCATGCAGTCGACGATGAAGGCCGGCGCCAAGGGCATCAAGATCCAGTGCGGTGGCCGTCTCGGCGGCGCCGAGATGTCCCGCTCGGAGTTCTACCGCGAGGGCCGTGTGCCCCTGCACACGCTCCGTGCGAACGTCGACTACGGCTTCTTCGAGGCAAAGACGACCTTCGGCCGTATCGGTGTGAAGGTCTGGATCTACAAGGGCGACGTCAAGAACATCGCCGAGGTCCGCGCCGAGAACGCGGCCGCCCGCGCCGGCAACCGCCCGTCGCGCGGTGCCGGTGACCGTCCGGCCCGTGGTGGCCGCGGTGGCGAGCGCGGCCGCGGCCGCAAGCCGCAGCAGCAGTCGGCCCCGGCTGCCGAGGCCCCCAAGGCCGAGGCTCCCGCCGCTGCCGCTCCGGCTGCCGAGGCTGGTTCCTCCAACAGCGCCGGAACGGAGGCCTGACCGTCATGCTGATCCCCCGTAGGGTCAAGCACCGTAAGCAGCACCACCCGAAGCGCAGTGGTATGGCCAAGGGCGGCACCGAGCTTGCGTTCGGCGAGTACGGCATCCAGGCGGTGACTCCGGCCTACGTGACGAACCGCCAGATCGAGTCGGCTCGTATCGCCATGACCCGCCACATCAAGCGTGGCGGCAAGGTCTGGATCAACATCTACCCGGACCGCCCGCTCACGAAGAAGCCGGCGGAGACCCGCATGGGTTCCGGTAAGGGTTCTCCGGAGTGGTGGGTCGCGAACGTCAAGCCCGGTCGGGTGATGTTCGAGCTGTCCTACCCGAACGAGAAGATTGCTCGCGAGGCGCTCACCCGCGCCGCGCACAAGCTTCCGATGAAGTGCCGGATCGTGCGGCGCGAGGCAGGTGAGTCGTGATGGCGGCCGGAACCAAGGCGTCCGAGCTGCGCGAGCTGAACAACGAGGACCTCGTTGCCAAGCTTCGTGAGGCCAAGGAGGAGCTGTTCAACCTCCGCTTCCAGGCGGCGACCGGACAGCTCGAGAACCACGGCCGGCTGAAGGCCGTTCGCAAGGACATCGCCCGGATCTACACCCTGATGCGGGAGCGCGAGCTCGGCATCGAGACGGTGGAGAGCGCCTGATGAGCGAGAAGAATGTGACTGAGACGAACGACCGCGGCTTCCGCAAGACCCGTGAGGGCCTCGTCGTCAGCGACAAGATGGACAAGACCGTCGTCGTCGCCGTCGAGGACCGCGTCAAGCACGCGCTGTACGGCAAGGTCATCCGCCGTACGAACAAGCTCAAGGCGCACGACGAGCAGAACGCCGCGGGTATCGGCGACCGCGTCCTCCTCATGGAGACCCGGCCGCTGTCCGCGACCAAGCGCTGGCGCGTCGTCGAGATCCTCGAGAAGGCCAAGTAGGCAATTCCCGCAAGGGGATTCCAAAGAAAGTCAGCCTGAAGGCAACAGCCTTCTGGACAGTTCCGCCAGGCTCGGCAGGGGCCGTGACACGGCCCCTGCCGGGAACCGGCAGACGATCAGGAGATAGACGTGATCCAGCAGGAGTCGCGACTGCGTGTCGCCGACAACACTGGTGCGAAGGAAATCCTTTGCATCCGTGTTCTCGGCGGTTCCGGTCGCCGCTACGCGGGCATCGGTGACGTCATCGTCGCCACCGTCAAGGACGCGATCCCCGGTGGCAACGTGAAGAAGGGCGACGTCGTCAAGGCGGTCATCGTGCGCACCGTGAAGGAGCGCCGCCGCCCGGACGGCTCGTACATCCGCTTCGACGAGAACGCGGCCGTCATCCTCAAGAACGATGGCGACCCCCGCGGCACCCGTATCTTCGGCCCCGTGGGCCGCGAGCTGCGCGAGAAGAAGTTCATGAAGATCATCTCGCTCGCGCCGGAGGTGCTGTAACCGATGAAGATCAAGAAGGGCGACCTGGTCCAGGTCATCACCGGTAAGGACAAGGGCAAGCAGGGCAAGGTCATTCAGGCCTACCCCCGCGAGGACCGCGTTCTGGTCGAGGGTGTCAACCGGGTCAAGAAGCACACCAAGGCCGGCCAGACCGCTCGTGGTTCGAAGACCGGCGGCATTGTGACGACCGAGGCCCCGATCCACGTGAGCAATGTGCAGCTCGTGGTGGAGAAGGACGGCAACAAGGTCGTCACCCGCGTCGGGTACCGCTTCGACGACGAGGGCAACAAGATCCGCGTTGCCAAGCGGACCGGTGAGGACATCTGATGACTGCCACCACCAACGCGCCGCGTCTCAAGACGCGCTACCGCGAAGAGATCCAGGGCAAGCTGAAGGACGAGTTCTCCTACGAGAACGTCATGCAGATCCCTGGTCTGACCAAGATCGTGGTCAACATGGGTGTGGGCGACGCCGCCCGCGACTCCAAGCTGATCGAGGGCGCCATCCGCGACCTCGCCACGATCACCGGCCAGAAGCCGGCCGTCACCAAGGCCCGTAAGTCCATCGCGCAGTTCAAGCTGCGCGAGGGCCAGCCGATCGGTGCCCATGTCACCCTCCGCGGTGACCGCATGTGGGAGTTCCTGGACCGCCTGCTGTCGCTGGCGCTGCCGCGCATCCGCGACTTCCGTGGTCTGTCTCCGAAGCAGTTCGACGGTCGGGGCAACTACACCTTCGGTCTCACCGAGCAGGTCATGTTCCACGAGATCGACCAGGACAAGATCGACCGTACCCGGGGTATGGACATCACCGTGGTCACCACGGCGACCAACGACGATGAGGGCCGCGCTCTCCTTCGTCACCTCGGCTTCCCGTTCAAGGAGGCGTGAGCGAGATGGCGAAGAAGGCTCTTATTGCCAAGGCTGCTCGCAAGCCCAAGTTCGGTGTGCGCGCGTACACCCGCTGCCAGCGCTGCGGCCGTCCGCACTCCGTTTACCGCAAGTTCGGCCTCTGCCGCGTGTGCCTTCGTGAGATGGCTCACCGCGGCGAGCTGCCGGGCGTGACCAAGAGCTCCTGGTAACCAGCCTTACGGGCTGCTACCGGACTCTTGGTAAGCATCTGGTCGGCAGGAAGCCCTCCTCACGTCCCCTAGGATTGTGGGGTTGGGCGCCTGCCGCCCAAGACCGTCTTACTACGCCGTAGGTCCCCGCACCGCACCCGTCCCGGCTTGTTCCGGGGAGAGGGATGGAGCAGACAGGAAACCCCGGCGAGAGAGGCCGAAGGCCATCATGACCATGACCGATCCGATCGCAGACATGCTGACGCGTCTGCGAAACGCGAACTCGGCGTACCACGACTCCGTGTCGATGCCGCACAGCAAGATCAAGTCGCACATCGCGGAGATCCTCCAGCAGGAGGGCTTCATCACCGGCTGGAAGGTCGAGGACGCCGAGGTCGGCAAGAACCTCGTCCTCGAGCTGAAGTTCGGCCCCAACCGCGAGCGCTCGATCGCCGGTATCAAGCGGATTTCGAAGCCGGGTCTGCGGGTCTACGCAAAGTCCACCAATCTGCCGAAGGTGCTCGGCGGCCTGGGCGTGGCGATCATCTCCACGTCCCACGGTCTCCTCACCGACAAGCAGGCCAGCAAGAAGGGTGTGGGCGGGGAAGTCCTCGCCTACGTCTGGTAGTCGGGAACGGAGGAACAGCAATGTCGCGTATCGGCAAGCTCCCCATCCCGGTTCCCGCCGGCGTGGACGTCACCATCGATGGCCGGACGGTCTCGGTGAAGGGCCCCAAGGGTTCCCTCTCCCACACCGTCGCCGCGCCGATCGAGATCGCCAAGGGCGAGGACGGCACCCTCGCGGTGACCCGCCCCAACGACGAGCGTCAGAACAAGGCCCTCCACGGCCTGTCGCGCACGCTGGTGGCGAACATGATCACCGGTGTGACCACGGGATACGTCAAGAGGCTCGAGATCAGCGGTGTCGGCTACCGCGTCCAGGCCAAGGGCTCCAACCTGGAGTTCTCCCTGGGCTACAGCCACCCGATTCTCGTCGAGGCCCCCGAGGGCATCACCTTCAAGGTGGAGTCCCCGACCAAGCTGAGTGTCGAGGGCATCGACAAGCAGAAGGTCGGCGAGGTGGCCGCGAACATCCGCAAGCTGCGCAAGCCCGACCCGTACAAGGCCAAGGGCGTCAAGTACGAGGGCGAAGTCATCCGCCGCAAGGTCGGAAAGGCTGGTAAGTAAGCCATGGCATACGGTGTGAAGATCGCCAAGGGCAAGGCCTACAAGGCTGCCGCTCTCAAGCGTCGCCACATCCGCGTCCGCAAGCGGGTCTCCGGTACGCCGGAACGTCCGCGCCTGGTCGTGACGCGGTCCAACCGCCATATGGTCGCCCAGGTCATCGACGACATCGCGGGCCACACGCTGGCCTCGGCGTCGTCCCTGGACGCGTCGATCCGTGGTGGCGAGGGTGACAAGAGCGCGCAGGCCAAGCAGGTTGGCGCCCTGGTCGCCGAGCGGGCCAAGGCCGCCGGTATCGAGGCCGTCGTGTTCGACCGCGGTGGCAACAAGTACGCCGGGCGCATTGCAGCGCTGGCCGACGCCGCCCGCGAAGCCGGGCTCAGGTTCTGAGCCGGTTCCTACGCAAGCGGATTAGACGAGAGAGGTAATTCCAATGGCTGGACCCCAGCGCCGCGGTGGCGGCGCCGGTGGCGGCGAGCGGCGGGACCGGAAGGACCGGCGGGACGGCGGCGCTGCCGCCGAGAAGACCGCGTACGTCGAACGTGTCGTCGCGATCAACCGCGTCGCCAAGGTTGTGAAGGGTGGTCGTCGCTTCAGCTTCACCGCGCTGGTCGTGGTGGGCGACGGTGACGGCACCGTGGGTGTCGGATACGGGAAGGCCAAGGAGGTGCCGGCCGCCATCGCCAAGGGTGTTGAGGAGGCCAAGAAGCACTTCTTCAAGGTCCCGCGGATCCAGGGCACCATCCCGCATCCGATCCAGGGCGAGAAGGCTGCGGGCGTCGTCCTGCTCAAGCCGGCTTCCCCCGGTACCGGTGTGATCGCCGGCGGTCCTGTGCGCGCCGTTCTGGAGTGTGCGGGCATCCACGACGTGCTGAGCAAGTCGCTCGGCTCGGCGAACCCGATCAACATCGTGCACGCCACGGTGGAGGCTCTCCAGGGGCTGCAGCGTCCCGAGGAGATCGCCGCCCGTCGCGGCCTGCCGCTGGAGGATGTCGCTCCCGCCGCTCTGCTGCGGGCGCGTGCCGGGGCGGGTGCGTAATGGCTCGCCTCAAGATCACGCAGACGAAGTCCTACATCGGCAGCAAGCAGAACCACCGCGACACCCTGCGTTCGCTCGGGCTCAAGCGCCTGAACGACGTGGTTGTCAAGGAGGACCGTCCCGAGATCCGCGGCATGGCCAACACCGTGCGCCACCTCGTGACGGTTGAGGAGGTCGACTGACATGGCGGAGGAGAAGCCGCTGAAGGTCCACAACCTCCGGCCCGCCCCGGGCGCCAAGACCGCCAAGACCCGTGTCGGTCGTGGTGAGGCGTCCAAGGGTAAGACCGCAGGTCGTGGCACCAAGGGCACCAAGGCCCGCTACCAGGTTCCGGAGCGCTTCGAGGGTGGGCAGATGCCCCTCCACATGCGTCTCCCGAAGCTCAAGGGCTTCAAGAACCCGTTCCGCACCGAGTACCAGGTCGTCAACCTGGACAAGCTGGCCGCGCTCTACCCGCAGGGTGGCGAGGTCACGGTGGCCGACCTGGTCGCCAAGGGTGCGGTGCGCAAGAACCAGCTCGTGAAGGTGCTGGGTACCGGCGAGGTCTCCGTGGCGCTGCAGGTGACGGTCGACGCCGTCTCCGGCTCCGCCAAGGAGAAGATCACCGCAGCCGGCGGTACCGTCACCGAGCTCGTCTGAGCGCGATGACGCATTCGACCGGGGATGTCTCACATGAGGCATCCCCGGTTGGTCGTTCCACGGGACACAGGTGCGCCGGTAAGGTGGCGTGCACTGTTGCTTGCAGCACCTGGGGCCCCGCCCCGGGCCGCGCGGTCCGCAGCCGCGCGGCTTTTGACTGATCAGTACTCGTCGTTTTCCAGACCGTCACCTCTCGCGCAGATACGCGGGGGTCGCAGGAGGCACCGTGCTCACCGCGTTCGCCCGGGCGTTCAAGACGCCCGACCTGCGCAAGAAGCTGCTCTTCACGCTGGGCATCATTGTGTTGTTCCGGCTCGGGGCGCACATTCCGATCCCCGGGGTCAGCTACCCGAACGTCAACTACTGCATGAAGCAGGCCGAAGGCAGCCAGGGGCTGTTCGGCCTGGTCAACATGTTCAGCGGTGGCGCTCTGCTGCAGATCACGATCTTTGCGCTCGGCATCATGCCGTACATCACGGCGAGCATCATCCTGCAGCTGCTGACCGTGGTCATTCCACGGCTGGAGGCCCTGAAGAAGGAGGGGCAGTCCGGGCAGGCGAAGATCACGCAGTACACGCGTTATCTGACGGTCGCCCTCGCCGTACTCCAGGGCACCGGGCTGGTGGCCACCGCCCGCTCCGGCACCCTCTTCCCGCGCTGTGACCGCGCGGGGCAGATCATCCCGGACCAGTCGATCTTCGTGACCATCACCATGGTCATCACCATGACCGCGGGTACGGCGCTGATCATGTGGCTCGGCGAGCTGATCACCGACCGCGGCATCGGCAACGGCATGTCGATCCTGATGTTCATCTCGATCGCCGCCGGTTTCCCGCAGGCGCTGTGGGCGATCAAGCTCGAGGGCAAGATCATCGGCGGATGGCTCGAGTTCGGCGTGGTGATTCTGGTCGGCCTGGCAATGGTCGGACTGGTGGTCTTCGTCGAGCAGGCGCAGCGCCGTATTCCCGTGCAGTACGCAAAACGAATGATCGGCCGCAGGTCCTACGGCGGTACGTCTACGTACATCCCGCTGAAGGTCAACCAGGCGGGTGTGATTCCCGTCATCTTCGCGTCCTCACTGCTCTACATCCCGGCTCTGATCGTTCAGTTCAGTGGATCGCAGGCGGGCTGGGCGACGTGGATTCAGCAGCACTTGGTCAAGGGGAACCACCCCTATTACATGATCACATACTTTGTCCTCATTGTTTTCTTCGCCTTCTTCTATGTGGCCATCTCGTTCAACCCCGAGGAAGTCGCCGACAACATGAAGAAGTATGGTGGCTTCATCCCGGGCATCCGGGCTGGTCGACCCACTGCTGAGTACCTGAGCTACGTGCTCAATCGGATCACCTGGCCGGGGTCGCTGTACCTGGGCTTGATCGCACTAGTGCCGACAACGGCGTTGGCAGGTTTCGGAGCGAACCAGAACTTCCCGTTCGGCGGGACCAGCATCCTGATCATCGTGGGTGTGGGCCTGGAGACCGTAAAGCAGATCGAGAGCCAGCTTCAGCAGCGTAACTACGAAGGGTTCCTCCGCTGATGCGAATCGTCCTCGTCGGGCCTCCCGGGGCCGGCAAGGGTACGCAGGCCGCGTACCTCGCCGAGAACCTGTCGATCCCGCACATCTCCACGGGCGACCTGTTCCGCGCCAACATCAGCCAAGGCACGCCCCTTGGCCGTCAGGCGAAGGAATTCATGGACGCCGGCGAGTTGGTACCGGACGAGGTGACCATCGGCATGGCCAAGGACCGGCTCGAGCAGCCCGACGCGGGGAACGGCTGTCTGCTCGACGGGTTCCCCCGCAACCTCACCCAGGCCAAGGCCCTCGACCAGATCCTCGAGGAGAAGGGCATCGGGCTCGACGCGGTGCTCGATCTGGAGGTCCCCGAGGAAGAGGTCGTCAAGCGGATCGCGGGTCGCCGCACCTGCCGCAACAACAGCGCGCACACCTTCCACGTCGAGTACAAGCCGCCGAAGGCCGAGGGCGTCTGCGACGAGTGCGGCGGTGAGCTGTACCAGCGCGAGGACGACAGCGAGGAGACGGTCCGCAAGCGCCTCGAGGTCTACCACGAGCAGACCGAGCCGATCATCGACTACTACAAGACCCAGGGCCTGGTCGTGACGATTCCGGCCCTCGGCAAGGTCGCAGAGGTCACGCAGCGGGCCATGGAGGCCCTGCGGCAGCAGGCCGCCTAGAGTTCCGACGGCGTCAGACGGCCGCGGTGTCCTCGACGGACGCCGCGGCTGTCCGCTGCCGGGAGCCGTTACCGTAGAGCGGTAACCGATGATGGAGCACAACAGTGGAGGGCAACCACCTCCGCGGAAGCGGCGGCTGGGCCGCCCGGAGGAGCCGTACGCCGATGGTAGAGATCAAGACCCCGGACCAGATCGCGAAGATGCGCGAGGCGGGGCTGGTCGTGGCCGCGGTGCACGCGGCTTGCCGGGAGGCCGCCGTCCCGGGCGCCACCACCAAGGACCTGGACGACGCCGCGCGCAAGGTGCTCGCCGAGCACGGCGCCAAGTCCAACTTCCTTGGCTACGGCGGCTTTCCCGCCACCATCTGCACCTCGGTCAACGAGGTCGTGGTCCACGGGATCCCTGACACCGCGACCGTGCTGAGGGACGGCGACCTCATCTCCATCGACGCAGGCGCCATCGTCGACGGCTGGCACGGCGATGCGGCGATCACCGTCTTCGTCGGCTCCGGTCACGCTCCGGAACTGCATGAACTCAGCCGGGTGACCGAGGAGTCCATGTGGGCGGGCATCGCCGCGGTCAAGCAGGGCAACCGGCTCGTCGACATCTCCAAGGCGATCGAGGGCTACATTCGCCGCCAGCCGCGCCCGGCCACCGGGAAGTACGGAATCATCGAGGACTACGGCGGCCACGGCATCGGCTCCCAGATGCACATGGATCCGCATCTGCTCAACTACGTGGACCGCAGGCGCGGTCGAGGGCCCAGGCTGGTGCCCGGGTTCTGCATCGCGATCGAGCCGATGGTGAGCCTCGGCACCCCGCGTACCCATGTCCTCGAGGACGACTGGACGGTCAAGACCGATGACGGGACATGGAGCAGTCACTGGGAGCACTCGGTCGCGCTGACCGAGGAAGGCCCCCTGGTGCTGACCGCCGTGGACGGCGGCAAGGCCAAGCTCGCCGAGCTGGGCGTCACCGCGGCTCCCGATCCGCTGGGTTAAGGATCTTGGTCGCCGGGCAGATTCCAGGCCCGATTCGTCTTTCCGGATGCCCTGACGTAGACTGATGCGTCGGCTCTCGTGCATCCGCATGTCCGCATGCGCGCGCGAGAGCTGATCAAGGTAGCCGATTCGAAGGGCGAAGCGTGGCCAAGAAGCAAGGTGCCATCGAGATTGAGGGCACCGTGATCGAGTCCCTCCCGAACGCCATGTTCAAGGTGGAGCTCCAGAACGGTCACAAGGTCCTCGCGCACATCAGCGGCAAGATGCGGATGCACTACATCCGTATCCTCCCGGATGACCGGGTCGTTGTGGAGCTGTCTCCGTACGACCTGACGCGCGGCCGGATCGTCTACCGCTACAAGTAGATCTTGCCCGCCCCCTCCCGTGGGGTGGCGCACTGACCCGGAGAACCTCACATCCCATGAAGGTCAAGCCGAGCGTCAAGAAGATCTGCGACAAGTGCAAGGTGATCCGCCGACACGGCCGGGTCATGGTCATCTGCGACAACCTGCGCCACAAGCAGCGCCAGGGCTGACGCACGCCGACCTGCACTCCGCAGTTCTTCGCGCGACGCACGCGACAACACGTACATACGCAGTCACCCGATTCCGCCCCCGAGGCGGGTCGACACCCTCGGTCGGAGGCCGGGGACCCGGTACGTACCTGGTACGGCGGCCGGGACCGGTGCTGCGGAAGACCTCCGCAAGTCAACAGGAGCCATGAATGGCACGCCTTGCAGGCGTTGACCTTCCGCGCGAGAAGCGCGTGGAGGTTGCCCTCACCTACGTCTTCGGCATCGGGCGCACCCGCGCCCAGGAGACGCTGAAGAACACCGGTGTGAACCCCGACACCCGCGTTCGCGACCTGGCCGAGGAGGACCTGGTCAAGATCCGCGAGTACGTCGACGCGAACTACAAGACCGAGGGTGACCTCCGTCGCGAGATCCAGGCCGACATCCGCCGCAAGGTCGAGATCGGCTGCTACCAGGGTCTCCGCCACCGCCGTGGCCTTCCGGTCCACGGTCAGCGCACTCACACCAACGCCCGCACCCGCAAGGGCCCGCGTCGCGCGATCGCCGGCAAGAAGAAGCCGGGCAAGAAGTAGTCCTCACCGGACGCTGCCGAGCGGTCCGAGCTGTAGGACCGACCACCTCCACAGGAGAAGATTCACTCAATGCCTCCGAAGAGCCGTACGGCCGGCGCCAAGAAGGTGCGCCGCAAGGAGAAGAAGAACGTCGCCCACGGGCACGCTCACATCAAGAGCACGTTCAACAACACGATCGTCTCGATCACCGACCCGACCGGGAACGTGATCTCTTGGGCCTCGGCCGGCCATGTCGGCTTCAAGGGCTCGCGCAAGTCCACCCCCTTCGCCGCGCAGATGGCCGCCGAGTCGGCCGCCCGCCGTGCGCAGGAGCACGGCATGCGCAAGGTCGACGTCTTCGTCAAGGGTCCCGGCTCCGGCCGTGAGACCGCGATCCGCTCCCTCCAGGCCACCGGCCTCGAGGTCGGTTCGATCCAGGACGTCACCCCCACCCCGCACAACGGATGCCGCCCGCCGAAGCGCCGCCGCGTCTGATCATCTGAGGTAGGAGACAAGACAACAATGGCGCGTTACACCGGGGCCGACTGCAAGCGTTGCCGTCGGGAGAAGCAGAAGCTCTTCCTCAAGGGGAGCAAGTGCGAGAGCGCGAAGTGCCCGATCGAGATCCGTCCTTACCCCCCGGGTGAGCATGGGCGCGGGCGCACCAAGGACAGCGAGTACCTGCTGCAGAAGCGTGAGAAGCAGAAGGCCGCTCGGATCTACGGTGTCCTCGAGAAGCAGTTCCGTGGTTACTTCCAGGAGGCCAACCGCAGGACCGGCAAGACCGGTGAGAACCTGCTGCGCATCCTGGAGACCCGTCTCGACAACGTGGTCTACCGGGCCGGCTTCGCCAAGTCCCGTGACCACGCCCGTCAGCTGGTCCGCCACGGGCACATCCTCGTGAACGGCCGCAAGACCGACATCCCGTCGGCCCGCGTCACCGTGAACGACATCATCGAGGTCCGCGAGTCCTCCCGGAACCTGACCCCCTTCCAGGTGGCCCAGGCCGAGGCGGGTGACAGGACCGTCCCGGCGTGGCTGGAGGCGATCCCGTCCAAGCTGCGGATTCTCGTGCACTCCATGCCCGAGCGTCAGGCGATCGACACGCAGGTGCAGGAGCAGCTCATCGTCGAGCTCTACTCGAAGTAGTAGCTCGGTCTCGGGCGGTACGGCCCCGTTCGGGTCGTACCGCCCGTACCCTTGCAGTATCGACCTCGGGCTGCCGCCCGGGGCTCGGCATCAAATAGCGGGTGCCGAAGACTGGAGGCAACTTCCATGCTGATCGCTCAGCGTCCCTCTCTGACCGAAGAGGTCGTGGACGAATTCCGCTCACGGTTCGTGATCGAGCCGCTGGAGCCGGGTTTCGGCTACACCCTCGGCAACTCCCTGCGTCGTACGCTCCTCTCCTCGATCCCCGGTGCCGCCGTGACGAGCATCCGGATCGACGGTGTCCTGCACGAGTTCACCACCGTGCCGGGCGTCAAGGAGGACGTCACCGACCTGATCCTCAACATCAAGCAGCTCGTGGTCTCCTCGGAGCACGACGAGCCGGTCGTGATGTACCTGCGCAAGCAGGGCCCGGGTCTGGTCACCGCCGCCGACATCGCCCCGCCGGCCGGCGTCGAGGTCCACAACCCGGATCTCGTCCTCGCCACCCTGAACGGCAAGGGCAAGCTCGAGATGGAGCTGACCGTCGAGCGCGGTCGCGGCTACGTCTCAGCGGTGCAGAACAAGCAGCTCGGCCAGGAGATCGGCCGGATCCCGGTCGACTCGATCTACAGCCCGGTGCTCAAGGTCACCTACAAGGTCGAGGCGACGCGTGTCGAGCAGCGCACCGACTTCGACAAGCTGATCGTCGACGTCGAGACCAAGCAGGCCATGCGCCCCCGCGATGCCATGGCGTCGGCCGGCAAGACCCTGGTCGAGCTGTTCGGCCTGGCCCGCGAGCTCAACATCGACGCCGAGGGCATCGACATGGGCCCGTCCCCGACGGACGCCGCCCTGGCCGCCGATCTCGCGCTCCCGATCGAGGAGCTCGAACTCACGGTCCGCTCGTACAACTGCCTCAAGCGCGAGGGCATCCACACGGTGGGCGAGCTGGTGGCCCGCTCGGAGGCCGACCTGCTCGACATCCGCAACTTCGGTGCGAAGTCGATCGACGAGGTCAAGGCGAAGCTGGCCGGCATGGGCCTGGCCCTCAAGGACAGCCCGCCCGGATTCGACCCGACCGCCGCCGCCGACGCGTTCGGCGCGGAGGACGAGGGCGACACCGGTTTCGTGGAGACCGAGCAGTACTGAACCTCCCTCCTTCCGCCGTCCTCGGCGCAGGAGGGGCCCACGGCTGGGGTACCCGGTGGATCGCCGGGTGCCCCGCCGCCGGGGACGAGGCAGTGTCCCCGGTCGCCGGACGGGCCTGATTTTTGATCTTCCGGCGGGCAATCGCCCGTACGGACCCTGACACCGGTACCTGACACGGCCGGTGCAGACATCGAGGAGAAACACCATGCCGAAGCCCGCCAAGGGCGCCCGTATGGGCGGCAGCGCTGCGCACGAGCGGCTCATGCTGGCGAACCTCGCCACCGCGCTGTTCGAGCACGGCCGCATCAGGACCACCGAGGCCAAGGCCCGCCGCCTGCGCCCGGTGGCCGAGCGTCTGATCACCAAGGCGAAGAAGGGCGACCTTCACAACCGTCGTCTGGTGCTGCAGACGATCCGCGACAAGGGTGTCGTCCACACCCTGTTCACGGAGATCGGCCCGCGCTACGAGAACCGTCCGGGCGGCTACACCCGGATCACCAAGATCGGCAACCGTCGTGGCGACAACGCGCCCATGGCGGTCATCGAGCTGGTCGAGGCTCTGACCGTGCAGCAGGCGGCGGTGGGTGAGGCCGAGGCCGCCACCAAGCGCTCCGCCAAGGACGCTGCCGGTGACCAGGCCGTCGCGGACCTCAAGAAGGAGAAGGCGGCTCCGGCCGCCGACGCCAAGGACGAGGCCGCCGAGGCCGCGGCCGAGCCCGCCGCGGAAGCGTCCGACGAGGACGGCAAGGACGCCTGAGCCCCTTCCCCGCGCGAGCGGCGGAGCCGGACGCCTGAGCCGTTCCGGTGGCTTTCGGAGGGCCCGCACCCAGTTCCGGCTGGGGGCGGGCCCTTCCGCATGGAGAGGAACCTGTGGGTGAGTGACGAGGTGGAGCCCGGCTTCGTACGGGTCCGGCTGGACTGTGGTTACGACGGCAAGGACTTCTCGGGCTGGGCGCGGCAGCGGGAGCGCCGTACGGTGCAGGGCGAGCTGGAGAGCGCCCTGCAGACCGTGATGCGGCTGCCGGAGCCGGTCGAGCTGACGGTCGCCGGGCGTACGGACGCGGGCGTGCACGCACGCGGGCAGGTCGCGCACGTCGATCTGGCCGAGGAGGTGTGGGCCGAGCACCGCGAGAGGCTGCTGCGACGGCTCGCCGGCCGTCTCCCGCACGACGTCCGGGTGTGGAGCGTGGCGGAGGCAGCCGAGGGATTCAACGCGCGGTTCTCGGCGATCTGGCGCCGTTACGCGTACCGGGTCGGCGACCAGCGGGGTGGGGTGGACCCGCTGCGCCGCGGCCATGTGCTGTGGCACGACTGGCCGCTCGACGTCGCGGCGATGAACCGGGCGGCGAAGCGGCTGCTCGGCGAGCACGACTTCGCCGCGTACTGCAAGAAGCGCGAGGGCGCGACGACGATCCGCAAGCTGCTCGACCTGCACTGGGAGCGGCCCGCCCGGGGTCATGAGGACGCCGGCCTCGTGGTGGCCACGGTCCGGGCGGACGCCTTCTGCCACAACATGGTGCGTGCGCTGGTCGGGGCGCTGCTGCTCGTCGGTGACGGTCACCGTCCGGTCGACTTCCCGCGCGAGGTCCTGGCGGGGCGGGTGCGCCACTCCGCGGTCAATGTGGTGCGGCCCCACGGGCTGACTCTGGAAGAGGTCGGCTACCCGCCCGACGACCAGCTCGCGGCGCGCAATCTGGCGGCGCGGAACAAACGGACCCTGCCGGGGGACGCGACGAGGGCCGTGGGAGCGGGCTGCTGCTGAGCAGGCGCCCGTGGCGCGCCCGGACGCGGCCTCTACCGGATCGGACCGGCACGCGGCGGGGTCCGCCGGGACCGCCGCCCGGACTACGCCGACGTGTCGTGCGACCAGATGTGGGTGCACGCCGGACACTGCAGATGCACCACGTGACCATGGCTGGCCAGCAGGTAACGCCAGTGGTCCGCGCAGGTGCGGCCGCCCAGGCAGGCGCCGCAGTCGAGGTGGTCCTCGCAGCGGGGGCAGGGGAGCCAGGCACGGCGGGACCTGTCGGCGTCGGGGTCAAGCGGAAGCACGGCCGTCCTCGGGACGCGCCGGCAGGACGCCTTCGGCCACCAGGCGGTCGTAGATCTCCTGCTGGCGTTCATCGAGGTTCGAGTAGAGCATCCGGTAGGCCTCGTCCTCGGCTTCCATGACCGCGGCGGGGTCCCACTCCGGGCCCATGGCGGCGAGGACCTCGGCGCGGCGGCGCGCCTCCTCACGGGTGAGGTCGATCTCGAATATGTGAGGTTCAGGGGCGCTGTCGTGGGCCATGGCGGAGCTTTCGCTTGCTGAATAGGAATACCTGCTTCCGTGCCTATCACCCGCGGGGCCGCCGGAGGAAGGCGGGAACGGGAGATCCGCGTCACTGGTGACGCGGGGCGATCCGGGCCTTACGCAGGGAGAGCTCCGGTTCGCTCACGCCCGGCGGGGCCGACGGCGCCAGGCGCGCAGCAGCTGTCCGCCGACGTAGAGCGTGGCGCAGGTCGCGAGTACGGCCCGCAGGGCACCGACGCCGGGCGCCCACCAGGCGTAGACCGTGGTGGGGACGAAGACGAGCAGGGCGGTCGAGCGCAGGGCCCACCACCGGGTGGGCAGGCGGGCGGAGCCGGCTCTTCGGCCGTTCTCCTCGGGCATCGCCCCCGGCCTGGCCGTCACCGTTTCCCGCAGGCCGGTGAGCAGGCCGCGACGGGCGATGACCTGCGCGCCGGGGAAGCCGTCGAGGACATCCGTGCGCTCGCCGTAACCGGTGGGCGGAGCCGGCAGGCCGAGCGCCCGGACCAGGTCGGCCTGGCGGCGTGGCGCCTCGTCGGACCCCCGCAGCAGTGCCGTAAGGGGCCGGGTGTCGGCGACGTTGAATGCGGCGGCCAGGGTGCGGGCGGTCGCGGTGGCGTCCTCCAGGGACGGGATCGCCGCAGCCGGGTCCCACTGGTGGCCGGCCGTGCGCCTGCCGCGCTGGAAGACCGTGAAGCCGGTCCGGTCGCCGCTGCGGTGGAGGACGATCGCCGGCCACTTCTCACCCGTGGTCAGGGTGTCGACGGCGGCGATGAGCGGTTCCTCGCCGAGGAGGGTGCCGCGCCGGGGCGTCCCCGGTTCGGCGGCCAGCTCCACGTACGTGGCCGAGGTCCCGGCCGGGGCGACGCGTAGCGAGGCATTGCACATCAGGGCGGCCTGGGCGACCTTGTGCGGCACGGCCGCGCAGATGGCGAGCGTGCGCGGGGCCCATTCGGGTTGGACGGGCGGTGCGATGCGTGGCTGGTGCGGCCTGCCGAAGAACGGCGTCTGCATGGCGACTTGCATGCGCACACCCGTACGGAAGCCGAGGAACTCCTTGCGCGGGTCGCCGAAGTAGGCCCAGGGCAAGCGGCGGGCGTGCACGCCGATCGCCCGGAACATGTCAAGGGCGACCGTCCACCGGCCGGCGCGGAGCAGCACCAGGGCGAGGTGGTTGCGGACCCCGGCGATCTCCGGGTCGCCGGGCTCGTACCAGGAGGAGAGCTCCAGGGCGCGGTCGACCGCCGCGTCGATGCGGTCCCCGGCGATCGGGCCGTCCTGGACGCGGTCGGCCACGACCTCGTACTCGACGGCGGCGAGTAGCGGGAGGGCGTGCAGCTGGGAGCCGGGCAGGGCCGCGTCGGCGGCGTGCTCGGCGAAGGCGAACATCTCCTCGTGCGAGCCGTACCACTTCTCGCTCACGTACTGGAGCGCGGTGCTGTGGCAGCCGAAGTGGTGCGGGGCGCGCTCGACGGCCTCGCGCCAGTAGGCGTCGAAGACCTCGCGCGGTGCCTGGACGCCGCGCGCGTGGGTGAGGGCGATGCGCCAGGGCACGGGATCGGTCGGGTTGAGGTCCGCGGCCGCCCGTATGACCGGGATGGCGTCCTCCAGGAGCGCGAAGAAGGCGCGGAACTGCTCCCGTGACACTTCGGATGCGCGCGCTGCGCCGCGGACGCGCCAGGCCTGGTCGATGCAGAGGCCGGCTTTGACGAGGACGGCGTCCGGGTCCTCCGGGGACGCGGCGAGCCAGGCGTCCAGCCAGCCGGGGTTGTGCACGGCGAACTCGGCCAGGGCGGAGACGTATGTGTCGCGCCGCTCCCACTCGGCTCCGAGCCGCGTGGAGGCGAGCAGAGCGCGGGCGGGGGCGAAGTCGCCCGCGCCCGCGGCGGTGAGCGCGGCGCGCAGCGGTGTCTCCGGCGCGTCCAGGACCACGGCCTCGTCGGGCGGCAGGTCGGAGCCGACGCGCGCGCCGTGGCGCAGCATGCGCGGGAAGGCGATCAGGGCACGGAGGGAGGGCACGGTCGTTCATTCAACGACCCGCGCCGCGCTTCTGACCAGGGGGTTCCGGTGACGATGCGATATCGGTCGAAAGTCTGTACCGGTACGTATCCCCGCCATGGTGCGGACGGATTCGTTCCGATTCTGCCCTGGCCTGCGGTCAGTTCGCCGATTGCGCGGTCGCCGCCGCCGACGCCTGGTCCTCGCCGCGGTCCACGATGCGGCTGAAGGTGTAGTCGGCGATGTCCTTGCCGGCCTGCCGGGCCTTGGTGTCGGAGGCGGTCACCGCTTTGCCCGAGGTGAAGCCGGACACCGTGAAGTAGGCATAGCGGCCAATGGCGTTGGCGGTCAGACGGCAGGCCGTGGCACGGCAGAAGGACGGAATGCCGTCGCCGGCGAGCGACTGCACATTCCCGTTCGCCTGCTGCTTGGCCTTCGTCGCCCGCACATCGGTGTCGAACACCGCGACGCCGACGGTCACCGCGACGCCGCCGCGCTTGAAGCTCGCCCGGATCACGCGGGTGCACTCGTTGCGGTTGAGCGCGGTCGCAAGGCTGCCGGAGACGGCGGAGGCGCAGTTCTTGGTGGAGGCCGTCGAGCCCCGGTCGTAGAGACGGCTGCTCATCGTCACGGACTCACGGGGGAAGAGGGTGCCGGCGCTGAGCGGGGCCTTGTCCTTCTTCGCGTTGGAGATGAAGTCGATGGGCTTCGGCGGGGGCGGTACGGAGACGTCCGAGAAGGTGGGTTCGGGCTGCTGCGGTTCGGCGGGTAGGGTCTCCGGCGTCGGCAGTGACTGCGGTTTGTCGTCGGAGTCGCCGGCGTTGACCAACGCCGTCGCCACGAGCACCGCGACCGCCGCGGTCGCGGCGGCGCCTCCGATGATGAGAGTCAGCCGCTGCTTGCGCCTGCGGGCCGCCGTCCGGTCGGCCATGGCTCCCCAGTCGGGTGTGCCCGACTGCTGCGAACCCCCTGGGCCGAAAGGCCCCCCTTGCCCAAAGCTCATGGCGCGCATCCTACGGAAGAAAAACGGGTTGGTGCGCGGATGGGTGGAAGCCCAGAATGCGCGGCATGGGGCACATCGAGGCGGCGCATGTGGAGTACTACCTGCCTGACGGGCGCGTTCTTTTCGCGGACGTCTCGTTCCGGGTGGGCGAGGGCGCGTCCGTGGCGCTGGTGGGGGCGAACGGCGCGGGGAAGACCACGCTGCTGCGGCTGCTGGCGGGGGAGCTCACGCCGCATGGCGGTTCGGTGACCACCAGCGGCGGCCTCGGTGTGATGCCCCAGTTCGTGGGCAGCGTGCACGACGAGCGGACCGTACGCGACCTGCTCGTCTCCGTGGCCCAGCCCCGCATCCGGCAGGCGGCGAAGGCCGTCGACGCCGCGGAGACGGCGATCATGACCGTCGACGACGAGGCCGCGCAGATGGCGTACGCACAGGCGCTCAGCGACTGGGCCGAGGCGCGGGGGTACGAGGCAGAGACGGTCTGGGACATGTGCACGACGGCCGCGCTCGGCGTCCCGTACGAGCAGGCGCAGTGGCGGCAGGTGCGGACGCTCTCCGGCGGCGAGCAGAAGCGGCTGGTGCTCGAGGCGCTGCTGCGGGGGACCGACGAGGTGCTGCTGCTCGACGAGCCGGACAACTACCTCGACGTCCCCGGCAAGCGCTGGCTGGAGGAGCGATTGCTGGAGACGCGGAAGACGGTGCTCTTCGTCTCGCACGACCGTGAACTGCTGGCCCGTTCCGCGGAGAAGATCGTCAGCGTGGAGCCGAGCCCCGCCGGGAGCGACGTCTGGGTGCACGGCGGAGGCTTCGCTACGTACCACGAGGCCCGGCGCGAGCGCTTCGCGCGCTTCGAGGAGCTGCGCCGCCGCTGGGACGAGCGGCATGCACAGCTCAAGCAGCTGGTGAACACGCTCAAGAACAAGGCGGCCTGCAACGACGGCCTCGCGTCCCGCTACCAGGCCGCCCAGACCCGGCTGCGCAAGTTCGAGGAGGCCGGGCCACCGCAGCAGCCGCCGCGTGAGCAGGACATCCGGATGCGTCTGCGGGGCGGGCGCACCGGTGTGCGCGCCGTGACAGCGAGGAACCTGGAGCTGACCGGTCTGATGAAGCCGTTCTCGCTGGAGGTCTTCTACGGCGAGCGGGTCGCGGTCCTGGGATCCAACGGCTCGGGGAAGTCGCACTTCCTGCGGCTGCTCGCCGGGGACCCGGTGGCGCACACGGGGGAGTGGAAGCTCGGCGCGCGCGTGGTGCCCGGCCACTTCGCGCAGACGAACGCGCACCCCGAGCTGGAGGGCCGCACCCTGGTCGACATTCTCTGGAAGGAACATGCCAAGGACCGGGGCGGCGCCATGTCCGTACTGCGCCGGTACGAGCTGGAGCGCCAGGGCGACCAGACCTTCGACCGGCTCTCCGGAGGCCAGCAGGCGCGCTTCCAGATCCTGATGCTGGAGCTGGCCGGGGCCACCGTCCTGCTCCTGGACGAGCCCACGGACAATCTGGACCTGGAGAGCGCGGAGGCGCTGCAGCAGGGCCTCGAGGCGTACGAGGGAACGGTCCTGGCCGTGACGCACGACCGCTGGTTCGCCCGCTCCTTCGACCGTTTCCTCGTCTTCGGCCAGGACGGAGTGGTGAGGGAGGCGGCGGAACCCGAGGGCACGCCTCATGCCCGGAGGGCTGCGAGGGAGGGATGAGGGGCGCGTGGTGCGGGCGGGATGGGCCCGTGCCGGGCGGGCCGAAGGGCGCCGCGAAGCGCGCGAGGGCGATTTTGACCCTCTCCTGCCGGGCCGGTATCCTGCCAGTTCGTTATGCGTACTGGCTTGCTCGTTCTCACGTGAGAGGCCGTTACGCCGGTCCACCGGGCCGATGACCAGCGGCATGCACTCGGAATGCGTCACCGACGTGCGGCCAGGGCTGTCGTGATCGTCCGGGTGGCCTTGTCAGGCCCCGTCCCCTCGGTTCCAGCGGACCTGGGGAGACCCCATCACTGAAGAAGCGAAGGCTACGACCGTGCGTACGTACAGCCCCAAGCCCGGCGACGTGACGCGTCAGTGGCACGTCATCGACGCCACCGACGTTGTTCTGGGCCGTCTGGCCACACAGGCCGCCACCCTTCTCCGGGGAAAGCACAAGCCGGTCTACGCGCCGCACGTTGACACTGGTGACTTCGTCATCATCATCAACGCTGACAAGGTGCACCTTTCCGGCAACAAGCGGACCCAGAAGATGGCCTACCGCCACTCCGGTTACCCGGGTGGTCTGCGGTCCGTCCGCTACGACGAACTGCTGGACAAGAACCCCGAGAAGGCCGTCGAGAAGGCCATCAAGGGCATGCTCCCGAAGAACACCCTGGGCCGTCAGATGCTCTCGAAGCTGAAGGTCTACTCCGGCTCCGAGCACCCGCACGGTGCCCAGCAGCCGGTCCCGTTCGAGATCAGCCAGGTCGCGCAGTAGTCCCGGCCACCCCTAAGACGAAGAGAATCTGAGGAGCATCGTGGCCGAGACCACCGCTGAGACCCCGATCGAAGAGGTCGAGGAGTACACCACCGAGACGCCCGAGCAGTCGGAGTACACCTCCGAGTCGCTCGCGTCCCGCTTCGGCGAGCCGCAGCCGGCCGCCGGCCTCGGGCGGCGCAAGAACGCCATTGCCCGCGTCCGCATCGTGCCGGGCAGCGGTCAGTGGAAGATCAACGGTCGCACCCTGGAGGAGTACTTCCCCAACAAGGTGCACCAGCAGGAAGTCAACGAGCCCTTCAAGGTGCTCGAGCTCGACGACCGTTACGACGTCGTCGCCCGCATCAACGGCGGTGGCGTGTCCGGTCAGGCCGGTGCGCTGCGCCTCGGTGTCGCTCGTGCGCTGAACGAGGCGGACGTGGACAACAACCGCGGCCCGCTCAAGAAGGCCGGCTTCCTCAGCCGCGACGACCGCGCCGTCGAGCGCAAGAAGTCGGGTCTGAAGAAGGCCCGTAAGGCGCCGCAGTACAGCAAGCGCTGATCGCTCGTTTCCATACGCCCGCCCCGGCGGCACTGCTTTGTGCCGTCGGGGCGGTCGTGTATGGACAGTCGGAGAGCGTATACAGACATGAGGCGCTCATACGCCGCTCGTTTCGACAGCAACTCGGAGGACACCAGTGGGACGACTCTTCGGCACGGACGGTGTGCGCGGTGTCGCGAACGCGGACCTGACGGCAGAGATGGCGCTCGGCCTGTCGGTCGCGGCGGCACATGTGCTCGGGGAAGAGATGTCGGGGCGAAGCCCTGTCCGGCCGGAGTGGCGGTCGGGTGACGGGCGGGCGGTTACGTTCGAAGGCCATCGCCCGACGGCCGTGGTGGGGCGTGATCCGCGCGCTTCCGGAGAGTTCTTGGAGGCCGCCGTCGTGGCGGGCCTCGCGAGCGCGGGCGTGGACGTTCTGCGCGTCGGTGTGCTGCCCACCCCCGCGGTGGCGTATCTCACCGGCGCGCTGGGCGCCGACCTCGGCGTGATGCTGTCCGCCAGCCACAACCCGATGCCCGACAACGGCATCAAGTTCTTCGCCCGCGGCGGGCACAAGCTCGCCGACGACCTGGAGGACCGGATCGAGTCGGTCTACGAGGAGCACAGGTCGGGCGAGCCGTGGGACCGGCCGACGGGCGAGGGCGTCGGCCGTGTACGCACCTACGACGAGGGGTTCGACAACTACGTCGCGCACCTCATCGGCGTTCTGCCGAACCGGCTCGACGGGTTGAAGGTCGTCCTGGACGAGGCGCACGGCGCGGCCTCGCGGGTCTCCCCGGAGGCGTTCGCGCGGGCGGGCGCCGATGTCGTCACCATCGGCGCGGACCCCGACGGCCTCAACATCAACGACAACTGCGGCTCCACGCACCTGGATCAGCTCCGCGCCGCGGTCGTCGAGCACGGAGCGGACCTGGGCATCGCGCACGACGGTGACGCGGACCGCTGCCTGGCGGTGGATGCGAAGGGCAACGATGTCGACGGCGACCAGATTCTCGCGGTCCTCGCCCTCGCGCTGCGCGAGGCGGACTCCCTGCGCAAGAACACCGTCGTCGCCACGGTCATGTCGAACCTGGGCTTCAAACTGGCCATGGAGCGCGAGGGCATCGAGCTGGTGCAGACGGCCGTCGGCGACCGCTATGTCCTTGAGTCGATGAAGAGCGAGGGCTACGCGCTGGGCGGCGAGCAGTCCGGTCACGTGATCATCCTCGACCACGCCACGACCGGCGACGGCACCCTGACAGGTCTGATGCTGGCTGCGCGGATGGCGGCCACCGGCCGCAGCCTGGCCGAGCTGGTGTCCGTGATGGACCGGCTGCCCCAGGTGCTGATCAACGTCCCGGACGTCGACAAGTCCCGCGTCGACACGTCTCCCGAGCTGGCGGCCGCCGTCGCCGACGCCGAACGCGAACTGGGCTCCACCGGGCGGGTTCTGCTGCGTCCCTCCGGTACGGAGCCGCTGGTACGGGTCATGGTCGAGGCCGCCGATACCGACCAGGCGCGGTCGGTGGCAGGGCGGCTGGCGGACGTGGTGAAGTCCGCGCTGGGCTGACCGGCCGACACCGCTGACGCCGAGCCGGGGTGTCCGTGCGGGCCGCGTGCCCGGCCGGTCACCCGGCCTGCGTCACGGCGCGCTTGCGCTGTCTCGTCCAGAAGAACTTCTGGGCGAGCAGCGTGAGCGTGCCCGCAACGACGATCCCGCCGAGATTCAGCAGCAGTTGCTCGGACGAGCCGCGGGCCTGCGCGAACTCGCCGTAGCTCAGCGCGACGGCGGCGTTGGCCGCGGCGGGGACGGTGGTGACGGAGATCGCCACGCCCACCAGGGCACCGGACTTCGCCGAAGTCAGCGACAGCGTCCCCGCGATGCCGGCAAGAACGGCCACGACGAACGAGAACATGTCCGGTTTCCAGATGAAGTCGGTGTTGGGGCGTTCCGCGGTGACGTCACCGGCCGAGAAGAGCCCGAACGCGTCCATCATCAGGCTGAATCCGGCCGTCAGCGCCATGGCGACTGCGAAGCCGACGAGCAGGGCAGCCAGGGAACGCCAGGCGAGCCGCGGGGCCCGCTGCACCAGGGCGGTGCAGATGCCCGCGAGCGGACCGAACTCCGGGCCGACGGCCATAGCGCCGACGATCAGGATCGCGTTGTCCAGCACCACACCGCAGGCGGCGATCATCGTCGCCACGGCGAGGAACGCCAAGTACGTGACAGAGAGCGTCGACTCCTCGTGCGTGGAATCCGCCAGATGCTCCCAGAGGACGGCGTCCGCGCCCTCGCCAGGGGCGTCCTGCTCCGCCCGGTCTGCCCGCTTGGACAGCGACAGGTCGATGTTCTCGACGGCGATCGCGCCGTCGTCCTCGATCCCCAGCTCGCGGAGTTCGCCCAGGAGTTCGTCCGCCGCCTCCCGGGCGACGTCGCACATCACGACGTCACCGGCGGGGTCACGGGCGGCCCCCGGCAGCAACGTCACATGCGTGGTCCCGACGTTGTCGTAGATGCGCGCCAGCACCGCTTCGGTGCGGTCGGCGGGCACGATCAGGCGAAGGTGCAGCATGGCCGCGCTCCTCCTCGCATCTCGTGGGGGTCTCAGAGTTTCCGCAGGGACAGGCGCTGGACCTTGTGGTCGGGGCCCTTGCGCAGGACGAGGTTGGCGCGCCCGCGCGTCGGGGCCACATTCTGTTCCAGGTTCGGCCGGTTGACGGTGCGCCAAATCATGCGGGCGTAATCCAGTGCCTCCTCCTCGGAGACCTGCCTGTACTTGCGGAAGTACGAGTGGGGGTCCTGGAACGCGGTCGCGCGCAGTTTGCGGAAGCGGCCGAGATACCACTGCTCGATGTCCTCGGTGCGGGCGTGCACATAGACGCTGAAGTCGAAGAAGTCGGCGAGCCCCAGGCGCGTACGGCCGTCCTTGCCGGGCAGGGCGGGCTGCAGGACGTTGAGGCCCTCGACGATGAGGATGTCGGGGCGGCGTACGGCCATGCGCTCGCCGGGCACGATGTCGTAGATCAGGTGTGAGTAGACGGGGGCTGTCACCTCGTCCTTGCCGGACTTCACATCGGCGACGAAGCGGGTGAGGGCGCGGCGGTCGTACGACTCGGGGAAGCCCTTGCGGGACATCAGGCCGCGCCGGTGCAACTCGGCGTTGGGGAGCAGGAATCCGTCGGTGGTGATCAGCTCCACGCGCGGGTGCTCCGGCCAGCGGGCGAGCAGCGCCTGGAGAAGGCGGGCGGTCGTCGACTTGCCGACGGCGACGCTGCCGGCGACGCCGATGACGAAGGGCGTGCCGGGCTGGGAGCCGTGGCCGCCTCCCGCCTCGCCGAGGAAGGTGTTGAGCGCTCCGCGGAGGTCGCTGGTGGCGCCCACGTACAGGTTGAGCAGCCGGGAGAGCGGGAGGTAGACGTCGCGCACCTCTTCGAGGTCGATCACGTCGCCGAGGCCGCGCAGCCGCTCGACCTCCTCGGCGGTCAGGGGCAGCGGGGTCTTCTCGCGCAGGGCGCTCCACTCGGCGCGGGTGAGGTCCACGTAGGGGCTGGTCTCGGACCGTCGCCGTTCGGGGCTGCGCGATGCTGCTGCCGTCGGTGAGGTGATCGTCACGTCCCTCATTGTCGGGGCTCGGGGGCGGGGGCGGGGCGTGGTGTCGCTCACGCCGCGTGGGCGTCCACCGGTGCCCGGGGTGGTTGTCCACAGGGCGCACGGAATGTCAGTGGTGTGCGTCACAGTTGTGGGAGATATGCGCCCGAGGCGGAAGTCCGCGATGCAAGGGGAGTTCAATGACGTACGCGATCCAGGCGGAGGGCCTGGTCAAACGGTTCAGGGAGACCGAGGCGCTGGCCGGTGTGGATCTGGCCGCGCGCACGGGCACCGTGCTCGGGATGCTGGGGCCCAACGGGGCGGGGAAGACCACCGCGGTCCGGATCTTCGCCACCTTGCTGAGGCCCGACGGCGGGAGAGCCGCGGTCGCCGGCCACGACGTGGTGCGGGAGGCCGGCCTGGTCCGTTCCGTCGTCGGGCTGACCGGGCAGTACGCGGCGGTCGACGAGAATCTCACCGGCACCGAGAACCTGCTGATGATCGGCCGGCTGCTGGGGATGCCGCGCCGTGAGGCGCGGGTGCGCTCGGCCGAGCTGCTGGAGCGCTTCCAGCTCAGCGATGCGGCGGGGCGGGCCACGAAGACGTACTCGGGTGGCATGCGGCGGCGCCTGGATCTGGCCGCGAGCCTGGTCGGCAGGCCGCAGATCCTCTTCCTCGACGAGCCCACCACCGGGCTCGACCCGCACAGCCGCGGCGAGCTGTGGGAGATGCTGCGCGGTCTGGTCGCCGAGGGCGTCACGGCCCTGCTGACCACCCAGTATCTGAACGAGGCGGATCAGCTCGCAGACGACATCGTGGTCATCGACAAAGGCAGGGTGATCGCCGAGGGCACGCCTCTTGAACTGAAGTCACAGGTCGGGGGCCAGGTGCTGCAGCTACAGCCGGTGCATGCGTCCGATCTGGCTCGGGCTCATGCACTGATAGCCGAGGCGGCGGGCCCGCAGACCCAGATCGAGGGCGATGTGATCACCGCTCCCGTGAACGACCCCGCGCTGATGCCCGCGGTCGTGCGACGGCTCGACCAGGCGGGGATCGCGGTGGGGGAGCTGGCGCTGCGCCGCTCGTCGCTCGACGAGGTGTTCCTGGCGCTGACCGGCCACCGTGCCGAGCCGCAGACGAGGGAGGGTGAGGAGCCCGCCGCGGGCGAGGACGCCTTCGAGAAGGTGAGCGTGTCATGACCGCCGCGACGATCACCGCTCCGCTGACCAAGAGCGGGCGGGTGCGGCTGGGTGCCGGGATACGACAGATGGCGACGATGGCCTGGCGGAGTTTGGTGTCGGTCAAGCACAACCCGCTCGAACTGGTCGACTACAGCGTCACGCCGATCATGTTCGTGTTCCTGTTCACGTATGTCTTCGGCGGTCAGATGGCCGGTTCTCCCAGGGAGTACTTGCAGTACGCGCTCCCCGGGATCATCGTGCAGAACACGCTGTTCATGAGCATGTACACGGCCATGGCGCTCAACACCGACCTGACCAAGGGCGTCTTCGACCGGCTGCGCAGCCTGCCGATAGCCCGGTCCGCGCCGTTGTTCGGCCGGATCACCGCCGATCTCGCCAAGCAGGTGTGGGCGATGCTGCTGATGATCGCGCTGGGCATGGTGCTGGGCTTCCGGGTCACCGGTGGTGTCGAGGGGTTCTTTGCGGCCTTGCTGCTGCTGGTCGTCTTCGCCGCGGCGGTGTCCTGGAGCGCGGTGCTCATCGGCATGCTCGCGGGCGACCCGGAGAAAGTCCAGGTCTTCGCCTTCGTGCTGATCTTCCCGATCACCTTCACCAGCAGTGCGTTCGTCCGTGTCGAAACGATGCCGGGCTGGCTCCAGGCGTGGGTCGACGTCAACCCCGTCACCCATCTCTCGGACGCCTTCCGCGGCTTGCTGGTGGGCGGGGAAGTGGCCGGGCCCGTGCTGTGGTCCCTGGTCTGGGCGGCAGGGATAGCAGCGGTGTTCCTCCCGCTGGCGATGCGGGCGTACCGGGCGCGGGTCTGAGTGCTGTATCCGGATTCCGGCCCCCGGGCTCGGTGGCCGGGGGGCGCGGGTGCGGGTCCCGGGGGCGCGCGTGCGGTGCCGGGGGGTGCGTGCGGTGCGCCGGGGCGCGGGTGCGGTGCCGGGGGGCGGGTGCGGGCGCCTCCGGCGTCCGCGCCGGGGCGCGAGGGCCCCGGTGCGCCGGGCCTCACGCATGAATGCTCCCGTTCCGGGATCGGGTTCGCGAAACGTCTGTACCTGGGGCGGGTTGGCCGCTACGGTCGCCACGGGGGGAAGCCGACGACGTCATCCCTGGGGGGTCGATGTCCGTACACATCCCGACTCGTATGCCCGTGCGCCTACGGGACCTCCGTCGGCGGAGGGCGGAGCGCGCCACCGCCGCCCGTCTCGCCGAGCGCGACCTCGCCGGCGTGATCCAGAGCGATCTGGCGGCCGAACTGCCGGACGAGGACGTACGGGAAGACCTCGACGACTCCCTCGACCTCTACGAGCCCGGGAGCAAGCCGCGCTGCGAGGAAGTGGAGTACATCGCCCTGCTCACGGAGGCCATCGAGCGGATGGAGCGCGGCCGGTGAACGATCCGGGGACGCACGCCACGTAGGCTGCCGCCATGTGCGGAATCGTTGGCTATGTGGGAGGGCAGTCCGCCCTCGATGTCGTGATCGCCGGTCTCAAGCGGCTGGAGTACCGGGGCTATGACTCGGCCGGGGTGGCCGTGCTCGCCGACGGCGGGCTCGCGGCCGCCAAGAAGGCGGGCAAGCTCGCCAATCTGGAGAAGGAGCTGGCCGACCGTCCGCTGCCGAGCGGCAACACCGGCATCGGCCACACCAGGTGGGCCACACACGGCGCTCCCAACGACGCCAACGCTCATCCCCACCTGGACAACGCCGGTCGCGTCGCCGTGGTCCACAACGGCATCATCGAGAACTTCGCCGCCCTGCGCGCCGAGCTGACCGACCGCGGCCATGAGCTGTCCTCCGAGACCGACACCGAGGTCGTCGCCCATCTGCTCGCCGAGTCCTTCTCCTCCTGCGGCGACCTGGCCGAGTCGATGCGGCAGGTCTGCCGGCAGCTCGAGGGCGCGTTCACGCTCGTCGCCGCCAGCGCGGACGAGCCGGACGTCGTCGTCGGGGCCCGCCGCAACTCGCCGCTCGTCGTGGGCGTCGGCGACGGCGAGTCCTTCCTCGCCTCCGACGTGGCCGCGTTCATCGCGCACACGCGCGAGGCGATCGAGCTCGGCCAGGACCAGGTCGTCGAACTCCGCCGCGACGGCGTCACCGTGACCGACTTCGACGGCGCGCCCGCCGAGGTGCGCGAGTACCACGTCGACTGGGACGCCTCAGCCGCCGAGAAGGGCGGCTACGACTACTTCATGCTCAAGGAGATCGCCGAACAGCCGAAGGCCGTCGCCGACACGCTTCTGGGCCGGATCGACGCGGCCGGCTCGCTCTCGCTCGACGAGGTCCGCATCCCCGACTCCGTCCTGCGCGAAGTCGACAAGGTCGTGATCGTGGCGTGCGGAACAGCGTTCCACGCGGGCATGATCGCCAAGTACGCGATCGAGCACTGGACCCGGATCCCCTGCGAGACCGAGCTGGCGAGCGAGTTCCGGTACCGCGACCCGATCCTCGACCCGCGGACGCTCGTCATCGCCATCTCGCAGTCCGGCGAGACCATGGACACGCTGATGGCGCTGCGGCACGCGCGGGAACAGGGCGCAAAGGTGCTGGCCATCTGCAACACCAACGGCTCGACGATCCCCCGCGAGTCGGACGCCGTCCTCTACACGCACGCCGGCCCCGAGGTCGCGGTCGCCTCGACCAAGGCCTTCCTCACCCAGCTCGTGGCCTGCTACCTGGTGGCGCTGTACCTGGGTCAGGTGCGGGGTACGAAGTGGGGCGACGAGGTCCGCTCCATGATCCGCGAGCTGTCGGCGATCAGCACACAGGTCGAGCAGGTGCTGGACACCATGGAGCCCGTACGTGAGCTGGCGCGGACTCTTGCGCGGAAGAACACGGTCCTCTTCCTCGGGCGGCACGTCGGCTACCCCGTGGCGCTGGAGGGCGCGCTCAAGCTCAAGGAACTCGCGTACATGCACGCCGAGGGCTTCGCGGCGGGCGAGTTGAAGCACGGGCCGATCGCGCTGATCGAGGACGACCTGCCGGTGGTCGTGGTCGTGCCCTCGCCGCGGGGACGCTCCGTCCTGCATGACAAGATCGTCTCCAACATCCAGGAGATCAGGGCCCGGGGAGCCCGCACGATCGTGATCGCGGAGGAGGGTGACGACACGGTCGTGCCGTATGCGGATCACCTCATCCGTGTCCCCGCCACCCCGACCCTGCTCCAGCCGCTGGTCGCAACCGTGCCGCTGCAGGTCTTCGCCTGCGAACTGGCCACGGCCCGCGGCAACGAGGTGGACCAGCCGCGCAACCTCGCCAAGTCGGTCACGGTCGAGTGACCCGAACGGCGAGGCGATCGGCGGCCGGGGCGTCGACCCCGACCCGACGGCATGGGCGGTGACCCCGGTGGCCCGAGCGGTCTGGGCGGGGACTCCGGCGGTCTGGGAGGTGACCCAGGCGGCCCAGGCGGCCGGGGCGTTGACCGGGGCGTCGACCCCGACGGCATGGGCGGTGACCCCGGTGGCCCGGGCGGTCTGGGCGGTGGCCCCGGCGGCCGGATACGCGAACGGAATGGGGCGGGCGTGATCATCGGCGTGGGCATCGACGTGGCCGAGATCGACCGCTTCGAGGCGGCACTGGAGCGTACGCCCGGCCTCGCGCGCCGCCTCTTCGTCGAAGCGGAACTGTCGCTGCCCAGCGGCGAGCGCCGCGGAGTCGCCTCCTTGGCGGCACGGTTCGCCGCCAAGGAGGCCCTGGCCAAGGCCCTCGGCGCCCCCGCGGGCCTGCACTGGACGGACGCCGAGATCGTCACGGAGGACAGCGGCCGCCCGCGGCTGCGCGTCACCGGCACGATCGCCGCCCGTGCCTCCGAACTGGGCGTCCGGGACTGGCACGTCTCGCTCAGCCACGACGCGGGGGTGGCGTCGGCGGTGGTCATCGCCGAGGGCTGACCGGCTGACGTCCTACGGTGGCACGCCCGCGCCGCTGCGCGACGCACTGGATCGCCGCCTGCCCGTGCGCTGTCGCCGTGCGCGAATCGCCTCGTCCTGGGTGCCCTGGGCAGCATCGCCGTTCGCTGGCACACCGACGGCAATCCCCAGGGGGTCGCGGTGATATCGGAGTTGGGCAACGTCCATGCGGGTGTCCTACGAGGTCGCCGCATTCGTACAGCGGCATGGTCGCGTCCCTGCGGTGCCGGGTGGCCGGGTGGCCGGGTGGCCGAGCGGGCGTGGGGGCAGGGGGCCGAGTGGGGCAAGGCGCCGAGTGGCCGGGTCGCCGGGCGCCGCACGGCTGCCGTTCCCGAGCGCGCCGCCGCTCGGCCCGTCCGCAGGTCCATCCGGCGCCGCAGCTCCGCTGCATCCCCCGCCGGGAACACCGTTCCCGCCCCGGCGGGAAGATCGCGCCGGGACCGGGCGCCGCATCCTGGCCTTGGGAAGACTGGGGGCATGAGGACTGCCTACAGCGTGGAGACCGTACGGGGTGCCGAGCGGGAGTTGATGGCGCGGCTGCCCGAAGGGGCGCTCATGCAGCGCGCCGCGGCCGGGCTGGCCGCCGCCTGCGCCGATCTGCTGGGACGGGTGTACGGCGCCCGAGTCGTGCTCCTCGTCGGCAGCGGCGACAACGGCGGCGACGCCCTCTACGCCGGTGCCCGTCTCGCGCGCCGCGGCGCCGGAGTCACCGCCGTCCTGCTCGCCCCCGACCGCACCCACTCCGGCGGCCTCGCAGCGCTGCGCGCAGCCGGGGGCCGCGCGCTCCCCGCGGCCGAGAAGGGCGGTGGGGAGGACCAAGGGGAAGACCGCGGGGACGACCGTGAGCAAGGCCGTTGGGAAGACCGCGGGGAGGACGAACGTCTCCTCGCCCGCGCCGATCTGGTCCTCGACGGAATCGTCGGGATCGGCGGGCGTGGCGGTCTCCGTCCAGGCGCCGCCCGGCTGGCCGCCGCCGCCCACGCTTCCCGTGCCGGAGTCGTCGCCGTCGACCTGCCCAGCGGCATCAACGCGGACTCCGGTGAGGTCAAGGGCCCCGCCGTGCAGGCCGACGCGACCGTCACCTTCGGCGCGTACAAGCCCGGGCTGCTGATCGATCCAGCCGCCGAACGGACCGGCGCCCTGCGCCTCGTCGACATCGGCCTCGACCCGTATCTGCCGGACGAGCCGGATGTGGAGGCCCTGCAGCACGCGGACGTCGCCCGGATGCTGCCGGTGCCGGCGGCCGAGAGCGACAAGTACCGGCGCGGCGTGATCGGTGTGGTGGCGGGCTCGGCGCGCTACCCGGGCGCGGCCGTGCTCGCGGTGGCGGGTGCGCTGCGGGGCGGCGCGGGCGCCGTACGGTACGTCGGCCCGGCCGCCGATGCCGTAATCGCCCGCTTCCCCGAGACACTCGTACACGCGGGGCCGCCCGCGAAGGCGGGCCGCGTCCAGGCGTGGATCGTCGGCCCGGGCCTCGGCGACGGTTCGGACGCCCGGCAGTCGCTGGACGACGTCATCGCCTCCGACGTCCCCGTGCTCGTCGACGCCGATGGGCTGCGTCTGCTCGACCGCGAACGCGTCCGCGCGCGCCGCGCGCCCACCGTGCTCACCCCGCACGCGGGCGAGGCAGCCGCGCTGCTCGGCGTCGCGCGCGAGGAGGTCGAGGCGGCGCGGCTGGCATCGGTACGGCGGCTGGCGTCGCACTACGGGGCCACGGCGCTGCTCAAGGGCTCGACGACGCTGGTCGCCGACCCGTCCGGCGGGCCGGTACGAGCCAACCCGACCGGGACCGGCTGGCTGGCCACGGCCGGCAGCGGCGATGTGCTGTCGGGGCTGGCGGGCGCGTTCCTCGCCTCCGGTCCCGGGGCGCGGGACGCGGCGTCGGCCGCCGCCTACGTGCACGGCCTCGCCGGCCGCATCGCCGCCGGCCGCGAAGGCGCCCCGATCGGCGCCTCGGACGTGGCGGCGAGCCTTGCCGCGGCATGGCGGGACATCGCCGCAACGGCCTGATCGCCGCAACGGCCTGAGACCACCGCACGTGGCTCGTCCCCCACTCCCTGAAGTGGGGCCGCCTCAACGCGCCGCGTCGCCGAGGTGTCCGTACTGCGAGGTGTCCGTACTGCGAGGTGTCAGTACTCCGAGGCGGCCCGTACAGCACCGGCCCCCCCGCGTACGCCTGCCGGGCGGAGTAGGCGTGGCATCGGGGTGGAGTCGCGTCCCGGGCAGTGGCCTCGCCGTGGCCCGGCGGCATGGGTGATTCCGTTCGGTTCGGATCGTGCCGCCGTGCGGTGGCGCCGCACCCGCGCGCACCCGCGCCCGGCCCTGGAGGCGACGGAATGCGGTCAGTGGTCAAGAGGAGCGGACGGTCGCTGGCGACTGCCGTCGCCGTGGCGGCGCTGCTGCCCCTGGCGGTCGGCGGTGCCCGGGCCGCGGCCGACCCCGTGCTCCCGGGCCGCCGGGGTCCCGACGTCGCAGTGCCGCTCGAAGGGCTCGTGCCGGGTGTCCCGCCCGGGCCTGGTGAGCAGCACATCGACACCCCCGATCAGGCCCTCCCGCCGGTGATCCCGCACACGGCCGGGAAGCCGTCCGGTAAGGACGCGGGCGGCAACGGGCCCAACCGGCAGGACGAATCCGGCAATCCGGCTCCCGCAGCCCCCGCAGCCCCCGCAGCCCCCGCAGCCCCCGCAGCCCCCGCAGCCCCCGCAGCCCCCGCAGCCCCCGCAGCCCCCGCAGCCCCCGCA
>NZ_JBFAYQ010000011.1:0-91664 GCF_040681345.1 Streptomyces sp. NPDC051776 | reverse complement strand
GCCCCCGCAGCCCCCGCAGCCCCCGCAGCCCCCGCAGCCCCCGCAGCCCCCGCAGCCCCCGCAGCCCCCGCAGCCCCCGCAGCCCCCGCAGCCCCTGCCCCGGTCACCCCTGTCCCCGTCACCCCCGCTCCCGGCACCCCTGCCCCCGTCACCCCCGCTCCCGTCACCCCGGCTCCCGCCCCCCACGCTCCTGCCGCCCCCGCCCCCTCCGATCCAGTACGGCCCGCCACGCCCGTACGTCCCCCGGCACCCGCGCCGCAGGCGACCGGCACCGGGACAGGCACCGGCAGTGCCGGTGGCGTCGTCGAGTACGTCCCGCCCGCGGAGGCCCAGCCCGGCCGTACGACCCCCGCCCCCGTTACCTGCTCGGCCTCAACCGGCCCGTACCAGCGCGAAGTCGAGCGTTTCCTCGGCCTCACCGCGGACGGCAAGCAGTCTCCTGAGGACTGCCGGGTCATCCGCGCCTGGCAGCTCAGGGAGAAGATCGTTCCGGCGATCGGCTTCGCCGGGCCGACGAGCTGGGGCATGGTCCGGCTGTCCGAGGCGCGGCGCGATCCCAACGCCGCAGGAGAGTGCCCGGTCCTGGCAGCGCGCGTCGCATGCGTCGATCTGCCGCGCCAGTTGATGTGGGTGCAGCACGGGGCGGACGTGGTCTTCGGTCCGGTCCCGATCCGCAGCGGCATGGCTGGCTTTGCGACCCGCGTGGGCTGGAACAGGATCTACTGGAAGAGCAAGGACCACGTCTCGACGATCTACAACTCGCCCATGCCGTTCGCTCAGTTCTTCAACGGAGGCCAGGCGTTCCACGGCGTCTACGGCAACATCTACGACCCGAAGGGCGGCTCGCACGGCTGCGTCAACCTCCGCTACGACGACGCGAAGGAGCTGTGGGACGTGCTGTACGCGCAGGACCGCGTCTACTCCTGGGGCCGCCGCCCCGGTACGTGAGGCGGGAGCCTTCCGGCGCGCCCCCGAAACGTATGCACCCACGCCCGCGACGCCCCGCCCCTCGGGGAGCAGGTCGAGCAGCCCCGCCCCGCGTAGGGGAGCCCGCGATGTCCCGCCCCGGATGGGAGGGGGCCAGCCGCCCCGCCCCGCCCCGCTTGGGAGAGGCCGAGCAGGCGCTCCGCGTGGGGGAGGCCGCCCCGCCCCGCATCGGAGAGGCCGAGCAGCCGTCCCGCGCCGCCCCGAGTCAGGGAGGCGGGGCAGCCCCGCCCCGCGGGGTGGAGCCCGAGCCGTCCCGCCCCGCATCGTGAAGGCCGAGCCCCCCGCCCGCGTCGGATACACGCCTCCCGCATCCGAGAGACACCTCCCGCAACCGAGAGACGCCTCCCGCTCGGGAGAGGCATGTGCGGCACGTGGTGAGAGACTGTTCCCGATGACAGCACACCCCGGCGGCGCCCCCACCCACCCCGCCCTCCCGATGCGCGCCCGCGCCGTGGTCGATCTGGCCGCTCTGCGCGACAACATCCGTGCCCTGCGCGCCCGCGCGCCCCGCGCGGAGCTGATGGCCGTGGTCAAGTCGGACGCGTACGGCCACGGAGCCGTGCCGTGCGCCCGCGCCGCCCGTGCGGCCGGCGCGAGCTGGCTCGGCACCGCCACCCCCGAGGAGGCGCTGGCGCTGCGCGCCGCGGGCGATACGGGGCGGCTGCTGTGCTGGCTGTTCACGCCCGGCGGCCCCTGGCGCGAGGCAATCGAGGCGGACATCGACGTGTCGGTGAGCGGGATGTGGGCGATGCGGGAGGTCACCACCGCCGCCCGCGAAGCCGCCGCCCGCGAAGCCCGTACGCACGACCAGGACCGGGTACAGGACCGGGGCCAGTACCGGGACCGGGGCCAGGGCCGTGGCCGCACGGCCCGCGTCCAGCTCAAGATCGACTCGGGTCTCGGACGCAACGGCTGCCCGCCCGGCGACTGGCTGGAACTCGTCCACGCGGCCCGCGCCGCCGAGGCCGAGGGTGTGCTGAAGGTGACCGGCATCTGGTCCCACTTCGCGTGCGCCGACGAGCCCGGCCACCCCTCGATCGCGGCGCAGCTCGAGGTCTACCGCGACGCCGTCGCCGTGGCCGAGCGCGTCGGGCTCCGCCCCGAGGTGCGTCATATCGCCAACTCGCCCGCCACCCTCACCCTGCCGGAGTCGCACTTCGATCTCGTACGGACCGGGGTCGCGATCTACGGCGTCTCGCCTGTCCCGGACGTCGGCTCCGCGTCCGACTTCGGGCTGCGCCAGGTGATGACGCTGTCCGCGGACATCGCGCTGGTCAAGCGGGTCCCGGCCGGACACGGCGTCAGCTACGGCCACCAGTACCTCACCCCGGGCGAGACGACGCTCGCGCTCATTCCCGTCGGCTACGCGGACGGCATCCCGCGGCACGCATCGGGCGCCGGGCCCGTGCTGGTCGGCGGTAAGTGGCGCACCGTCGCGGGCCGGGTCGCGATGGACCAGTTCGTCGTCGACCTCGGGGGCGACAGCGCCGAAGTGGGCGACGAGGCGGTGCTGTTCGGGCCGGGCGACCGGGGCGAGCCGACCGCCGAGGACTGGGCCCGCGCGGCGGGCACCATCGCGTACGAGATCGTCACACGGATCGGATCGCGGGTTCCGCGCGTCTATGTGGGTGAGGGGGACGACGGCGGTACCGCCGCCACCGGCGCCTGACCGCGCCCGGCGTCCCCGCCGACGACCGCACCACCGCGGGCCCGTGCCAGAAGTGAGCAACGGCACGCCGACACCCCTCGGTAGCGGGCGCTGGATGCACCGTAGTTTGACCGACGACGCGCACGGCCGGGGAGGCCGCACGCATGAGGCCGCAGGGCAGGGGCAGATGGTAGCCACGGGGTGAGGTCACCTCTGCCACGGGCCAGGGGAGGCACGATCATGGGCGAGAGCACCGCTGCGAACAGGGCGGGAGGGGCGGCCGGTTGGCGCCGCGCCGGCATCGCGGGCGCCGCGATCGGCGTGGTCGCGGCGGGCGCCGCCGCGGGAGTGGCCATCGAGCGGCTGACCGTCGGCCGCGGCATGCGCAGCAAGGCGCGGCTCGCGCTGGACTCGTCCAGCCCGTACGGCCAGTTGCACGGCACCCCGGGACGGGCATTCGCGGACGACGGCACCGAGCTCTACTTCGAGACGGACGAGATCGAGCCGGCGGACGATCCGCCGCGCAGGCGCCGGGTGTTCGGGCGCCGCAGGCCCGCGCCCGTGACCGTCGTCTTCTCCCACGGCTACTGCCTGACCCAGGACTCCTGGCACTTCCAGCGGGCCGCGCTGCGCGGCATCGTCCGCACCGTCCACTGGGACCAGCGCAGCCACGGACGTTCGGCCCGCGGCCTGGAGCAGGCGGACGGCACGCCCGTCAGCATCGACCAGCTCGGCCGCGACCTGAAGGCGGTCCTGGACGCGGCCGTGCCCGAAGGGCCCGTGGTCCTGGTGGGACATTCGATGGGCGGTATGACGGTGATGGCCCTGGCCGCCCACTTCCCGGAGTACGTACGGGAACGGGTCGTCGGCGTCGCCCTCGTCGGCACGTCCTGCGGCAGGCTCGGCGAGGTCAACTACGGTCTGCCGGTGGCCGGGGTCAACGCGGTGCGGCGCTTCGTGCCCGGTGTGCTCAAGGCGCTGGGACGGCAGGCGGACCTGGTCGAGCGGGGGCGGCGGGCGACCGCGGATCTCTTCGACGGACTGATCAAGCGGTACTCGTTCAGCTCCCGTGACGTGGATCCGGCGATCGCGCGATTCGCCGAGCGGATGATCGAGTCGACGCCGATCGACGTGGTCGCGGAGTTCTATCCCGCGTTCCAGGAGCATGACAAAAGCGAGGCGCTGGCGGCCTTCCGGGAGTTGCCCGTGCTCGTCCTGGCGGGCGCCGGGGACTTGGTGACGCCCAGCTCGCACAGCGAGGCGATCGCCGCGCTGCTCCCGGACGCCGAGCTGGTCCTCATACCCGACGCGGGCCACCTGGTGATGCTGGAGCATCCGGAGACGGTGACGGACCGGCTGGCGGAACTGCTGACGCGGGCAGGGGCGGCGCCGGCCGCGGCGGAACACGCCTCCCGCCCCTCGCGCTCGGCCGGCGGCTGAGCGCCGGTTCTCGTCCGGCACGCGCCACCGGCAAACCGGGACGTCCCCCCTGCCCTCCCCTGCCCTCCACCTGTCCTCCCCTGTCCGCGGCAGAACGCCGCCCGGGCCGCCGCGCCCCGTACCATCGGCGGATATGGACGCCCCGTACGACCCCGCACCCTCTTCCGCCCCCGGCGGCGCGTCGCTGACGACAGCCACCGGAGGCATGACCTCCGCCCAGCTCACCATCACCGGACCGGACGCGATGCAGGACCTCGGACGGCGGCTGGCGAAGATGCTGCGCCCCGGCGATCTCGTGCTGCTCAGCGGTCCGTTGGGCGCGGGCAAGACGACGCTGGCGCGCGGTCTGGGTGAGACGCTCGGCGTGCGCGGCGCGGTGACCTCGCCGACCTTCGTCATCGCCCGGGTGCATCCGTCGCTGGGCGACGGGCCGCCGCTCGTGCACGTGGACGCCTACCGACTGGGCGGGCTCGACGAGATGGAGGACCTCGACCTGGACGTGTCGCTGCCCGAGTCGGTGGTGATCGTCGAGTGGGGTGAGGGCAAGGTCGAGGAGCTGTCGGAGGACCGGCTGCACGTCGTCATCGGGCGCGCCGAGGGCGACGAGACCGTGGAGAACGACGTGCGCGAGGTGACCGTCGTCGGAGTCGGCCCGCGGTGGGCGGCTACGGACCTCTCGCCGCTGGCAGGCTGACGGCGCAGCACACTCCGTACACCGCTCCGTACCACCTGTGCAGTCCCGCGCGGGCTCCGGTCCCGGCTCCGTAGAGCAGGGATGCGGCCCCCGCTCCGCAAGAACTGCCGCCCCGGTTCCGTACGACTCGGCATCGGCGTGCCGGGCGTCGAACGGACGCACCGTGCCGCGCGTTTCCGGGGCGTCCCGGGAACCCGACCAGGTCGGAGCCGCGTCTTTCCTTCGTGTGTACGTTCCGACAAGTCGTCGGCAAAATGTTGCGCGTCCGGTGCCGTGCGTGGTCACATGGTGACAGCGAACTTGGTTAGGTCTACCTAACTTGGCACCGGACTCGCCGTACGAGCCGTGAGGAGGCACCCATGACGCGTCATGAGCCCGACACTGATGCGCTGATGGACGGACGCCCCGGCGAGGAAGGGGCGGAGTCGGGCGCCCCGTCGTCCCCCGGCCCGTCGATGAGCCAGCTCCTGGCCGCCTGCGCCGCGGCGAACGCCGTGTCCACGCCGCCGGAGGACCCCCAGGGCGGGCCCGGGACCCCGGACTCCGAGGGTGAGGTCCGGCGAGACGCCGCGTAGCCCGTATGAGTGATGTCCGCCAGTGCCGCGGGCTGCCGCTCAGTCCACCACGACGATCTTCGTGCCGATCGTCGCGAAGGCCCACATCGCCTTGCCGTCGGCCCGCTTCTCCCGGATGCCGCCGGTCTTCAGCTCAGCGCCCGGGTCGGGCATCCGGCCGTTCACCGCCGCGCTGAAGCCGACCACCACACCCTCGACCGTGGTGAACCGTACGACGTGCTCGACGGGCACCCCGTCCGAGCCGGTGATCCGTACCGACCGCGACGTCACCGCGTACTGGCCGGGCTCCGGGCTGACCGTGCTCGGTGTGACCGGGAAGGTCCGCGTCACCGCGTCGTCCCGGCCGACGAGCCACACGCGCCGCTCGTCGAGCGCGTAGACGACGCGTACGCCGCTGCCTGAGGCGGCTGGAAGGTGGTGCTTCTCCTGCTTGTCGCTGTTGTCGCCGGACGTGTCCGGCCGGCCGTTGGAGTGCGAGCCGTCGCGGCGGGCCGTCGAGAGGTCGTCCGGCGCGGTGGCGGACGCCTGGTAGGCGAGGAAGGCGACCACGGCGAGGGCCGCGGCCGTGATTCCCGCGACGATCGGCCCCGAGTTGCTCCGTGCCACGCTTCCGCCTCTCGCCCCGTACGTGCCTCGACATGCCTTGCGCCGCAAGCCTTCGCGCCCGAAGGTAGCACCGCCCGAACCCGCTTTCGGCGCGGAGCGCCACGGGGCCGGGGGATACGGGCCATGCGCCGTACGCGAAGCCCACCCCCTGCCCCCGCTGCCCCCTGCCGTCCCGCTGTGTCCCGCGCGCTTCCCGAGCCGTCCCCGCGCGCCGGGCGGCGTTCCCGCCCGGGAGGAGCGGCGTCCCGCTTCCGCAGGAGGGGCACGGCGGGCGGGAGCCGCGCCGTAGGCTGTACTCGTGCTGCTGCTCGCTCTTGATACCGCCACCCCCGCTGTCACCGTGGCCCTGCACGACGGAGACGGAGTCGTCGCCCAGTCGCACGAGGTGGACGCGCGGCGCCACGGCGAGCTGCTGCTCCCCGCCGTCGACCGGGTGCTGGGCGATGCCGGGGCGAAGCTCACCGCCGTGACCGGATTCGTCGTCGGCGTCGGGCCGGGTCCGTACACCGGGCTGCGCGTGGGGCTCGCGACCGCGGCCGCCTTCGGCGCCGCGACGGGCGCCCCCGTCCACGGCCTGTGCACCCTGGACGGCATCGCGTACGCCGCGGGACAGGCCGGTCTCGAAGGACCTTTCACCGTCGCCACCGACGCCCGCCGCAAAGAGGTCTACTGGGCGAGTTACGCCGACCCCCGCACCCGCGTCTCCGGCCCCTCCGTCGACCGTCCTGCCGACATCGCCGCGATGGTCGGGGGTCTTCCCGCCGTCGGCGCGGGCGCGCGTCTCTACAGCGAGGTCTTCACGGACGTGCCGGACGGCATGCCCGAGCTGCAGTCGGCGGCCGCGCTCGCCGCGCTCGCCGCGGAAAGGATGGCCACGGGCGGGGAGTTCCTGCCGAACCGGCCTCTCTATCTGCGCCGCCCCGACGCCCAGGTGCCGGCCAACTACAAGGTGGTCACGCCGAGGTGACGAACGGGAAGGTCACGCTGCGCGAGATGCGGTGGTGGGACATCGAGCCCGTGCTGGGCCTGGAGCGCGAGCTGTTCCCCGACGACGCCTGGTCGCGCGGGCTGTTCTGGTCCGAACTGGCCCACGCCCGCGGCCCGAACGCCACCCGCCGCTACATCGTGGCGGAGACGTACGGCGGCTGCGGGGAAGAGGCGCGCGGGGAGAGCGCGTACGGGCGGCGGGCGGACGGGGAGAGCGGCGTCGAGCCGGGCGAGTCGGCGGTCTCCGCCGCCGGCCGCACCATCGTCGGCTACGGCGGGTTGGCCGCCGTCGACCGCACCGGAGACATCCAGACCATCGCCGCGGCCCGCGCGTACTGGGGCACGGGACTCGGCGCCCGCCTTCTCGGCGACCTGCTCGCCGGCGCGAACGACTTCGAGTGCCGCGAGGTGCTGCTGGAGGTGCGGGTCGACAACACCCGCGCCCAGCGCCTCTACGAGCGCTTCGGCTTCGAGCCCATCGGCCTCCGCCCGAACTACTACCAGCCGGGCAATGTGGATGCCGTGGTGATGCGCCGTGTGGAGCACGACGCGGACGACGAGCACGGCGGAACCGGGCACGGTTCCATGGACGAACACGAACAGGGAATGACCAACGATGGCTGACGAGCCGCTTGTCCTCGGCATCGAGACCTCCTGTGACGAGACCGGCGTCGGCATCGTCCGCGGCCACACGCTCCTGGCCGACGCGGTCGCCTCCAGCGTCGACGAGCACGCGCGCTTCGGCGGCGTCGTGCCCGAAGTCGCCAGCCGCGCCCACCTGGAGGCGATGGTCCCGACGATCCAGCGGGCCCTGAAGGACGCGGGCGTCGCCGCGAGCGACCTCGACGGCATCGCGGTCACGGCGGGCCCCGGGCTCTCCGGCGCGCTGCTCGTTGGTGTCGCGGCGGCCAAGGCGTACGCGTACGCACTCGGCAAGCCGCTCTACGGGGTGAACCACCTCGCCTCGCACATCTGCGTCGATCAGCTCGAGCACGGGGCGCTGCCCGAGCCGACGATGGCGCTGCTCGTCTCCGGCGGTCACTCCTCCCTCCTGATGTCGTCCGACATCACCACGGACGTACGGCCCCTGGGGTCGACGATCGACGATGCGGCGGGCGAGGCGTTCGACAAGGTCGCCCGCGTCCTGAACCTCGGCTTCCCCGGCGGCCCGGTCATCGACCGCTGGGCCCGCGAGGGCGACCCCGACGCCATCGCCTTCCCCCGCGGCCTCACGGGCCCCCGCGACGCGGTCTACGACTTCTCCTTCTCCGGCCTGAAGACCGCCGTCGCCCGCTGGATCGAGGCCAAGCGCAACGCGGGCGAGGACGTACCGGTCGCCGATGTCTCCGCGTCCTTCCAGGAGGCCGTCGTGGATGTGCTGACGCGCAAGGCCGTACGGGCGTGCAAGGACAACGGCGTCGAGCACCTGATGATCGGCGGTGGCGTCGCCGCCAACTCCCGCCTCCGCGCGATGGCCGGTCGGCGCTGCGAGGACGCGGGGATCGCGCTCCGCGTGCCGCGGCCCAAGCTGTGCACGGACAACGGCGCGATGGTGGCGGCGCTCGGCGCGGAGATGGTGGCCCGCGGTCGTCCGGCCTCGGCCTGGGACCTATCCGCGGACTCCTCGCTCCCGGTGACGCAGACGCACGTACCGGCGCCCGGCGGGCACAGCCACGACCACGTCCACGAGATGAGCAAGGACAACCTCTACTCATGACCGTTCACTCATGGCCGCTGCTCATGACCGTTCACTCATGATCGTTCGCCGATGACCGTTGCGCTGATGTGGGAGGCGAGGGCGGCCGAGGGGCGCGGACCCGAACTCCTGGACTGGGTGCGGGGGCAGGCCCTCGACCCGCCCGCGCTGCGCCGCGAGACCTTCACGGCCCCCGGGGACCGTGTCCTCGTCATCACCTGGTGGGACGCCCCGTACGACGCCGAACTGCCCGAACTGCCCGAGCCTGGCGAGGAGTTGGTGCGCCGGACGGTGCACCGCTGGCGCTTCGAGTCCGTCGGACCGGCGCAAGAGGGTCCCTAGTGCCGCCGCCGAGGTTGGCTCCCGCCGCCCTACGGGCGGATGTCGCCACTTGAAGACGGCCCCTTCCAGACGGGAACTTCCAGACGGGAACTTCCCCGGACGCCCGCCCGGTCGGGGAAGTCCGGCTCGCTCAGAGGCGGCCGTCCGCCGCCGACGGCCGGCCGACGAGCATCGCCGGCGCGCCCCCCACACGCGTGAGGAAGACGGTCGCCGCGTTCGGACCCCGCGGCTTGATCTTCCTGCGGAGTTCCTCCGGCTCGACGGCCGACCCCCGTTTCTTGACGGTGAGCGTGCCGACCTCGCGCTCGCGCAGCAGCGCCTTCAGCTTCTTGACGTTGAACGGCAGCGCGTCCGTGATCTCGTACGCGGTGGCGTAGGGGATGGGGCGCAGCTCGTCCGCCGTCACATAGGCGATGGTGGGGTCGATGAGGCGGCCGTCGAGCCGCTCGGCCACGTCCGCCACCAGGTGCGCGCGGATCACCGCGCCGTCCGGCTCGTAGAGGTAGCGGCCGACCGGGCCCGCGGCGGGGTCGGGGAGGCCGGCGCCGACCAGGTCGTGAGGGCCGGGGAGGAGGGTGGCACGGCAGGTGCCGGCCGTGCCGGTCCCGAACCACAGCACCGCCTCCTTCACATCGCCGCTGTCCGAGATCCACTCGGCCTCCGCGTCCTTCGGCACAGCCTCGTGCGGTACGCCGGGCGCGATCTTCAGGGCCGCGAAGGGGGCTTTGCGGGCGGCCTCGACGGCCCAGGACAGAGGCGGTGAGTACGCCTCGGGGTTGAAGATCCGCCCGGTCCGGCCGCCTCGCTCCCGGTGGACGCCCCGTCTTGCCGGATCCGCGAACACCGCATCGTACGCACCGAGTTCGATCTCCGTGACGTCCGCGCAGCGCACCTCGACGAGGTCCGCGAGCCCCAGCGCCTCGGCGTTGGCCCGGGTGACCGCACAGGTGAGTGGCGAGCGGTCGACGGCGACCACCTCGATGCCCGCCCGCGCGAGTGCGATCGCGTCGCCCCCGACGCCGCAGCACAGGTCGGCCACGCGCCGCACGCCGAGCGCGGCGAAGCGGTCCGCGCGGTGGGCGGCGACGGACGTGCGGGTCGCTTGCTCGAGGCCGTCCGGGGTGAAGAACATGACGGCCGCGTCCGCGGCGCCGAACTTCGCTGCCGCGCGGCGCCGCAGCCCGGCCTGCCCGAGAGCGGCGGAGACCAGCTCGGCCGGATGGTCGCGGCGGAGGCGGGTGGCGGTCGCGAGCTCCTGCGCGGGGTCGTAGTCGCGCAGGACGTCGAGGAGCGTCCGGCCCTCGTCGGTGAGCAGGGCGGCGAAGGCGTCGAGGTCGTCCACCTGCTCCATTGTGCCGGTGGCCGGTACGGGCACGGCCCGCAGGTCACAGCACGGGCAGCCGGCGGGGGGCGGCGGGCGGGGCATGGCCGGACCGGGCCGGGTTCGTTGCGGGACGGATGTGGGCCGAGCGGTGGACCGGGCAGCGAGCCCGGCGTTTTCGGAGCGCCCGATGCCGGTGCCCCTGGCAGGATGCGACACTATGCAACTTGTACGACAAAATGAAAAAAGAGATCACATTTGGACTAAAGGGCAGCTCTGGCGATGGGGCACCAGCGTCCGCGGCGCCGCGGTGTTCATGCTCATCGGCGCCGTCGGCGGCGCCTGTGCCCAGCCTCCCGACCATGCGCCCCGCGACCGTTCGAGTCCCGAATCCGGCCCCGCCGTCCTCGGCGCGACAGGGGCACCGACGGCGGCGTACGCCCTGGAGGGCGGAGCGGGCCCCGGACGCGCGGGCGCACGCGGACTTGCTCCGTACGCCGGTGAGCGTGCCCTGCCGGCGGGCGCGGACGTCCCCGCGCACGACGCGGAGCGCGACCCGTCGGCGGGCGCCGGCGCCGGGGCGGCGGGTGCCGGGGCGGCGGGTGCCGGGGCGGCGGGTGCCCCTGCCATTTCCGTGGGCCGGGCTGCCTCAGGGGTGAGCGCCGGTACGCCCGGCTCCGCTTCCCCGTTCGGCACCAACCCGGCGCTGGCCTTCTCCGCCCGCGAGACGGCCAGGTCCCAAGCGGTCAGGCTCGCGTTCGCCCACCGATGGGGTCTTTCGGTCCCGCCGCTCATCGCGCCCGCCCCGCCCGAGCGCAGACTCGCCCCCGGCGCACTCCGCGGCCTCTCCGGCTCTTCCGGCCTGCCGCCCGTGATCGCCCGCGTCCCCACCAGCGACCGCGTCGTGTTCCTGACGATCGACGACGGCGTCCACAAGGACCCCCGCCTGATCCGCATGCTCCGTGAACTCGGCGTCCCGGTCAGTGCGTTCCTCAGCGACTACGTCGTGCGTGACGACTACGACTACTTCCGGCAACTCCAGAGCCTCGGCGTCGCCATCAACAACCACACCATCAACCACGAGGATCTGCTCACCCTGTCCTACCGGGGCCAGCGCAAGGAGATCTGCCGCCAGCAGGACACCATTGAGCGGGAGTTCGGCGTACGTCCCCGCATCTTCCGCCCGCCCTACGGGAACTGGGACCGCGACACACTTCGCGCCGCCCGCTCGTGCGGCATCACGGTCGTACCGCTGTGGAGCCAGGAAGCGTTCGCCCGCCGCATCGAATACGGGGGCGGGGAGCACCGGTTCCGGCCGGGTGACATCATCCTCACCCACTTCCGCGGCAAGTCGGAATGGGACGGCACGATGCCGGACATGGTGCGTCGCGTGATCCGGGCCGCCACGTCCCAGGGCTTCGCGCTGGCCCGCCTGGAGGACTACATCTGACCGTCGGGGCAGGCACGGCTGTCCGCCCCGGGACAGGCTGGCCGTCCTGCAGGCACGGCTGTCCGTCCCGGGCGCGCGGGGTGGCCGGACGCGTTTCCGGTCCGTGCGGCCGACGCGGGCAGCCGTGCGGGCCCCCGGCGACGCCCGGCGATCGGCGCCTGCCGCTCCCTGTCGGACTCTCCGGCAGAACTCCCTCAACGGGTCGAACGACCAAGAACCAAAGCCGTCGTGTCCGAGCCACCGGCCGCGGGGCGAGACTCCAGTTGTCCCGTTTCAGGAGCCCCGAAAGGGGGGCTGGGCTGTTGGTGTGAGGAACAAAGCGGGCCCATGACGAGAAGGATCGGAGCGAAGTTGAGGGAGGGAGCAACGGCTCGGCCGACCGACGAGGCACAAGGAGGGCTCTGGTATGCGGGTGAACAAGATCGCGACAGCCACGATGCTGGTCCTGGCGGTGAGCGGATGGACTGCAGTGGGAGCCGGGACGGCATTCGCCGGCAGCGGCCCTGATCAGGGGAAGGCGAAGGCCAGGGCGGAGGGAGGATCCACCACTGGCGGGGGCCTCTTCCAGCAGAACATTGCGCAGTCCTCCAGACAGAACAACAACTGCAACAACCCCAACACCGCCCCCGAAGATGCGATCACGCTCACCGGGAGCCGGGCAGCGGGCCGGTGCGCGACCGCCGACGGTTCCCTGACCGCGTTCTCCCGCACCCGCAACGGCCCCGCCCACGCCGAAGGCGGCACATCGACCCTCAGCCTGGCTCAGCAGAACACCGCCCAGCGCGGCAGACAGAACAACAACTGCCACAACCCCAACGACTCGGACATCACCGTGGAAGGCAGCCGGGTGGAGGGCCTCTGCCTCGACCGGGACTTCTCCTTCGCCGAACACACGTCCGTCACGGGTGGAGGCGCCCGAGCCGAAGGCGGCTCCAGTGCCGGCGTTGAGGGCAATCTCCGCCAGCAGAACACGGCACAGGAAGGCCGCCAGAACAACACCTGCAACAACCCCAGCGGCGCCTTCCCTCTCGACGTGACCGGGGGCCGGGTGGAAGGCCGTTGCGGCAACAAGGACGGCTCGTACAGCAAGCACGCCCGTATCAAGGGCGGCGGCGCCTGAGCCGAAGGCGGCAGCGCAGGCGCCTTCGTGGAACAGCAGAACATTGCTCAGGACGGCCGGCAGAACAACACCTGCAACAACCCCAACTTCCCCAATGCTGACCTGGACGCCGGCCGGGAGACGAGCCACTGCGGGAACAAGGACGGATCGTTCAACCACAAGTCCCTGTTCAAGGGCGGCGGGGCGCGGGCCGAAGGCGGCTCCAGTACAAGCGCCGCCGTGGTCCAGCAGAACATCGCCCAGGAGGGCAGGCAGAACAACACCTGCGACAACTCCAACCACGAGATCCTCGCGGTGACGGGGGGTCGGGAGTCGAGCCGCTGCGGGAACAAGGACCTCTCCTTCAGCAAGCACACCCGTATCAAGGGCGGTGGCGTTCGAGCCGAAGGCGGCTCCAGCACGATCGGCGACGTGACCGAGCAGAACATCGCCCAGGAGGGCCGGCAGAACAACAGCTGCGGCAACCCCGACTTTGCCGGGACGACCCTGCTCGGTGGTGGCGGGGAGTCGAGTCGCTGCGGGAACAAGGACCACTCCTTCAGCAAGCACACCCGTATCGAGGGCGGTGGCGTCCGAGCCGAAGGCGGCTCCAGCACGATCGGCGACGTGACCGAGCAGAACATCGCCCAGGAGGGCCGGCAGAACAACAGCTGCGGCAACCCCGACTTTGCCGGGACGATCCTGCTCGGTGGTGGCGGGGAGTCGAGTCGCTGCGGGAACAAGGACCACTCCTTCAGCAAGCACACCCGTATCGAGGGCGGTGGCGTCCGAGCCGAAGGCGGCTCCAGTACCGGCAGCGTGGTTCAGCAGAACATCGCCCAGGAAGGCCGGCAGAACAACACCTGCAACAACCGCAACGAGCGTTTTGGCACCCTTACTGTGACCGGGGGCCGGGTAGAGGGTCGTTGCGGCAACAAGGACGGCTCGTTCAGCAAGCAGACCCGTATCGAGGGCGGTGGCGTCCGAGCCGAAGGCGGCTCCAGTACCGGCAGCGTGGTTCAGCAGAACATCGCCCAGGAAGGCCGCCAGAACAACACCTGCAACAACCTCAACAGCGACGCGCCCCTCTCAGTGAGGGGGAGCCAGATCGGAACGCGTTGCTGGGACAAGGACATCTCCTTCAACCGCAAAACCTTCATCAAGGGCGGCGGCGCCCGAGCCGAAGGCGGCAGCGCAGGCCTGGACGCAGATGTGAACCAGCAGAACATCGCCCAGGAAGGCCGGCAGAACAACCTCTGCAACAACCCCAACCTCCCACCCGTCGCCACGCCCTTGAGCGGCAGCCGGTCGCAGGTGGGCTGCAGGACGGTGGACGGCTCCACCAACCTCCACACCGCGGACATCCGCGGAGGAGCCAAGGCCGAAGGGCGGCTCATCCACTACCGACCTCTTCCAGCAGAACATCGCTCAGGAAGGCCGGCAGAACAACAGCTGTAACAACCCGAACAACCTCACCCTCACCACTACCAACAGCCGCACAGAAACCCACTGCACCGCCGCCGACCGTTCCACCAACATCGCCACGGTCTACCGGTAACCGCCCCCGGCTCAGCGGCCGTTCCACGCTGGCCGGTGCCGCGGATTCGGTGCGGGGCGCCGGGCGCGAGCAGGCAGAGCGCGGGGACCGCGAATGGCCTCGTCGGGTGAAACCCGGCTCGGGGCTCCAGTGGAGCGGGACATCGGGCGAAGGGCCTGTACCACAAGCAGCAGTTCGGGTACGGCCCTTCGCCGTGCCCCACGCGCTCACGCCCCTTCCACGCCTGGCGTGCTCCTCGACGCAGGCGCGAGCCTCCGGCCGTGAGCGAGTACCTGGGACACGCCGACCCGGCTCTGACAGTCGGCGTGTACGCGCACACGATGTCGAGCAGACGGACCCGCACGCGGCCGGCGGTCGATAGGCTCTTCCGGGGTCTGATCAGGGGGGAAGACGGCCCAGGGCCAGCTCGGGCAGCGTGATCGGGACCCGTGCCTTGCTCAGGCGCAGGTGGGGGTGCCCGGCAGCTCGCTGGCACTCTAGTTGACTGAGTGCTAACGCCGTCATAGTCTCGGCTTGGCACTCTCCACCAGGGAGTGCCAGCTACACAGCGACGGGCAGATCCGGCACCCGCGACGACGGATCTACCAGGTCGCCACCTCAGACAGTCAACCCCGTGAGATCTCCGAAGGGGGAGGTCGGATCGTGACGACCGCCAGCACCAAGGTTGCCATCAAGCCGCTCGAGGACCGCATTGTGGTCCAGCCGCTGGACGCCGAGCAGACCACAGCCTCTGGCCTGGTCATCCCGGACACCGCCAAGGAGAAGCCCCAGGAGGGCGTCGTCCTGGCCGTGGGCCCGGGTCGCTTCGAGGAGGGCAACCGCATTCCGCTCGACGTCAAGGTCGGCGATGTCGTGCTCTACAGCAAGTACGGCGGCACCGAGGTGAAGTACAGCGGCGAGGAGTACCTCGTCCTCTCGGCTCGCGACGTTCTCGCGATCGTCGAGAAGTAATTCACCCACGTTTGTGATCTGCGCCCCGGCCTCCCGTGTCTGAACAACCGGGCGCCCGGGGCGCAGCTCTTCGAGAGGACATACGCAACCATGGCGAAGATCCTGAAGTTCGACGAGGACGCCCGTCGCGCCCTCGAGCGCGGCGTCAACAAGCTCGCCGACACCGTGAAGGTGACCATCGGCCCCAAGGGCCGCAATGTCGTCATCGACAAGAAGTTCGGCGCCCCCACCATCACCAACGACGGTGTGACCATCGCGCGTGAGGTCGAGGCGGAGGACCCGTACGAGAACCTGGGCGTCCAGCTCGTCAAGGAGGTGGCGACCAAGACCAACGACATCGCGGGTGACGGCACCACCACCGCGACCGTACTGGCGCAGGCGCTGGTCCGAGAGGGACTGCGCAACGTCGCCGCCGGTGCCTCCCCGGCCGCCCTGAAGAAGGGCATCGACGCCGCCGTCAAGGCCATCTCCGAGGAACTGCTCGCCACCGCCCGCCCGATCGACGAGAAGTCCGACATCGCCGCCGTGGCCGCGCTGTCCGCCCAGGACAAGCAGGTCGGCGAGCTGATCGCCGAGGCGATGGACAAGGTCGGCAAGGACGGTGTCATCACCGTCGAGGAGTCCAACACCTTCGGTCTGGAGCTGGACTTCACCGAGGGCATGGCCTTCGACAAGGGCTACCTTTCCCCGTACTTCGTCACCGACCAGGAGCGTATGGAGGCCGTCCTCGACGACCCGTACATCCTGATCCACCAGGGCAAGATCGCGGCGATCGCCGACCTGCTTCCGCTGCTGGAGAAGGTCATCCAGTCCGGTGGCTCCAAGCCGCTGCTGATCATCGCCGAGGATGTCGAGGGCGAGGCGCTCTCCACCCTCGTCGTCAACAAGATCCGCGGCACCTTCAACGCAGTCGCCGTCAAGGCGCCCGGCTTCGGCGACCGCCGCAAGGCCATGCTCGGCGACATCGCCACCCTCACCGGCGGCACCGTCGTCGCCGAGGAGGTCGGCCTCAAGCTCGACCAGGTCGGCCTCGAGGTCCTGGGCTCCGCCCGCCGCGTGACCGTCACCAAGGACGACACCACGATCGTCGACGGCGCCGGCAAGCGCGAGGACGTCGAGGGCCGGATCTCCCAGATCAAGGCCGAGATCGAGGCCACGGACTCCGACTGGGACCGCGAGAAGCTCCAGGAGCGCCTCGCGAAGCTGGCCGGCGGCGTTTGCGTGATCAAGGTCGGCGCCGCGACCGAGGTCGAGCTCAAGGAGAAGAAGCACCGCCTGGAGGACGCCATCTCCGCGACCCGTGCCGCGGTCGAGGAGGGCATCGTCTCCGGTGGTGGCTCCGCGCTCGTCCACGCCGGCAAGGTTCTCGAGGGCTCGCTGGGCAAGGAGGGCGACGAGGCCACCGGTGTCGCCGTCGTGCGTCGCGCCGTCGTCGAGCCGCTGCGCTGGATCGCCGAGAACTCCGGCCTCGAGGGCTACGTGATCACCTCGAAGGTCGCCGAGCTGGAGAAGGGCCACGGCTTCAACGCCGCGACCAGTGAGTACGGCGACCTGGTCAAGGCCGGCGTCATCGACCCGGTCAAGGTCACCCGCTCCGCGCTGGAGAACGCCGCGTCCATCGCTTCCCTCCTGCTCACCACCGAGACCCTCGTGGTGGAGAAGAAGGAAGAGGAGCCGGCCGAGGCCGCGCACGGCGGTCACGGCCACGCGCACTGACCCGTACGCGAAGCTCGTACGCACCGAGGCCCGGTGTTCCCGTCGCGGGAGCACCGGGCCTCGGCCGTGCCGTCATCCGGTCATCCGCGTCCGTCGGCCCATGATGTCCACGGTCCACCACCGGCGGACCGTGGACCGGGGCGCCGCACCGCCGGGAGGCGCCGCGCCTACATTTCGACGGCGTCCAGCTGACGCAGCAGGCTCAGGATGTCGAACTGCCACCAGCCTTCCTCGATCCTGCCCTCCCGCAGCCGGAAGACGGTGACCCCCGTCATCACGCACTCCTTGCCGGTGGGCGGGATGCCCAGGAACTCCCCGCGGTGCGTACCGCGCCAGGTCCAGCGCGTCGCGACCTCTTCGCCCTCGGCGAGCTGGCTCTCGAGCGTGAAGTCGAAGGCGAAGGCCTGCCGCCACTCCGCCACGTCCTGGCGGATGACGTCCGAGCCGACCGTGGCGTCCTGCTCTTTCATGACGTCGTGATCGACGTAGTCCCATGCGAAGAGTTCGTCGATCGCGTCGAGGTTGCCGGCGGTGGCGACCTCGACGAAGAACCGGCGGACGGTGGCCTTGTTGAGCTCGTCCTCCCGTACCACCTCCAGGTCGGTGAAGACGGGCAGCTCATCGCAGAGCGCCACCATCTCCTGGAAGGTCCGGTCCGTCTCCGGCAGGCTGGAGTTCCTCATCGCGTCCTCGTACGAGGGGAACTCGACGATCTCCACGTAGTGATCGTCGTCCGAGCGGTCCCGGCCGACGATCGCGTGGGTGGCGGTCCGCCTGCCCTTGGTCTGTTCGGCCCATGTATCCATGAGCCGGTTCATGTCGTCGAACTTGCTCGTCTTGCAGTCGATGATCTGCACGAATGTCATGGCACCTCCAGGGACGAGCGCCTGGTGCCCAGTTTAGTGACGAAATATTGGTATTGGCCGTGGCCTTGGCCGGTCGGTTCGGCCCGCTCGGCCCGGCCCGATCAGCCATGTCCGTCAGCCCGGCCCGTCCGGCCCGGCCGGTCAGGTCCGGTCAGGCAGGCCGCCGCCCGCCCGGTCAGCTCGGTCCGTACTTCCGGCCCGTACGGGAGGAGATCCCGCCCAGCACGCCGCGCGGCGCCAGCTTCGCCAGGCCCAGCAGCGTCTTGTAGCGGGCGTCCGGGATCGAGATCGTCTTCCCCCGGGCGAGATCCTGCATGGCCGAGGTGACGACTTTGTCCGCGTCCAGCCACATCCAGCCCGGGATGTTGTCCGTGCCCATACCGGCCCGTTCGTGGAACTCGGTGCGCACGAACCCGGGGCACAGCGCCATCAGCCGCACCCCCGAGCCCGCCAGATCCCGTGCCGCCCCCTGCGTGAACTGCACGACCCACGCCTTGCTCGCCCCGTACGTCCCGCGCGGTACGAACGCCGCGACCGACGCCACGTTCACCACCCCGCCCCGGCCGCGCTCGCGCATGCCCTCGGCCGCGGCGCTCGTCAGCCGCAGCACGGCCTCGCAATGAACTGTGAGCATGCGCAGCTCGTCCGCCATCGTCACCTCGAGGTAACGGCCCTTGTTGCCGAAGCCCGCGTTGTTGACGAGCAGATCCACCGGATGCCTGCGGTCCGCGAGACGCTCCTCGACGGATGCGATGCCCTCCTTCTTGGAAAGGTCGGCGGGCAGCACCTCGGCCTCGATGCCGTGCCGGTCGTGCAGCTCGGTCGCCTGACCCCGCAGCCGCTCGACATCACGGGCCACCGAAACGAGGTTGTGACCGTCGGCCGCCAGCCGCCGCGCGAACGCGGCCCCGATCCCTGCGGTCGCTCCCGTAATCAGTGCAGTCGTCATGCGCGAACGCTAGCGCGCCCCGGGCCCCGGGATCAGGTCCTGCCCGGGCCCCGAGACGAGCGCTTCACCGCGGTCTCGCGGGCCTCCGGGTCAAGCGCGTCCCCGGCGGCGAGAACACGGGGGAGCAGCTCCGGTTCCAGGGTCAGCGCGCGGAACAGGAACGAGACGCTGACCTCGTGGTCCGGGCGGTGGACGATCGTGATCGGATCCCCGGCCCGGATCTCGCCCGGTTCGATCACCCGCAGATACGCGCCCGGGGCCGCCCGCCGCGTGAACCGCTTCAGCCAGTCCGTCTCGCCGAGCCACCCCGCGAAGGTGCGGCACGGGATGCGCGCCCCGCACACCTCCAGGAGCAGGCCGGGGCCGATCCGCCAGAGCTCGCCGATCCTCGCTCCGTTCACGTCCAGGCCGGTGGTGGTGAGGTTCTCCCCGAAGACACCGTTGCGCAGCGGCCGGCCGAGTTCCGCCCCCCAGGCGTCGAGATCCTCGCGCGCGAAGCCGTAGACCGCCTGGTCGGTCCCGCCGTGATGGCGCCGGTCGCAGACCGCGTCACCGGCCAGCGCGCTGCCTGCCGTGCCCTTGGGGCCTGGCGCAGCGACCCGTACGGGCCCGTCGGCCGGGCGCTTGTCGATTCCTGTCCCGCCGGGTGCGTCGGCGTAGTCGGCGAAGTGCGGGCGGCCGAGGTTCACGGAGACCACGTGCATGCCCCGAACGCTAAGCGCCCTGCCCGGGAACCGCCCGGGATGATCGACCGCGGCTTCGAAGCCTCGCTTAAGGTTGGCCCATGATCGAGGCTCGTCACCTCAGGGTGCTGCGCGCGGTCGCCGCGGCCGGCTCCTTCTCCGCCGCCGCCCGCGAGCTCGGCTGCACCCAGCCGGCCGTCAGCCAGCAGATGAAGGCGCTCGAGCAGTCCGCCGGTACGCCGCTGCTTGTCCGCGCTGGGCGTGAGATGCGCCTGACCCAGGCCGGTGAGGCGCTGCTCCGGCACGCGGTCGGGATCCTGGCCGGGCTGTCCGCCGCCGAGGAGGAGGTGGCGGCCATCGCCGGGCTGCGGGCCGGGCGCGTACGGCTGGTCTCCTTCCCCAGCGGCAGCTCCACGCTGGTACCGACCACGCTCGCCGAGATGCGCGCCGCCCATCCCGGCATTCAGGTCTCGCTGGTCGAGGCGGAACCGCCGCGCTCGGTGGAGATGCTGCGGGCCGGGGACTGCGAGATCGCGCTCGCCTTCCGCTATCCGCGGGTGCGGGGCGCCGATCCGGCGGCGGTGCCGGCGGGGGTGGCCCCCGAAGGGCACTGGGGGAGGGACGACGTGGTCGTACGGCCCCTGCTCACGGACCGGCTGGTGGGAGTCGTGCCGGAGGGGCACGCGGTCGCGGGCGCCGATCGGGTCCGCATCGAGGATCTGGCCGGGGAGTCCTGGATCGCGGGCTGCCCGCGGTGCCGCCGGCATCTGGTGGAGGTGTGCGAAAACGCCGGTTTCACTCCTCGGATCGACTTCGCCACGGATGACTACCCGGCGGTGATCGGCCTGGTGGGGGCTGGTCTGGGGGTGGCCGCACTGCCGGCGCTGGCGCTGGAGTCCGTACGGGGCAAGGGTGTGGTGACGGTGGAGTTGGAGCCGGGGGTGGAGCGGGAGGTCGTGGCGCTCACGCTGCCGGATCTGGCGCATGTGCCGGCGGTCGAGGCGATGCTGGAGCGCCTCGTGCTCGCGGCCGACCGCTGAGGCGCTCCGGGGAAGCGGCCGAGGGTACGGCGGGGGCACGCCCGGGGATACGGCAGGGGATATGGCGGGGGCACGCCCGGGGATACGGCAGGGGCACGGCCGGGGGAAGCGGCCGAGGGTACGGCGGGGGCACGCCCGGGGATACGGCAGGGGCACGGCCGGGGGAAGCGGCCGGGATATGGCAGGGGGAACGGCGGTGTCGGGCCGCGGATGGCCGCCCCCGTACGACCGGAGTGAAGTGTCGGCCCCGGCGGAACGGCCGGCGGCCTTCGGCGCACGGGGGGCAGCAGCGGCCTATAGCAGAGGCCGGGCCGTCGTGCCGCCGGGCAGTCACGGACGGACCGCGCAGGGCATGGCAAAGCGTCACTCAGAGTTACGAGTGCCGCAAATGAAGAAACGTTTTGTCAGTTACTGCTGGTGGCGATCAGGCGGTGCCTCGCCCGGCCCATCAGCTCCTCGCGCTCGTCCTCGGTGAGTCCGCCCCATACGCCGTAGGGCTCCCGGACCGTGAGTGCGTGCGCCGCACACTCGGCCCGTACCGGACAGCGCATGCAGACCTCTTTGGCGGAGGCCTCTCGCGCGCTGCGGGCCGCTCCCCGCTCGCCTTCCGGGTGGAAGAAGAGCGAGCTGTCGACCCCTCGACATGCGGCCAGGAGCTGCCAGTCCCACAGATCGGCGTTGGGGCCGGGAAGGCGGGAGAAGTCTGCCATTGCTCATCCCCTCGGAGGTTTTCCGGTGGAGCAAGTGCCCACGACCGTACATCAACTGTGTAAGTAGATGTAAATATGACTCATTGCGAATCTAGCGACAGACACCTGTAAATGGGAAGAAAAGCGGCCAAATAGGGCATAGTCCATCCGGAGGGGTGCCCGATCCAGGCCTCTGACCAGCGCTCACGCACCGCAGCGGCCGCGTGACAGCACCCTCACGTAGAGTATTGAAGGACGCCGCCGAACCCCGTAACTCTTTCGGGTGACCGTCGTTGAGAGTGCGGAGGCGGTTGACGGGACAAGCACTCGGGCAGGTGTCCGAGGCTGTCAATCGCTGAGGTGACGATACGTACCAGCCTGGAGGCTCAAGGTGACGCGCATCAGCTGCGGAGGACGGCCATGACATCCGTCCTCGTCTGCGACGACTCCCCGCTTGCCCGAGAAGCGCTTCGCCGCGCGGTCGCAACCGTGCCCGGCGTCGAGCGTGTGACGACGGCCGCCAACGGCGAGGAAGTCCTCCGCCGCTGGGGAGCCGACCGATCGGACCTGATTCTCATGGATGTCCGGATGCCCGGTCTCGGTGGTGTCGAGACCGTGCGCCGGCTCCTCTCCGCCGACCCCGGCGCCCGGATCATCATGCTCACCGTCGCCGAGGATCTCGACGGTGTGGCGCTGGCCGTGGCCGCCGGGGCGCGTGGCTATCTGCACAAGGACGCCTCGCGTGCGGAGCTGCGGGCCACCGTGACGCAGGCACTCGCCGACCCCACGTGGCGGCTGGCCCCGCGCCGGCTGCGGTCCGCCGAGATGGGCGCCGCTCCGACGCTCACCGCCCGCGAGATCCAGGTGCTGGAGGGCATGAGTCACGGCCGCTCCAACGCGGAGATCGGGCGTGAGCTCTTCCTCTCCGAGGACACCGTCAAGACACACGCCCGTCGGCTCTTCAAGAAGCTCGGCGCCTCGGACCGCGCGCACGCCGTCGCGCTCGGTTTCCGCTGGGGCCTGGTTCGCTGAGGCCGTGCCGGGTGGTTCGTAGCGGGGGAACGCCGGTCCCCGCCCGCGGTTTCGCGGGCGGGGTGACAGGCGCTTCGGTGGGGCGGACGGAGCAGTGACCAACGCGATGTCAACGTTTCGCGGGCTCTGCCGCATCCTTGAAGGTATGGATTCCTCGGGGAAGGCTCGGTCGGGGGGAGGGCGCAGGACGTGACAACCGGCGCACCCACTCATAACGCTTCGATGCACAACCGCGGGCGCGGTGCAACGCAGCGCCATGCAGCAAGGCACCATGGACCGATGCGCGACGACGAGACCGTTGGGTCCCCCATGGCCGGAGGCCCCGGGGGCATCGGTGATCTCGTCCATCGCGCGGTCGAGGGCGACGAGCGGGCCACACACGATCTGCTGGCCCACGTACACCCGCTCGCCCTGCGGTACTGCCGCACGAGGCTGTCCCGGCTGCCGGGCGACGCCCGGCACTTCGTGGACGACCTCGCCCAGGAGGTGTGCCTGGCGGTGCTGTGCGCGCTGCCGCGTTATCGGGACACCGGCCGCCCCTTCGAGGCGTTCGTCTTCGCGATCGCCGCGCACAAGGTCGCGGATCTGCAGCGGGCGGCCATGCGCGGGCCCGGGAGCACGGCGGTGCCCTCCGACGAGATGCCGGAGCGGCCCGACGATTCCCTCGGACCCGAGGAGCGTGCCCTCCTCAGCAGCGACGCGGAGTGGGCGCGGAAGCTGCTGGCCAGCCTGCCCGAGATGCAGCGGGAGCTGGTGCTGCTGCGGGTCGCGGTGGGGCTGACCGCGGAGGAAACCGGCCAGATGCTGGGCATGTCACCGGGGGCCGTCCGGGTGGCCCAGCACCGGGCACTCAGCAGGTTGCGGGCACTGGCGGAGCAGTGACCGGCGCGATGCGTCGCCGGTGACCCGGATCCCCGGGTGACCGATACCTCCCCCGTGGGGATTCGGGGGCGGAATCCCGGGCACATCGAGCCCGTTAGCATGGGAGTCCGCGCCGGGCAAGAGCACTGGGAAGGTGTCATGACTGACAACGTCGACGGAACGCCCGAGAAGTTCGCCATGATCGGGCTGACATACGACGACGTGCTGCTGCTTCCGGGTGCGTCGGAGGTGCTCCCGAACACGGTCGACACCTCGTCGCGCGTATCGCGGAATGTGCGGCTCAACGTTCCGTTGGTCTCCGCCGCCATGGACAAGGTGACCGAGGCCCGGATGGCGATCGCCATGGCCCGTCAGGGCGGCGCGGGCGTGCTGCACCGCAACCTGTCCATCGAGGACCAGGCCAACCAGGTCGACCTGGTGAAGCGGTCCGAGTCCGGGATGGTGTCGGACCCGATCACCGTGCGTCCGGACGCGACGCTGCGCGAGGCCGACGCGCTCTGCGCCAAGTTCCGGATCAGCGGTGTCCCGGTGACCGACGACGAGGGCAAGCTGCGCGGCATCGTCACCAATCGCGACATGGCCTTCGAACTCGACCGCAGCCGGCAGGTACGTGAGGTCATGACCCCGATGCCGCTGGTGACCGGCAAGGTCGGGATCTCCGGCGACGACGCGATGGAACTGCTGCGCCGTCACAAGATCGAGAAACTGCCGCTGGTGGACGACCGCGGGGTGCTCAAGGGCCTGATCACGGTCAAGGACTTCGTCAAGGCCGAGAAGTACCCGAACGCGGCGAAGGACGCAGACGGCCGGCTGATCGTCGGCGCCGCGGTCGGCGTCGGCGACGAAGCGTACGACCGTGCACAGGCGCTGGTCGAGGCCGGTGCGGACTTCCTCGTGGTGGACAGCGCACATGGCCACAGCCGCGGCATTCTCGACATGGTCGCCAAGCTCAAGTCCAACATCACCGTGGACATCGTCGGCGGCAACGTCGCCACCCGCGACGGTGCGCAGGCGCTGATCGACGCCGGCGTCGACGGCGTGAAGGTCGGCGTCGGTCCGGGCTCCATCTGTACGACCCGGGTCGTGGCCGGCATCGGCGTGCCCCAGGTGACCGCCATCCACGAGGCCGCCCGCGCCTGCGGCCCGGCGGGCATCCCGCTGATCGGCGACGGCGGCCTCCAGTACAGCGGCGACATCGCGAAGGCCATCGCGGCCGGTGCCGACACGGTCATGCTGGGCTCGCTGCTGGCCGGGTGCGAGGAGTCGCCGGGCGAGATGGTGTTCATCAACGGCAAGCAGTTCAAGTCGTACCGGGGCATGGGCTCGCTGGGTGCGATGCAGTCGCGCGGACAGGCCCGCTCGTACTCCAAGGACCGCTACTTCCAGGACAATGTCCTCTCCGAGGACAAGCTCGTCCCCGAGGGCATCGAGGGCCAGGTGCCGTACCGTGGCCCGCTGTCCTCCGTCGCGCACCAGCTCGTGGGCGGTCTCCGTGCCTCGATGGGCTACGTCGGCTCGGCCGATGTCGCGGAGCTGAAGGAGAAGGGCCGCTTCGTGCGGATCACGGCGGCCGGGCTCAAGGAAAGCCACCCGCACGACATCCGGATGACGACGGAAGCGCCGAACTACTCGCGCCGCTAGGGCGGTTGGCGCGGCGCGGCACGTACCACGGCACCACCCGTACCGCGCCTTCCGCAATTCCGCCGACGGGCCCCCGCGCGTCCGCTCATCCGCGCGCAGCGCCTCGTGGTGCTCCGGGCCCGCGGTCGGGCCGGCGGTCCGGACCACGGGCGCCTGCCGGTCCCGGGCGGCGGCCGTCGGGGATACTGGTGAGCGCAGACGTTGAGGGAAAGGCCAGACACGTGACTGAGATCGAGATCGGGCGCGGCAAGCGCGGCCGCAGGGCGTACGCGTTCGACGACATCGCCGTCGTCCCGAGCCGGCGTACGCGCGACCCGAAGGAGGTCTCGATCGCCTGGCAGATCGACGCCTACCGCTTCGAGCTGCCGTTCCTGACGGCTCCCATGGACTCGGTCGTCTCCCCGCAGACCGCGATCCGCATTGGCGAACTCGGCGGTCTCGGCGTCCTCAACCTCGAGGGCCTGTGGACCCGGTACGAGGACCCCGAGCCGCTGCTCGTCGAGATCGCCGAGTTGGACGAGCGCACCGCCACCCGCCGTATGCAGGAGGTCTACTCCTCCCCGATCAAGGAGGAGTTGATCGGGCAGCGCATCAAGGAGGTGCGCGACTCGGGCGTGGTGACCGCCGCGGCGCTGTCGCCGCAGCGCACCGCTCAGTTCTCCAAGGCCGTGGTGGACGCGGGCGTCGACATCTTCGTCATCCGCGGTACGACGGTCTCGGCCGAGCACGTCTCCGGTGCCGCCGAGCCCCTCAACCTCAAGCAGTTCATCTACGAGCTGGACGTGCCGGTGATCGTCGGCGGCTGTGCCACGTACACCGCGGCCCTCCACCTCATGCGCACCGGCGCCGCGGGCGTCCTCGTCGGCTTCGGCGGCGGCGCCGCGCACACCACCCGTAATGTGCTGGGCATTCAGGTGCCGATGGCGACCGCGGTGGCGGACGTCGCGGCGGCGCGCCGGGACTACATGGACGAGTCCGGCGGCCGCTATGTGCACGTCATCGCCGACGGCGGTGTCGGCTGGTCCGGCGACCTGCCCAAGGCCATCGCCTGCGGCGCGGATGCGGTGATGATGGGCTCGCCGCTGGCCCGTGCGACGGACGCGCCGGGGCGGGGGCACCACTGGGGCATGGAAGCGGTCCACGACGAGGTGCCGCGCGGCAAGCGGATGAACCTCGGCGCGGTCGGTACGACCGAGGAGGTCCTGCTGGGCCCCTCGCACACCCCGGACGGTTCGATGAACTTCTTCGGCGCGCTGCGCCGCGCCATGGCCACCACCGGCTACAGCGACCTGAAGGAGTTCCAGCGCGTCGAGGTCACGGTGGCTCCCTCGGCCCACCACACCAAGCGCTGACGCCGCTCGTCGCTGCCGCCGTCACAGGCGGTGCACCGGAACAGGCGAACGGCCCCGGCCGCACGGCGGTCGGGGCGCGTTCGTACGTGCCTCGCGCCTGGTGGATCGTGCGCTGGGACACGCGGGGCGCGGAGCGGCGCACAGCACCCGATGTCAGCTGCCGGTCTTCTTGGTGACGCTGAAGCCTGCCGCGGCGGCGAGGGCGAAGAAGAGGTAGCTGATGCCGTTCAGGTCTTCCTTCCAGCCGTCGAAGAGGCGGTCGAAGTTGTCGAAGAAGATCTCGGTGGCGGACGGCGCGCCGGGGACGTACTCGGCGGTGACCAGGGCGTAGCCGTAGAGCTCACCGAGGACCACGGCCGTGACGCCGAGGACGGCACCGAGGACCTGCAGGGCCACGTTGTTGCCACCGAACCTGCCCAGGGCGAAGCCGATGAGCGCGCCCACACCGACCGCGAGGTAGCCGATCTGCGTGACTTCGCCCTTGTCCTCGTCGAACGTGGCGTACAGAACGCCCGCGTAGATACCGGCCGCGACGAGGGCGGCCACGATGCCGAGCACCACGGCCAGGCCGACGTTGCCCCGACGGGCGGGTGCGGGGGGCGGGGGGTAGGCGCCGCCGGGCTGCCCTCCGGCGAAGGGGTTTCCGGGCTGAGGCTGCGACTGCGGCTGCCAAGGCTGGCTCATGTGCTGTCCCCCGATGTGAAGGTGTCGTGGATACCGCCTCCGTGAGCGGACACGTCGAAGCGGACGTATCGCACAGGAGTGCGGTTGACTCAATTTCGGCCAGAAGGCTAGCAGTTGGCGCCGACAACGGGGCAACGACTTTCTACGGTCCGTGACAAGGTTGTCACGTGAGCGCGCGGTCGCCGTTACGCGGAGCGACGGCCGCGGTTACGCGGAGCGGCGGCCGCCGTCACGCTGAGGCCGTGACCGCGGCGCACCGGAGTGCCCGAGCAGTCAACCACCCCTATTCCGCGACCCGTTGGGCCACCAGATAGCCCTCCAGCGCGGCCACCGTGTAGAAGGCGACATCGTTCTTGCCGAGGATCTCGCCGAGCCAGTAGTCCAGGGCGGGGCCGAGGTGCCGGACGATCGCCCCGCCCGGCTCCACTTGCATCCTGGCGGCAAGGACTTGGGCCACTGCGACACCGGCCGTGGCCAGTGGGACGCCGTACAGGGCAACGGCCCGGCCGCGGCCGCCCAGCTTGCCCAGGACGGCACCGACGAGCAGGCCGATGCCCAGTGCCCAGTAGCCGAGTTCGGGTCCCGCGGGGCAGGCCGCGCCCTGAAGTGCCCCCAGCAGCAGGGCGCCGGACAGGGACGCCCCCGCGCCCGCGGCGACGCCGACCCCCGCACGCTTCGAGGACTCGCTCATCTCCGGTGCAACTCCCGCTGCCGGCTGGTCCGTCCGGAACGCCGGCACCGGCCGGCCCGTACGCGTCAGCGCCGGGTGAGCGCAGGGCCATAGGGCGTCACAGCCGGTGGGCGGCACCCACGGGCGTCGCACCGCGCGTATCGAGGAGCAACTGGGCCTTCACGGCGAGCCCTTGGAGGTCGTACGTGCGGTGGTGCTGGAGCAGCACCGTCAGATCGGCGGCCGCCGCGGCCTCGTACAGGGCGTCGGCGCGCGGCACCTGCCGTCCCAAGACGCTCCACTGGTGCACGAACGGGTCGTGGTAGCTGAGCTGGGCGCCCATCTCCATCAGCCGGGTGGCGATCTCGCGCGCGGGCGAGCCCTCTTGGTCGGCGACATCGGGCTTGTACGTGACTCCGAGCAGCAGGATGCGGGCGCCGCGCGCCGACTTCCCGTGTTCGTTGAGCAGGGCCGCGCAGCGGTGGATGACGTAGCGCGGCATGCCGTCGTTGACCTCCTGCGCCAGTTCCACCATCCGCAGCGGGTGGCCGGGGCCCTGCCCCTTCCGCGAAAGGCGGCCCGGGCCGAGCGCGACGCCGCGTCCGCCGACACCGGGCCCCGGGCGGAAGGCCTGGAAGCCGAAAGGTTTGGTCTCGGCGCAGCGCACCACGTCCCACACGTCGACGCCGATGTCGTGGCAGAGGACTGCCATCTCGTTGGCGAAGGCAATGTTGACGTGCCGGTAGTTGGTCTCCAGAACCTGGACGACCTCGGCCTCGCGCAGTCCGCGCGCCCGTACGACGCGGTCGGTGATCCGCCCGTAGAACGCGGCGGCCGCCTCCGTGCAGGCGGGGGTGAGGCCGCCGATGACCTTCGGGGTGTTCGTGTGGCCGTAGCGGCGGTTGCCGGGGTCGAGGCGGCTGGGCGCGTAGGCGAGGTGGAAGTCACGCCCGCCGCGCAGCCCGGAGCCCCGCTCCAGGATCGGGAGGAGGTACTCCTCGGTGGTGCCGGGGTACGCGGCGGACTCCAGCAGCACCGTGGCGTGCGGCCGCAGCCATTGCGCCAGCACGCGGGCCGCTTCGCCGACGGCGGACAGGTCCAGGGCCCCGTCCTCGCCGGCCGGTGTGGGGGCACAGATCACGGCGGTGCGGACCCGGCCCAGCTCGGCCGGGTCCGTGGTGGCGCGGAAGCCACCGGCCAGCATCCGGCGGACATCGGCCGCGGCGAGCGAGCCGTCCACCGGGGGGCGGCCCGCGCGCAACTCGGCGATGGCGTGTTCGTCGGGGTCGTAGCCGATGGTGGAGATGCCCGCGGCGGTGGCCGCCTGGGCGAGGGGGAGGCCGAGGTGGCCGAGTCCGATGACGGCGAGGTCCGCGGGCATGGCTGGTGGCCGTCCTTCCCGAGACGATCTTCCTGAGGCGCTATGTAAGGCTAAGCACACATATGACTGATATTGAGTATTGGCTGATGGTGGACGCATCGGGTGTTGCCGCCGCGGGGCGCTCGGAGATTGCGGGCCTGTGGCGCGGTGAGAATCCCTGGACGGGGAAAGAGCGACCCGGACACGACGGGAGGCAGCGGTGAGGACAGCGACACTGGGACCGGCCGAGCGCGGTGAGGCACTCGCTCGTATGGCGGAACGCGAGCTGGACATTCTGGTCGTGGGCGCGGGCGTCGTCGGCGCGGGCACGGCGCTGGACGCGGCCACCCGCGGCCTGTCGACCGGGATTGTCGAGGCGCGCGACTGGGCGTCCGGCACCTCCAGCCGCTCGAGCAAGCTCATCCACGGCGGGCTGCGATATCTGGAGATGCTCGACTTCGCGCTGGTGCGCGAGGCCCTCAAGGAGCGCGGACTGCTGCTGGAGCGACTCGCTCCACACCTGGTCAAGCCGGTCCCGTTCCTCTACCCGCTGCAGCACCAGGGGTGGGAGCGCTGGTACGCGGGGTCCGGTGTGGCGCTCTACGACACCATGTCCGTCTCCTCGGGCCACGGCCGGGGCCTGCCCCTCCACCGGCACCTCACCCGCAAGCACGCGCTGCGCGTCGCTCCATGCCTGAAGCGGGACTCGCTCGTCGGTGCCCTGCAGTACTACGACGCCCAGATGGACGACGCACGCTACGTCGCCACGCTCGTCCGCACCGCGGTCGCCTACGGCGCCGAGGCCGCCAACCGCGCCCGCGTCATCGGCTTCCTCCGCGAGGGCGAGCGCGTCGTCGGCGCCCGCGTCCAGGACGTGGAGGGCGGCGGCGAGTACGAGATCCGCGCCAAGCAGATCGTCAACGCGACCGGGGTGTGGACCGACGACACCCAGGCGCTGATCGGCGAGCGCGGCCAGTTCCACGTACGGGCGTCCAAGGGCATCCATCTGGTCGTGCCGAAGGACAGGATCCACTCCACGACCGGGCTGATCCTGCGTACCGAGAAGAGCGTGCTCTTCGTCATCCCGTGGGGCCGGCACTGGATCGTCGGTACGACCGACACCGACTGGGATCTGGACAAGGCGCACCCCGCCGCGTCCAGCGCCGACATCGACTATCTGCTGGAGCACGTCAACTCGGTGCTCGCCGTACCGCTGACCCGGGACGACGTCGAGGGTGTGTACGCCGGGCTGCGCCCGCTGCTCGCCGGTGAGTCGGAGGCCACCAGCAAGCTCTCGCGCGAGCACACGGTCGCCCACCCGGTGCCGGGGCTCGTGGTGGTCGCCGGCGGCAAGTACACGACGTACCGCGTGATGGCCAAGGACGCGGTCGACGCCGCCCTGCACGGACTGGACCAACGCGTCGCGGACTGCGTGACGGAGGACATCGCGCTGATCGGCGCCGAGGGCTATCGGGCCCTGTGGAACGCGCGGGCGCGCATCGCCGCTCGTACGGGCCTGCACGTGGCACGCGTGGAGCATCTGCTCAACCGGTACGGGTCCCTGACCGAGGAACTGCTGGAGCTGATCGCGCGCGATCCGTCGCTGGGAGAGCCGCTGGGCGCCGCCGACGACTATCTGCGCGCCGAGGTCGTCTATGCCGCGTCGCACGAGGGCGCCCGGCACCTGGACGACGTCCTGACCCGCAGGACCCGGATCTCGATCGAGACCTTCGACCGGGGCACGCGCAGCGCACGGGAGGCGGCCGAGCTGATCGCCCCCGTGCTGGGCTGGGACAAGGACCAGATCGAGAAGGAGGTCGAGCACTACGAGAAGCGGGTGGAGGCCGAGCGTGAGTCGCAGCGCCAGCCGGACGACCAGACGGCCGACGCGGCGCGTCTCGGCGCACCGGACATCGTGCCGATCTAGTGCCGCCCCCGCCGAGGTCTGCCCCGTAGCGTGGCGACCTCCGGCGGAGCGCGGCCGGATGGGCCAGTGTGGACAGCGGAGTGCCAGCGGGCAGTTCGGACAGCCGGACCAGGGCGGTGGCAAGGCGTGACATTGAGGATGCGGAGGCAGCCGCCGCGGCGGGGTCGCCCCGACGATGAGCAGCTCACGGGGCGCCTTGCGGCCGTTGCGGTGCTGGGGTTCGTGCTGATCGTGCCGCCCTTGCTGGCGCGGTTCGACCGCGTGGCCCAGGTCTTCGGCGTGCCGGTTCTGTGGGTCTACCTCTTTCTCGTCTGGGCGATCCTGATCGGTCTGGTCGCCGTCATCGGCGGCAGATCGAGGTAGCGCCGTGCTCCAGACCTGGGTCATCGTCGCTGCATCGGTGGGATACCTCGGTCTGCTCTTCGGCGTGGCCTTCTACGCCGACCGTCGGGCGGACGCCGGCCGGAGCCTGATCAACAACGCCACCGTCTACGCGTTGTCCCTCGCGGTGTACGAGACCGCGTGGGGCTTCTACGGCAACGTGGGGACGGCCGCCACGTCCGGCGTCGGCTTCCTGTCGGTGTACCTCGGGCCGATGCTGATGTTCGCGCTGGGCTGGCTGGTGTTGCGCAGAATCATCCGGATCAGCCGAGGGCTCCGGATCACTTCACTGGCCGACTTCGTCTCCGCCCGCTACGGCAAGAGCGTCGCGCTGGGCGGCCTGGTGACGATCATCGCTGTGGTGGGGATCGTTCCCTACATCTCGCTGCAGCTCAAGGCGATTTCCAACACCTTCGAGATCCTTCGTCGGCACCCCGCCATCACCTCGACCTCGGAGCTGGGCACCGTCCCGCTCTTCCAGGACACCGGCTTCTACGTGGCGATGCTGCTCGCCGCGTTCACGATCCTCTTCGGCACCCGTCACCTGGACACCACCGAACGCCACGAAGGCATCGTGGCCGCCATCGCGTTCGAGTCCGTGGTGAAGCTCGTGATGTTCCTCTCGGCCGGGGTCTTCGTGACCTTCTGGCTGTTCGGGGGGTTCGGTGACCTGTTCACGCAGGCAGCGGACGCAGGCCTCACACAGCTGTTCACGCTGCGAGGGGAGACCCCGTACGGCACCTGGGTGTGGCTCAACGTGCTCGCCATGCTGGCGATCCTGCTGCTGCCCCGGCAGTGGCAGATGATCGTCGTCGAGAACGTCGACGAGCGGCACCTCAAACGGGCGATGTGGCTCTTCCCCCTGTATCTGCTCGCGATCACCTTCTTCGTGCTTCCCATCGCGGCCGGGGGGCTGCTGCAGTTCGGGAAGTCCGTCGACGCCGACACGTATGTGCTGGCCCTGCCGATGGCCGAAGGCCCGCAGGTGCTCGCGCTGCTCGTGTTCATCGGCGGCATCAGCGCGGGCACCAGCATGATCATCGTCGAGACGGTCGCGCTCAGCACCATGGTGTCCAACTCACTGGTGATGCCGCTTCTGCTGCGCAGCAGGTCCCGGCTGGCGCACCGGGCCGACGTCGCCGGGCTGGTGCTGGGCATCCGCCGGGCGACAATCGTGCTGGTCCTGCTGCTCGGGTACGCCTACTTCCGGCTCGTCGGCGAGGGGCCGGCGCTGGGGTCGATCGGCACGGTGTCCTTCGCCGCCGTGGCACAGTTCGCGCCCGCGATCCTGGGCGGCCTGTTCTGGAAGGGCGGCACCCGCCGGGGCGCGCTGGTCGGCCTGGCAGCGGGGTTCGCGGTGTGGGCGTACACCCTGCTGCTGCCGATCATCACCGAGGCCGGGTTGCTGCCTGCCTCGTTCCTGCGTGACGGCCCGTTCGGCGTCGACTGGCTCCGGCCGCAGCACCTGTTCGGCCTGGAGGGAATGGACCCGGTCAGCCACGCGATGTTCTGGAGTGCGCTGCTGAACATCGGGGGGTACGTCACGGTCTCGCTCGCCGCCAGGCCCTCCAGCGCCGAGCGGTTGCAGGCCCGGCAGTTCGTCGACGTCCTCGCGGAGCCTGCCAGGGAGCGGCGCTGGCAGATCCGTGCCACGGTCGGCGAACTGCAGGCGCTGCTGGAGCGCTTCCTCGGGCCGGAGGGCGCCCAGCGAGCGTTGCGCTCCTACGCCGGGGGGACCCCCGGCCAACCGTCGGCCGAAGCGAGCCCGGAGCTGGTCCATCACGTGGAATCCCAGCTCGCCGGTTCGGTGGGCGCGGCATCCGCGCGGCTCGCGGTCGCCGCGGTGGTCGGAGAGGAGCGGGTCGGCACCGATGACGTCATGGAGATGCTCGGCGAGGCGTCGGAGAAAGTCGAGGCGGCCCGCAGACGCCTCGCGTTGCTCTACGACGCGACAGGGGGCATCGGCACCACCCTCGATGTGACGCGTACGGCCGAGGAGCTGACGCAGGTCGCGGTTGCGCGCTTCGCCGACTACGTCACCGTCGACCTGGCCGAGGCCGTGCTGCACGGGGACGAACCAGGCGTCGGCGCCAGCACGACATTGCGGCGCATCGCCCTCAGCGGAATCCACGATGCCCCTCCCCTCTTCCCCGCGGGCACGATCATCCCTTTCGTTCCATCCGGGCCCCAGGCCAGGAGCTTCGAGAGCGGACAGCCCGTCCTCGTACCCCGGCTGGCGGAGGCCCCGGGGTGGCAGGCGATCGACCCCGAGCGTGCCGCCAGGGTCATCGACTACGGGATCCACTCGCTGATCACGGCACCCCTGCGCGCTCGCGGGGTGCTGCTCGGCGTGGTGATCTTCTGGCGCTCCGAGAAACCCGAGCCCTTCGAGGACGACGACATCTCCCTGGCGGCCGAACTGGCCGCACGGGCCGCCGTCTCCCTCGACAACGCCCGCCGCTACACCCGCGAGCACGGCATGGCCGTGACGCTGCAACGCAGCCTGCTGCCCCGTGCGCTGCCCGAACAGAACGCCGTCGAGGTCGCCTCCCGCTATCTGCCCGCACAGGCCGGGGTCGGCGGCGACTGGTTCGACGTCATCCCGCTTCCCGGCGCCCGCGTCGCGCTGGTCATGGGCGATGTCGTCGGACACGGGCTGTACGCCGCGGCCACCATGGGACGCCTGCGCACAGCCGTGCACAACTTCTCCGCCCTCGACCTTCCCCCCGGCGAACTCCTCGGCCACCTCGACGAGTTGGTCGCCCTCATCGACCAGGACGCCGTCGGCGCGGACAACGAACCCGGCATCACCGGCGCCACCTGCCTCTACGCGATCTACGACCCGGTCTCCCGCACCTGCGCCATCGCCAGAGCCGGCCACCCCACCCCCGCCCTCGTACACCCCGACGGCACCGTGGACTTCCCCGACGTACCCCCCGGACCGCCCCTCGGCATCGGCGGACTGCCCTTCGAATCCGCCGAGTGGCAACTGCCCGCCGGCAGCAGGCTCGTCCTGTTCACCGACGGCCTGGTCGAGCGTCGCGACCAGGACATCGACACCGGGCTCCGGCTGCTGCGCGACACCCTCGCGCACGCGGACCCCTCGCCCGAACGGATCTGTGACGCCGTGCTCGGCGCCCTCCTCCCCGACCGCCAGAGCGACGACATCGCCCTGCTCGTCGCCCGCACCCGGGCGCTGGCGGCCGACCAGGTCGCCGAGTGGGATCTGGAGGCCGACCCCGCCAAGGTCGCGGCAGTACGTGCGGCGGTCTCCGCGCGGCTCACGGAGTGGGGACTGGAGGAACAGGGCTTCACCACGGAGCTGATCCTCAGCGAACTGATCACCAACGCCATCCGCCACGCCATCGGGCCCATCAATGTGCGGATCATCCGCGACCGTACGCTCATCTGCGAGGTCTCCGACCACAGCAGCACCTCCCCGCATCTGCGCTACGCGGCCACCATGGACGAGGGCGGACGCGGCCTCTTCCTCGTCGCGCAGATCGCCGAACGCTGGGGAACGCGCTACACCGAGGACGGCAAGGTCATCTGGGCCGAGCAGACAACGCCGGGCACACCCGGCAGCTGACCCGCCGTTGTCCGTTCCGTCGGCCTCGCCGGAGCCGGTGGGCGGTCAGCGTGTGCGCGGCGGGCAGAACTCGGCCTGCTGCAGCCGGGTTTCGGCCCGGCGGGTGGGGGCGTGGTCGGTGTTGACGCGGTAGGTGAGGACGTGGGCGCCGTCGGGTGTGCCGAGCGCGCGGACGTAACTGCCGTTGATGGTGCCGTTGTGACCCCACAGGGTCGCCCCGCACGGCAGCCGGACGGGGAAGAGGCCGAGGCCGTAACGCCCGCCGGTGGCCGTGGTGTCCCGCATCTGCCGCAGCTGCCCGGGCGTCAACAGCGCCCCGCCCAGCAGGGCGTGGAGGAAGCGGTTCAGGTCGCCGAGCGTGGAGACCGCCTCGCCCGCGGCGCCGGCGCTCGACGGGTCGAGGCGGGTCACGTCGGCGATGCCGTCCTCACGGGAGGCGCCGCGCCTGCGGCCGCTTCCCGCGCTGCGCTCGCCGTGCCGATCGCGCTCGCCGTGCCGGTCGTGTGCGGCGTGCCCTTCGTGTGCGGCGTGCCCTTCGTGTGTGTCGTGCCGTTCGTGTACGCCGTGGGGGTCGGTCGCGCCGTGGCGGTGGCGCTCGCCGTGGCGGTCGCGCTCGCCGTGCCCTTCGTGTACGCCGGGTCCGACGGGTGAGCCGCGCCGGACGCTGCCGTCCCCCGGCGTCGAGTACGCCCTTCCGTGCGGGTCCGGCAGATCGGCCCGCCTCCCGGGGAAGGAGGTGCCTTCCAGGCGCAGCGGTCGCAGCACACGGCGCTCGATCTCCGCGGCGTACGGGCGGCCCGTCACCCGCTCGACGATCAGCCCCAGCAGGATGTAGTCGGTGTTGGAGTAGCCGTAGTCCGTGCCCGGCGGGAAGGGTGGCGGGTGCCGCAGGGCGATGCGCACCAGCTCGCGGGGCGTGTGCGCCTGCGTGTGGTGCGCGCGGAAGCCGCGGCCGAAGAGCCGTGCGGCGAGCCGCGGATCCTCGGTGTAGTTGAACAGGCCGCTGGTATGGGCGAGGAGCTGGCGCACGGTGATGCGCCGGCCGTCGTTTCCGCGGCCGCGCACCAGGCCGGGCAGATGGTCCTCGACGCGGTCGGTCAGCCGGAGACGGCCCTCTCCGGCCAGTTGCAGCACGACCGTGGCGACGAATGTCTTGGTGAGGCTCCCCGCCCGGAAGCGGTCGCCCTCCCGCATCCGGCGCCGGCTCCGCAGATCCGAGACACCGGCCGTACCGAACCACGGTGTGTGCCCTTGCGTACGGGACAGGGCCGCCGCGCCCGGCGCACCGCCCGCCGCCACCAGCTGCTGCACAGCGGCCCGAACGCCCGGCCGGGTGCTCTCCGCCCGCGCCGCCGTGGCCCCGCCCGGCACCGCGCAGCCGCCCGCCAGCACCGCCAGGGACAGCCCAACGGACAGTGCGGCGGCGGCCGTTCGGTACGCGGTGCGCTCGGTCATCGTCGTCGGTCCCGGCCTCGTTCCGGTTGTCGTTCGGGGTGCCCGCACAGCGGACGTTCCCTTGCCTGCATAGCGGACGGTAGTGGACCGCTCTGCGCCCGTCACCACGGGTCCCGAAGGTGGCGCATACCCAGGACCCGCACTTCGAGCACCCCCTCGCATGAGGGAGAATGGGGGCTCTGCCGGGGCCGGTCGCGCGAGTCGGATTCACGAAGCGCCATGCAACGCCATGGGTCGCCTTGAACCACAGCCAACTCGGCGCCATCGTGGATTGATTGCAGCGCTGAGGGGATGCATGTCGGAGGCGGAGCAGACGCAGGGCAGCACAGGACGCCTCCTCGCCGGACGCTACCGGCTGGGAGAGGTCCTCGGCCGCGGTGGAATGGGCACGGTCTGGCGGGCCGAGGACGAGACGCTCGGCAGGACCGTGGCGATCAAGGAGCTGCGTTTCTCGTCGAATGTCGACGAGGACGAGAAGCAGCGCCTCATCACCCGTACGCTGCGCGAGGCCAAGGCCATCGCGCGGATCCGCAGCAAGGGCGCGGTCACCGTCTACGACGTGGTCGACGAGGACGACCGGCCCTGGATCGTCATGGAGCTGATCGAGGGCAACTCCCTCGCCGAGGTGATCCGGGAGACCGGCAGCCTCACCCCGCACCGCGCCGCCGAGGTGGGGCTGGAGATCCTGGACGTGCTGCGTTCGGCGCACCGCGAGGGCATCCTGCACCGCGATGTGAAGCCGTCCAACGTGCTGATCGCGGAGGACGGGCGCGTCGTGCTCACCGACTTCGGCATCGCCCAGGTCGAGGGAGACCCGTCGGTCACCTCCACCGGCATGCTCGTCGGAGCGCCGTCGTACATCTCGCCGGAGCGCGCCCGCGGTCACAAGCCGGGCCCGCCCGCGGACCTGTGGTCTCTCGGCGGCCTGCTCTACGCCTGCGTCGAGGGCGTGCCGCCGTACGACAAGAGCTCCGCGCTGGCCACGCTCACCGCCGTCATGACCGAGCCCTTGGACCCGCCGAAGAACGCGGGCCCGCTGGAGGAGGTCATCTACGGGCTGCTGGCCAAGGACCCGGACCAGCGACTTGACGACGCGGGGGCGCGGGCGCTGCTGACGGACGCCCTGAGCGCGCCGGAGGACCAGGGGCCCGAGCCGCCGAACGGTGAGCGGACGCGGATGATCCCGATGCCGGCGGACCCGGACCGGGTCCCGAAGTCCGAGCGGGCGGCGGCGAAGGCGGCGAAGCCGGCCCGGACGGCGAAGTCCGCCAAGGGGGCCGCACCGGCGAAGCCGGCGAAGACACCGGCGGCTTCGGAGAGGGCCGCGGAGGGGGCCGAGCGGGGCGGGGCGAAGCCCGCGCGTACGACCGAGCCCGAGGCCAGGACGACCGCGATGGCGGCGGACGCGTCGCCCGACGCGGGGCAGGACGCGCCGTCCGCTGGGGCACGCGGCGAGATCGAGCAGCGTCTGCGTAACGCGCTGGCTGCCGTGCGCAACGCAGCCAGGCCCGCGGCCGCGCCCGCACCCCCTCACGGCGAGGTGGAGCGGAAGCAGCCCGCCTCCGCCCCCCTCACGGACGTCTTCTCACGGCGGACGCTGGTGATCGTGGCCGTGATGGCTGCTCTCGTCGTCCTCGGCACGATCCTGGCCCTCGCCTTCCGTGACGGCGGCGACAACGGTGCCAAGGGCGGCACGTCCGGCGGGGACAAGGCGGCCTCCGCCGGCAGCGATGGCGGCAAGGACAAGCCGGAGTCCCGGGAGGGCGGTCAGGGGGAGGAGTCGCGGCCCGGGACGGTCAAGGGCGAGCAGCCGAAGCCGGGTTCGGACCCGGGCTCGGACTCCGGCTCCGGTCCGGGTTCCGGAGGCGGGTCGAACCCGGGCCGGGGCAAGACGGAGTTGCCGGACGACTACGAGAAGGTCTCCGACTCCCGGTTCCACTTCACGATGGCGCTCCCGGAGGACTGGAAGCGCACGGGCGTCGCGGGCCGGAACTCCGGCGGGATATACAGCGAGTCCGGGGGATTCCCGCGGGTCCAGATCGACTTCAGCCCGAACCCCACGTCCGACGCTCTCGCCGCGTGGAAGAGCCTGGAGCCCGCGGTGCGCAGCAACTCCTCCGGCTACCGCCTGATCAGCCTCAAGAAGGCCGAGTACCGGGACTATCCGACGGTGGCCGACTGGATCTTCGAGCGGAACCAGAACGGGCAGCGGGTACGCGTCCTCGACCGCGGCTTCAAGGTGGATGCCGACCACGGCTACTCCATCATGATCACCTGTCGGGCCGACGCATGGGACGACGAGGAGTGCTCCACGCTCCGCGACACGGCATTCGCCACCTTCCGTCCCAAGGACTGACCAGTTCACGCCTCGGGCACGTATCGTGAGATCTCGCGAACCGTACGCAGCCACAACCGGCCGGAATATGACCGGATTTGACGGTTAGACGGGACAGCGTGGTTGCTGTGTGAGAGGTGTGGACAGCGCGCTCCGGGGAGGCGTCGTGGACGACTATGCGGGTCGGGTGCTCGCCGATCGCTACCGCCTGCCCCTGCCGACAGCCGACTCGTACGAACTCCTGGAGACGGTCGCGTTCGACACGTACAGCGGCCAGGAGGTGCTGGTCCGTCGGATACCCCTGCCGGAGGTCGTCGATGCCGAAGTCGTCGGCGCCGACGTGCCGGAGGGCCATTCCTACGGCGCCCCATCCCCGGAGCACGGCGACGACCCGCGCCGCCCGGCGGACCCCGTCGTACGGCGCGCGATCGACGCCGCGACGGCGGCCGCGGCTCTGCCCGACCACCCCGGCCTGGACCAGGTCTTCGACGTGTTCGCCGAGGGCGGCAGCCTGTGGGTGGTGAGCGAGCGGGTGGCCTCGCGGCCCCTGGTGGCCCTGCTCGCGCGGAAGCCGATGTCGCCCCACCGCGCGGCCGAGGTGGCAGCGGACATCCTCACCGCGCTGCGCGCACTGCACGCCCACGGGTGGACCCACCGCAACATCACGGGCCGTACCGTCCTCGTCTGCGAGGACGGCCGCGCCATGCTCACCGGCCTCGCGGCGGGCGCGGCGGAGGAGGCGCTCTGCGGTTATGACCCGGTGCCGCGCTCCGGCAGCCAGCGGCGGGACGTGGCGGAGGCGCCGGTCGGCGCGGGCGGGGAAGACGGCGACGGCGGCCGGGGTGGGGCCGCCGGTCGGGGCGGTGCGCCCCGGACCGGCACGAGCGGCCGGAGCGGGGACAGTCGGGTCCGGGGAGAGGGCGGGCACGGTCACGGCGCTGCGGGCGCCCGGTCCGCGCGCCCCGGAGCGATCGCCGCCTACCGGGCAGGAGCCCGTGCGGCTGCCGGAAGGGTTCAGGCGAACGTCCACGTCGAGAGGGACTCCGGGAGTGTCCCTGTGGAGAGGGACATCGACAGGGGCGTCGAGGGGGGCGGCGGAGGGGGCGCCTGCGGGCTTCCCGCCCCGCGCCGGAGCCAGGCGCCCGGTGCCGACGTCACCCAGGGCCGGGCCCCTTGGGAGCGCACCGCCGCCGATCAGCCTCTTCCCTCCGGATATCTGCCTTACGAGCCCCGGCCGGGCTCGCCCGCCGCACTCCCCGCGGCCGACCCTCACCGAGACCGTGACGAGCGCCGGGCGTCCGGCGGCCTCCCCGCGCCGCGCACCGGTCAGGGCATGGAGTCCGCACGCGGACGGGACCTGGAAAACGCGCGCGAACATGCCCGCCCCGCCCTCCCCGGACCGTACGGCGATGCTGTTCCCTACGGCGACGCCGATTCGTTTGGCGACGCTGTTCCGTACGGCGACGCTGATTCGTTTGGCGACGCTGTTCCGTACGGCGACGCGCGCTCGCTCCGCCCCCCGGAGGCGCCGGACCGCGCACCGCTGCCCGCGCCCCGCGCCGGACACGCCGCCGTCGAACCGTCCGCCGAACCGTCCATCGAGCCGTCCATCGAGCCGTCCGATGAAGGGGCCGACGCGCCCTGGGACGAAGCCGCCGGCACGGACGCGCCCTGGGGCGACCCTGAGGACGGCCCCGGGGGAGACGGACACCGCGGCCCCCTCACACAGCTCGCTGCCGAACGCGCCCGCCAGGCCCGCCTGGTGCTCGTCGGCCCCGTCACCGAGCGCTGGGCACCCGAACAGGCGGGACCGGTCCACGGCAACTGGCGGCTCGCACCGCCCGTCGGCCCCGCCACCGACCTCTGGGCCCTCGGCGCCCTGCTCTTCCGCGCTGTGCAGGGCCACGCGCCCTACCCCGAGGACAGCGCGGCCGAACTCGTCGACATGGTCTGCTCCGAGCCGCCCGCCTACGCCGAGGAGTGCGGCCCGCTGCGCCCCGTCGTCGAGTCGCTGCTCCGCCAGGACCCCACCGAGCGACCGGACTTCGAAGAACTGCGCGGCTGGCTGCGTTCGCTCGTACGGTCCGCGCCCGAGCCGGACCTCGGCCGCCGGACCGTCACCGTGCCCTCCCTCGACGGCGCCGCGCCCGCCGACCCGCGCCGCCTCCCGGTCGTGCGGCGCCGCGGCGAACTGGTGCGCAGACGCCGGGTGTCCGCGTCCCCCGCCGCCCACGGCCGTCACAAGCGCGCCCGGGAGAAGCGCGTCCGCGGGCAGGGGGCGGACGGCGCGCCCAGCCCGCGCCGTCTCGGCCGTACCCTCGTCGGCCTGGTCCTGCTCGCGCTGGTTGCCGCCGTCGCGTACGCCGTGCTGTTCATGCCGCGCGCGGACGAGAGCGGGGGCCGGGACCGTACGGGTCCGGCGGGCACGGGGACGTCCCGGCCGGGCCCGGGCGACGGGGCCTCGCACGGGTCGCAGGAGCCGCAGTCCACGGAACCGGCCGGGCTCCCCGAGGGATTCGCGGTCCGCCGGGACCCCGCGGGGTTCGCGCTCGCCGTCGACGAGACGTGGGAGCGGCGCGGGGAGAACTCCCGCGGCCAGATCCGTTATCTGGGCGGTGACTTCGAGATGATCGTGGTCCCGGGCCGCGACTCCGTCGACGACTTCGGCGGCGACCCGATGACCTACCAGCAGGACAAAGAGCGGGAGTTGGAGCCGTTCAGGGACTCCCAGTGGTCCTCGGCGTCCGGTCTGCGCCGTATCGATGTCGGCGGGACGGCGATGGCCGAGGGCACCTTCGACTGGAAGGACAGCAGCGGCCGGAAGGTCCACGCCCGCAATCTCGCGATGATCGTCGAGGGGCGCTACCACCTCGTCCTCGTCATGGGCCCGGCGGACGAGCGGGACGCGGTCGCGGAGTTCTACCAGCAGGCCGCCGACACCTACCGCCCCACAGACTGACCCCGTTCGACCTCCCGCCCGGCCGACCTCATTTCGGCGCCCGGCGCCCCCTCGTACGCTCGGTCGCCACCTCACAGCGCCCTCGCAACCGCACCCGCCGTTCCCCGCGTGTCTTTCGCGGACAAGAGCACCGCCGTACACCTAGAATCGAACTCATGTACTACTGGGAGCGTCCGACACACGAGCCGTCGTGCGAGGCCACCGAAGTCCCGGGCCGTACGGAACCGGGCGGGGAGGAGGTGCGCACCGATGTGTACGCACCGGGATACGAGCCCGCCGCGTGGATCCGGGCCGACGGGAAGTGGCGGTTCGGCGTCATCCGGGCCCGCCATCGCTATGCCGACGGCGTGACCGAGCTGCACGTCGAACTCGCCATCGGCATGGACCGGTTCAGGCGCGTGTACCGATGGCCGCAGCCCGGCATCCTCCCCGCTCACCCTGGCCGGCGGCTGACCCGCGGCCGGACCGGTGCGCATGCGGCCGTACGGCGTGGCTGACCGCGTACGGGCCGGCGCACCCGGCCCTACGCCTTGTGTCCGCACGCCTTGTGTCCGCACGCCTTGTGTCCGCACGCCTTGTGTCCGCACGCCTGGTGTCCGCACGCTGCTCACGCCTCGCTTGCGAACACCTCGCGTTCGTACGCCTCGAGTTCGGCAGTGACTCCGCACAAGCCGCCTCCGTTCGACCCGCGTCCGTTCGACCCGCGTTCGGCAGTCGCCCCGCAGGCGCCGCCTCCGTACGGCTGGGGGCGTGCGGAACTGCACGGATCCGCCGCACCGTTCAACCCGTGATCACCCACATGCCCGAGGCGCTGTCCCGGCCCGGGGGCCTGTGGGGCAGGATGTGACCATGGGGAGCTTCCGGGGCGAGGGTGACCGCCTCATCGCCGGGCGGTATCGGCTGGGCGCGCGCCTGGGGCGTGGCGGTATGGGGACCGTGTGGCGGGCCACTGACGAAGTCCTCGGCCGCGAGGTCGCGGTCAAGGAACTCCGTGTGGAGGAGGGGCTTCCGGAGGCCGAGGCCCGAAGCCGGCGGGAGCGGACCTTCCTGGAGGCCCGCACGGTCGCGCAGCTCGCGCACCCCGGCGTGATCGTCGTACACGACGTCGTCGAGCAGGACGACCGGCCGTGGATCGTGATGGAACTCATCGACGGCCGTTCCCTGTCCGACCAGTTGGCCGCCGAAGGGCCCGTGCCGCCGCGTGAGGCCGCGCGGATCGGCCGGGAACTGCTCGGCGCTCTCCGCGCCGCGCACGCCCACGGTGTGCTCCATCGCGACCTCAAGCCCGCGAACGTCCTGATGGAGGCGTCCACGGGGCGCGTGGTGCTGTCCGACTTCGGGATTGCGCAGATCACCGGCGGCACCACCATCACCGAGACCGGCTCCTTCGTCGGCACGCCCGAATACACCGCTCCGGAGCGGATGTCCGACGGCCGTACGGGCCCCGAGTCGGACCTGTGGTCGCTCGGCGCCCTGCTGTGCACCGCGATCAACGGCACGTCCCCCTTTCACCGGGACTCGCTGGGCGGCGTGCTGCACGCGGTCGTGACGGACGACATCCATCCGCCCGAGTCGGCCCGCCCCCTGCTGCCCCTCGTACGGGGCCTGCTGGAGCGCGACCCCGACCGGCGGCTGGACGCGGAGGGCGCCGAGCTCCTGCTGGAGGAGTACCTGCGGACGGGCCGTATGCCGGAGGCGCCGCGCGGACACGGGTTAGCCCAGCGCTTCGCCGAGGGCGCGCCGGCATTTCTGCGGTGGTCGTCGTGGAAGCGGCGGTCCTCGTCATCACCGGCCCGCGCGCGTACGGCCGTTGCGGCCCTGCTGCTGCTCGCGTCGGCGGTGAGCGCTGGGGTGGCGGCGGTGGCGATCCTGCTGGACAGCACCGACGACGCCAGGCCGCCCGGCGGGTCGACGGCGACCCGGCCGCCCACCGCGCACTCGTCCCCGGAGAGTCCCACGGCATCCCCGACGGTGACTGTCACCTCGACGCGCACCGCCACGCGTACTCCGGACCCGGGGGAGAACCCGGTACCGCGCGGCTACCGCCGGGCTTCCGATCCCGCCGGATTCTCCCTCGCAGTGCCGGGCGGTTTCACGCGGTCCGTCGAGTCGCCGCGCATCTTCTACAGCGACCGTGACAAGGTCTTCCGGATCGGCATCCACGTCCAGGGCAAGGAGCCCGGAGGACCACTGGCGGTGATGCGGGACGCGCACGCCGAGGGGCCGAAGCGGTACGAGGGGTACCGGGACGCGCGCGTCACGGCGACCACGCACGACGGACACCGGGCCGCCCTCTGGGAGTTCACGTGGAACGGCACCGCCGCCGACGGCGGACCGCGGCAGACGTTCGACCTGAGCTGGGAGGAGGGCGGGAAGATGTACGACCTGTGGATCTCGGCCCCCGTAGGCGAACGCGCCACCGCGCGGCGGCACTTCGACACCGCCGTCGAGACGATCGAGGTGGGCAGGCCCGAGTCCTGAGGGCAGGGTCACGGTGCTGCATACGAAGCCGGGTGAAGACTCGGCCTCGCGCCCAGGGTTCGGCCGCGGCCGCTTTCGGAGGGTCGCCAGGGCGGTCAGGGGCCTTTGCGAGAATGCGGCAAACCAATCAGGCATTCAGGGCTTTTCGGACTCCTGCCAGTCATCACTGGCGCGATTGTGGACGACCGGTGAAAACGAGTTACCGACGGGTACCCAAAGCGTGCGTCCCGGCATACTCTCTGCCGCATGACGGACACGCAGGACACCGCAGCGCACGCCACGGGCAACCCGGTCTTCACCGCCCCCGAGGGCACCCGTAGAGCCGCCGACGTGGTCACGCCCGAGCTGGTCGCCCGGCTCACGCGCGGCGTCGTCGGCTCCGGCAGCACCGCCAACCACACGCCCTTCACCGGGGAGAAGCTGGCGGACCTGCCCGAGTCCACGCCCGAGGACGTGGCCACCGCGTTCGCGCGGGCCCGCGAGGCCCAGAAGAGCTGGGCCGCCACGCCCGCCCGGCAACGCGCCGCCGTCCTGCTCCGCTTCCACGACCTGGTACTCGCGCGCCAGACCGAGGTCCTCGACCTCATCCAGCTGGAGACCGGCAAGGCCCGCCTGCACGCCCATGAGGAGGTGCAGGCGGTCGCCAGCGCCTCCCGCCACTACGGGCGCAGGGCCCCGGCGTACCTGCGGCCCAAGCGGCACACCGGTGCCGTGCCGGTGCTCACCAAGGCGACCGAGCTCCGCCAGCCGCGCGGTGTCGTGGGCCAGATCGCGCCCTGGAACTATCCGTTCGAGCTGTCCGTCGGAGATGCGCTGCCCGCCTTCGCCGCCGGCAACGCGGTCGTCATGAAGCCCGACACCGAGACCTCGCTCACCGCTCTGTGGGCCCGCGAGCAGATGATCGAGGCCGGGCTCCCGGCAGGGGTGTGGCAGGTCGTACTCGGCGAGGGCCCGGTCATCGGCCCCGCCGTCGTCCAGCACGCCGACTACGTCTCCTTCACCGGATCGACGCGTACGGGCCGCGAGGTCGCCCAGGGCGCGGCCGCCCGGCTGGTGGGCTGCTCTCTGGAACTCGGTGGAAAGAACGCCATGCTGGTCCTGCACGACGCCGACATCGAGAAGGCGGCGGCGGGCGCGATCAGGGGCTGCTTCTCCTCCGCCGGTCAGCTCTGCATCTCCATCGAGCGGCTCTACGTCCACGAGTCGGTCGCCGACGCCTTCGTCGAGCGGTTCGCCGCCCGCACCCGGGCGCTGCGCCTCGGCTCGGCCCTCGCCTACGGCGCCGACATGGGGTCGCTGGTCTCGGACCGCCAGCTCGAGACGATCACCCGGCATGTCGAGGAGGCCGTCGAGAAGGGCGCCAAGGTCGTCGCGGGCGGCCGCCACCGCCCCGACGTGGGCCCGCTCTTCTACGAGCCGACCATCCTCGACGGCGTCGAGGCTCCCATGGCCGTGTGCGCGGAGGAGACCTTCGGCCCGCTCGTCTCGATCTACCGCTTCACCGACGAGGACGACGCCATCGCGCTCGCCAACGCCACCCCGTACGGTCTCAACGCCAGCGTCTGGACCAAGGACGGGCGCCGCGGCCGGGCCGTGGCTGCGCGGCTGCGCTCCGGCACCGTCAACGTCAACGAGTCCTACGCCGCCGCATACGGCAGCGTGCAGGCCCCGATGGGCGGCATGGGTGACTCCGGCCTCGGCCGCCGCCACGGCTCCGAGGGCATCCTCAAGTACACGGAGGCCCAGACCGTCGCGCACCAGCGGGTCATGCCGCTCGCCCCGTCGTTCGGCATGGACGACGCCCAGTACACGCAGTTCATGAGCCGGGCCCTGAGGGCCATGAAGGTGTTCCGGCTGCGCTGACCCCCGACCCCGGCCGCAGCCGGCCGGACAACCCCGCCCCGCCGAACCGAGATCCAGAGCGCTGCCCCCACACGGCGCCGACCAGCACGCTCTACGGAGGTACAAGTGTCACGGGACGAGTCTTCCCACGACTACGACGTCATCGTCGTCGGTTCAGGTTTCGGCGGGTCGGTGTCCGCCCTGCGCCTGAGCGAGAAGGGCTACAAGGTCGGCGTCCTGGAAGCGGGCCGGAAGTGGACCAGGGACACCCTGCCCAAGAACTCCTGGGACGTGAAGAACTTCCTCTGGGCACCACCGCTCGGCCTCTACGGCATCCAGCGCATCCACCTGCTCAACAACGTCATGATCCTCGCGGGCGCCGGGGTCGGCGGCGGCTCGCTCAACTACGCCAACACCCTCTACGTACCGCCCAAGGCGTTCTTCGAGGACCAGCAGTGGGGGCACATCACCGACTGGCACGAGGAGCTGAAGCCCTTCTACGACCAGGCCCAGCGCATGCTCGGCGTGCGGCTCAACCCCACCGTCACCCCTTCCGACGTCCATCTCAAGGCGACGGCCGAGCGCATGGGCGTCGGTGACAGCTTCCATCTGGCCCCCGTCGGCGTCTTCTTCGGTGACGGCAAGGACGGCGACGGCACGGCGAAGGCGAAGCCGGGCGAGGAGGTCGCGGACCCGTTCTTCGGCGGCGCGGGGCCCTCCCGGCGTGCCTGCACCGAGTGCGGCGAGTGCATGACCGGCTGCCGCCACGGCGCGAAGAACACGCTGAACGAGAACTACCTCCACCTCGCCCAGAAAGCCGGGGCAGTCGTCCACCCGATGACGACCGTGACCGCCATAGCCGAGGACGGCGCGGGCGGCTACCTGGTGTCCACGGTGCCGACCGACAAGAAGCGCTCGGCGAAGCCGGTGACGCTCCGCGCCCAGCAGGTCGTCGTCGCCGCCGGCACCTACGGCACGCAGACGCTGCTGCACACCATGCGCGACAAGGGCCTGCTGCCCCGGATCTCGGAGAAGCTCGGGCATCTGACCCGGACCAACTCCGAGGCCCTGGTGGGCGCGATGACCGACAGCCGCCGCTACCGCAGGAAGCACGGCGGCCAGGAGCGCGTCGACTTCACGCGCGGCGTGGCGATCACCTCATCGATCCACCCCGACGACAACACCCACATCGAGCCGGTCCGTTACGGCAAGGGCTCGAACGCGATGGGCGCGATGTCCGTCCTCCAGGTCCCGTACGGCAGCCGGGCGCCGCGCGTCCTGGCGTGGCTGGCGAACTGCGCCCGCCACCCGTTGCTGACCGTTCGGATGCTGTCCAACCGCCGTTGGTCCGAGCGCACCATCATCGGGCTGGTCATGCAGACCTTGGACAACTCGCTGACCACGTACCGGAAAGAGAAGGGGATCGGCAAGGGGCTGCTGACCGCACGACAGGGCCATGGTGCGCCCAACCCCAACCAGATCCCCGAGGCCACGAAGGCCGCGAGCATCCTGGCCGAGGAGATCAACGGCTACCCGGGCAGCAACGTCGGTGAGCTGATGGGCACTCCGCTCACCGCCCACTTCCTCGGCGGCTGCCCGATCGGCGAGGACGCCGACCACGGCGTCATCGACCCGTACCACCGGCTGTACGGATACCCCGGCATCCATGTCGTCGACGGTTCGGCGGTCTCCGCGAACCTGGGCGTCAACCCGTCGCTGACGATCACGGCGCAGGCCGAGCGCGCGATGTCGCTGTGGCCCAACAAGGGCGAGGTGGACGCACGTCCGGAGCAGGGCGTGGCGTACACCCGGCTGACGGCGGTTCCGCCCAAGGTCCCGGTGGTGCCGGAGAACGCCTTCGGCGCACTGAAGCTGCCGGTCCTGCCTGTGCCCGTGGTGCCGAAGAAGTCGTCCTGACCCAACTCGTCCTGACCCAGCGCGCCCTGTCCCAACACGCAGCAACCGGCAGGCGAGGTCGTCCGATGACGAATACGGGCCACATGAAGAAGGGGCCGCACTTTCCGTGCGGCCCCTTCTTCCCCGTACGGGATCCCGTACGGGAATCCGGTCAGGAGAGCGCCGCGCCGCCCGCGGCCCTGCGGCGGCGGACGATGATGAAGGCCCCGGCGCCCACGACCATCGCGGTACCGCCAAGCGCGGCGACAGCCGGCAGGGCGGACGACGAACCGGTCTCGGCCAGGGCGCCCTCGATCTTCTTCACGTCACCGGTCGGCTTCACGTCGACCGGGTTCCTGCCACCCTGGGGCTCGGCGTCGTTCACGTCACCGGGCTCGACGGTGCCGGCGGCCAGCACCTCGAACTCGTACCAGCTCTCGTCGAGGTAGCAGTCGTCCTCGTCGGTGTAGACACCGAAGGCGATGCCGACGGCCGAACCGGCCGGGGCCTTGGCACCGATGCTCAGACGCAGCTTCAGCGAGAGCTTCTCGCCGGCGTCGACGTCCAGCCAGCCGCCGATCGAACCGCCGTCGGAGAGGTCGCTGGACCACTTCTCCCCGTCGAAGTACTGGAGTTCGGCGAACTTCGACATCGTGTCGGACGCCCCGTCGCTCGCCAGGTCGTCCTTGTAGACGACGGAGGCGCCGATCACGACGCTCTCCAGGTCGTCGCCCCCGCTGTTGTCCAGGTGGAGCGTGAACTCCTTCCACCCCGAGCCCGCGACCACCTTGCCGGGGAAGCCCCGCAGGCGCGCGGTGAAGTCGGCCGCCCTGCACTCGTCCTCGGGCTCGTCCGTCGCCGACGGGGTCGGCTCGGGGGAGGTGGAGGCGGAGCCCGAGGAGGCGGGGGCGGAGGGGCTGGACGCCGGGGAGGACTCGCTCTCCGACGGCTCGGTCACCGGGTCGCTCTCGCTCTCCGACGGGTCACCGGCCGGGGTGCTCTCGCTCTCCGCGGGATCGGGCGTCGCGGTGTCGTCCGCGGTCGGGGACGCGGAGGGGTCGTCGGTCGCGTACGCGGCGGGCGCGGCGAGCAGGGCGGTGGGGACGATGACAGCCGTCGCGGCAGCGGTCGCCAAGGCGCGGCGGATCTTCATGAGACCTCTTCAGGGTCCGAGGTGCTGCGAGCGCAGCACAGCATCTGGAGGCCGTCGCGGTGGGGGAGCGCGGTATGGCCGTGCGTTTGCAGATACGAGACCCGTCGGGGGTGCGAAAGGTTGTGCGACGCATGAAGAGGGTCGCGCGTGACCTGTGTCACTGGCGTGACATGAATGGGTGAAGGGGGAGGAGAGAAAAGCGGTGAAGGAGGAGGCGAGGAAACGGCGAAGGGGAGAGGGAATCTGCGAGGGACGAGGAGAGGGACTGCGAAGGGGGGAGAGGAGACGGCCGGTCCCGGCGTCCCGGGAACCGGCCGTCTTCATGGGCCGTGACCGGACTGCTGTCCCCTGCTGACCGGTCACGCACCGGAGCGCGGGTCCCACGACGCGCACCGCGTCACGCGCTCCAGCGATTCCGCCCTGTTGCTGAGGGGCGCCCGATCGAACGAGGGCGGAGCCACGCGTGGAATTCTGCGACCGCCCCTGGCTGGCACGGACACCGGGACCAACGAAGCGATTCCGGAGTCGGTCACGGGCCGTACGGGTGACGGCCCATGACCGTACGAGGCGGCGCAGGGCGGCCCGCTACGCCCGCCCCCGGCACAGCTCCAGCAGCGTCATGGCCAGCGCCGTCCCCGGCTTGCCGAGCTGGTCCCTGTAGTGGGTGAGGATCTCCATCTCGCGGGAGAGGCTGACCCGGCGGCAGCCGGAGGCGGTTCTGGTCCGCTGGATGACCGCCGAGACGGCCATCCGTTCCTGGATGAGGCCGATGATCCTTCCGTCCAGGTCGTCGATCCGTACGCGGGCGCCGGTGATCCCGGCGGCCGCCTCTTCGGTACGGGCACCGGTGTCGGCAGCGCCCGCGGCGCGGTCGGCGGTGGGGATGCTCATGTCCGTGTCTCCTGTGGTCGGGGCGGCGGCCACGGGCCGACGGTCACGGGCCCGGCACACGAGAGGCGCCCCGGGCCTGTCGGCCCGGGGCGCCTGGGAAGTCGCTTGTCAGTGGCTCAAGCGGCACGACCATGGCAGCCGGACGGGCCGGGTGCCATAGGTAAAGACGAACGTCGTGCGCCGAGACATGCGGAGCAGTATGGCGTGAGCGGTCTCCCCGGGCCAATCGGGGCCCGGATGATGAGACGCCCGAGCCGTCCGCGGGCGCGGGGGAGGGGCGGCGGAGCGGTCAGGCACCCCCGGTAGAATCGAGGGACACACCCCCGTTTCACCGCCGGAAGGCCGCCGAAGTGCCATCAGCGACCCCGCCCGCCGCTCCCGACGCCGACCACACTCCGGACTCCGTCCTGGTCGTCGACTTCGGCGCGCAGTACGCACAGCTCATCGCCCGTCGCGTCCGCGAGGCCCGGGTCTACAGCGAAATCGTCCCGCACACCATGTCCGTGCCGGAGATGCTCGCCAAGAAGCCCAAGGCGATCATCCTCTCCGGAGGCCCCGCGTCGGTCTACGCCGAGGGCGCCCCGCACCTGGGACCGGAGATCTTCGAGGCCGGAGTGCCCGTCTTCGGCATCTGCTACGGCTTTCAGGCCATGGCGCTAGCCCTCGGCGGCACGGTCGACAACACCGGCGGGCGTGAGTACGGCCGTACGCCGCTGACCGTCTCACGCCAGGGCTCGACGCTCTTCGAAGGCACCCCGGGCGAGCAGTCCGTGTGGATGTCGCACGGCGACGCCTGCTCGGCCGCGCCCGAGGGCTTCGCGGTCACCGCCACCACCGACGGCGCTCCCGTCGCCGCCATCGAGGACGACGAGCGAAGGCTCTACGGCGTCCAGTACCACCCAGAGGTCATGCACTCCACGCACGGCCAGCAGCTTCTGGAGCACTTCCTCTACCGCGGCGCAGGTCTGCAGCCGGACTGGACGACGCAGAGCGTGGTCGAGGAGTCGGTTGCCGCGATCCGCGCGCAGGTCGGCTCCAAGCGCGCGATCTGCGGACTGTCCGGCGGCGTGGACTCCGCGGTGGCCGCCGCCCTCGTCCAGAAGGCGATCGGGGACCAGCTCACCTGCGTGTACGTCGACCACGGCCTGATGCGCAAGGGCGAGTCCGAGCAGGTCGAGAAGGACTTCGTGGCCGCGACGGGCGTTCAGCTCAAGGTCGTCGACGCCGAGGCCCGGTTCCTCGACGCGCTCCGGGGCGTCTCCGACCCCGAGCAGAAGCGGAAGATCATCGGCCGGGAGTTCATCCGGGTCTTCGAGCAGGCCGCGAGCGAGATCGTCGCCGAGGCGGGCGCGCAGGGCGAGCAGGTCGAGTTCCTCGTCCAGGGCACCCTCTACCCCGACGTCGTCGAGTCCGGCGGGGGCACCGGCACCGCGAACATCAAGTCGCACCACAACGTCGGCGGCCTTCCCGAGGACCTTCAGTTCGGACTCGTCGAGCCGCTGCGCCGGCTGTTCAAGGACGAGGTCCGGATGGCCGGCCAGGAGCTCGGCCTGCCGGAGGAGATCGTCCAGCGCCAGCCGTTCCCCGGCCCCGGTCTCGGCATCCGCATCGTCGGCGAGGTCACCAAGGAGCGTCTGGACCTGCTGCGCGAGGCCGATGCCATCGCCCGCGAGGAGCTGACCGCGGCCGGGCTGGACCGCGAGATCTGGCAGTGCCCGGTGGTGCTGCTCGCGGACGTCCGCTCGGTCGGCGTCCAGGGCGACGGCCGCACGTACGGCCACCCGATCGTGCTGCGCCCGGTCTCGTCCGAGGACGCGATGACGGCCGACTGGTCACGCCTCCCGTACGAGGTGCTGGCCAAGATCTCGACGCGGATCACCAATGAGGTCGACGGGGTCAACCGCGTCGTCCTCGACGTGACGAGCAAGCCGCCGGGCACCATCGAGTGGGAGTGACCTCCCGCTACGGGACAACACCGACGCCGTCGCTCATTCTTTCGAGTGGCGGCGTCGCTGTTCGTCCTGGGTAGCCTGAGCGTACGGACCAGACTCACGTCCATGGGAGCACTCATGACCGCTGCGCCCGCGCACCGCTGGCCGGTGCCGCCGCGAGACGGCTACACCGTGGACGACCTGTTCACCCTGCCCGATCTCCCGCCGCACACCGAACTGATCGACGGGAGCCTGGTCTTCGTGAGTCCGCAACGGGATTTCCACAGCGTGGTGATCGACCTTCTCGTGAGCGGGCTGCGCCGGACAGCGCCGTCCGATTGGAAGGTGCGGCGCGAGATGACCGTGGAGATCGACAAGCGCAACGGACCCGAGCCGGACGTCTCCGTCGTCCGGGCCGAGGCCGTACAGCGCCGCGATCAGACGTACTTCCGTGTCGCGGACGTGACGCTGGCCGTCGAGGTGGTCTCGCCGGACTCCGAGGCGCGTGACTACGACACCAAGCCCCACAAGTACGCCGGTGCCGGGATCCCGCACTTCTGGCGCGTCGACATGGCCGGGACCGATGAGCGGGCCGTGGTCCACACCTTCGAACTCGACCCGCAGGCGCGGATCTACCGCTCCACCGGTGTCCACTCCGAGTGCCTCAAGCTCTCCGACCCCTTCGAGATCGACATCGACCTCACCGAGATCGACCGCATGTGATCGTTCGCCGGTCCGGCATGAAGGTGGGCAGGCCGGGGGATCGGATCGTGCCGGTTCAGAGAGGGTGCCGCACGGCTCTGTTCTCCGTGGATACGCGGCGGTAGCTTCCGCTCCGGAACCACGGAGTCATGAGGAGCGCCGATGCCCGAGCCCGGTCGGACACCCCGGCCCATCCCCACCGAGCAGCTGCACCTCGCGATGCCGCCGACCTTCGACTCGCCCGCCGAGGAGCGGCAGCACCGCAAGGAACGGCTCGCGGTCGCGCTCCGGATCCTCGGGCACCTCGGCTACGAAGAGGGCGTCGCGGGCCATGTCACCGTGCGGGACCCGGAGTTCGCCGATCATTTCTGGGTCAACCCTTTCGGTATGTCCTTCGACCATGTCACCGTCGGGGATCTGGTCCTTGCCGATGAGGACGGACAGGTTGTCGAAGGGCACCACCACGTCAACCAGGCGGCGTTCGCCATTCACTCGTCCGTGCACCGGGCCCGGCCGGACGTCGTGGCCGTCGCACACGCCCACTCCACGTACGGGCGCGCGCAGGCCGCACTGGGCGAGTTGCTCGAACCGATCACGCAGGACGTGTGCGCCTTCTACGAGGATCACGCGCTCTTCGACGAATACACCGGCGTCATCGTGGACGCGGGAGAGGCGCGGCGGATCGCCGCGGCCCTCGGTCCGCACAAGGCCGTCATCCTGCGCAATCACGGTCTCCTCACGGTCGGGGACTCCGTGGACGCGGCCGCGTGGTGGTTCATTACCATGGAGCGGTCCTGCCAGGTGCAGCTGACGGCGAAGGCAGCCGGGACGCCGGTTCTCATCGACCACCACAACGCCCTGCAGACCCGCGAACAGCTCGGAAACGATCTCGTGGCCTGGATCAACTACCAGGTTCTGTGGCAGCGGATCACCCATGGCGTCGCGGATCCCCTGCCCTGACAGCCCGGACGAATGCGGCACAATTCCCTCTCATCACACGGGCATTGCGGCGCGTGCAGCGAGAGAGGTGTTGTCCCATGGCCGTGGACTCGGCGAGAGACGGTGAGCCGGGAGGCGGTTCCGGCGCCACGGGTGCCACCGACGCCCCCGGCGGCAGCGGCGGCCGCCCGCCCACGGAGACGTCCGCCACGGCACCGGCCGCCACGGCGAAGGACCGCAAGGGGAGCGGGCGCACGGCCGCCCATCGGCACGGGAGCGACTGCACCTGCGGCGCATGCCCCGACTGTGCCCGCGAAGGCCACCGTCGCGCCGTGGCCGCGTTCGTGGCCAAGCGCGAGGAACTGGCCGCGGGCCGCGGCGTTCCCGGAGCGCTCGCGCACTCCACCGGCGCCTCCCGCCAGTGGGTCTCGGACGAGCTGACGCGTTCCGCCCGTACCGCCGCCGAGCTGGGGCGCGCGGAGGGCCGCGCCTGGCTGCGCCACGGGCGCGGTGCGCTGGCCGGGCCCCTGGTCGGCGAGGACAACCGGCTGTCCACCTCCCGTACGGTCGCCGCGTTGTGGACGCTGGTCTCCGTCGTCTCGGTGCTCGTCGTCGCCGCCGCCCTGGCCGTGACGGACGACCGGGCCCGGCTGCTCGACGGACTGCGGATCGGCCGCAGTGCCGGTCTGCTGGCCGTCGTCGCGCTGGCCTTCGTGGTGGCGGTGGCGGCGCGGGTGGTCGTGACCCTGCGGGTGCGGACCCAGCGGCTCCAGAAAGTGGCGGCGTCCCGGCCGCGCGCCGCCGATGTGCTCACGGACGACGCCGGCCGCGGCAGCCTCGCGGACGTGCAGTACGCGGCGGTGGCCGCCGGTGTGGCGGTGTTCGCGGCCGTGGCTCTCGTACGGGATCCGCAGCGGCTGCCGGATCTGCCGTTGGGGCTCGTCGCCCTCGCCTTCGTCTCCGCCCTCGCCTATCTCGCCGCAAAGCTGACGGACGGCGGGCGGCCCATCGTGCTGTCGGTCGTGCGGGCCCGGGAGGCGGGCGACCTCGACGGTCCCATCAGGGCGGGGGACGACATCGAGATCCGCGGCAGCGGCTTCGTGCCGCCGGGCGCGGACACGGCGGAGGCCCTCGCCCGAATGGTCGTACGCATCGGGACCGTTCATGTGCATGTGCCACTCGTGCCCGTGGCGGGCGGCTTCGGCAATCCGACGGATCTGACGCTCACCGTGCCCGTACCGGCGGAGGTCGAGCCGGGCCGCGTGGAGGTCCAGGTGGTCACGGCCACGGGCGCGGAGTCCAACCGCTGCCGGATCGATGTCGCGGACGGCTGACCTCGGTCGCGGAGACCCCTGACGGCCGGCTCCGAGGGCCGAATTCGCGGATTGCCGGCCCCGAACGCGCCGGCCGTGGGTTGTTGACCCCGAACGGCCGATTCGCGGACTGCGCCCCCGAACGGCCGACCTCGTGGCACCGCCCCGCCGCGAGTCCGGTTGATCAGGACTGGGACCGGTTGCCGCTGATGACCGCTGGTTGAACCCTCATCGAATCTCCTGCGTACCTCTCGCCGACACCACCCGTGTGCCGGAGAATCGAAAGCCGCGGGGGCCGACGATGAAGGGCGGACGGCATGGCTCATGGAGCACGCGTTGACCGGACTCGTACCGGTGGGCTGGGCGAGCCCGCCCCGACGTGGCGGGACTCCGCTTCCCGCTACGCCCTGCTCCCCTTGCGCATCTTTCTGGGCGTCACCTTCATCTATGCAGGTGTGGACAAGCTGACCGACTCGGCCTTCTTCGCCAGCAGCGGCAACGGTTCGATCGGTGACCTCTTGCGATCCGTACGCGACGGGGCGGCGATCCCCGCCATGGTCGACCTGGCGCTGAAGAGCCCGACGAACTTCGGCTACGCGATCGCCATCGGTGAGCTCGCGGTCGGTGTCGGCACGCTCTTCGGGCTCCTCGCCCGTCTGGCGGCCTTCGGCGGAGCGCTGATCTCCATGAGCCTGTGGCTCACGGTGAGCTGGCAGACCCACCCGTACTACTACGGCAACGACCTCATCTACATGATGGCGTGGATCCCGCTGATCTTCGCCGGGGCGCCGATGTTCTCCCTCGATTCCAGGCTGTCCTCGCGCCGTACGCGCTACGGCAGTCAGCTCTACGGCTAGAGCCCTGGGGGCCATTGGCGCTGAGGGTTCGCCGGGCGCGCCGCGGCGCTCCGCCCCCTCCGGGCTCCATGCGCCGGGCTCAATGTCCGGTCTCACGGGGGGTCGGGCTCAACGTCCGGTCTCACGGGGGGTCGGGCTCAAAGCGCCGGTCTCACAAGGGGTCGGGCTCAACGTCCGGTCTCACAAGGGGTCGGGCTCAAAGCGCCGGTCTCACAAGGGGTCGGGCTCAACGTCCGGTCTCACAAGGGGTCGGGCTCAGAGCGCCGGTCTCATGGCGTCGTCGTCACAGTGGTCGGTCTCATGGCGTCGGTCTCACTCCGCGGCCCCGCCCCCGTGCTCCTCCGTCCCGCCCCGGTCCCAGCGCCCGCTCCGCTCCGCTCCGCGCCGGAGGGCCGACCGTACGGCACCCGTGGCGCCCGCGAGTGACAGTCCGCCGACCACCACGGGGATCAGCGCCCAGGCCGGGACGGACCAGGCACCCGCCGCGTCCAGCGCGTAGACCAGACCCGCGGCCAGCAGAGCCAGGCCCGCAACCAGCTTGCCCGGTTCGAACTCATGGCGTCCCACGGCTCACCACCACCTGCCCCACGCCCGTCTTCAGGTCGAGATCGAGTGTGCCGCGCGCCTTCTGCCCCTCCGCGGGCGGGACCGTCCTGTGCTCGTCGATGCCCGGGGTGACGTCGACGTCCTCCCTCCGGTCGCCGGGGAGCCGCAGATCGCCCAGACCGATCTCGACGTCCAGTTCCACTCTGGCGTCCTCCGGCACGATGATCTTGAGCTGGCCCGCGCCCACGCTGGCCCGCGTCGAGACGGTCCGATGCGGGTCGAGTACCACCTTCGACAGGTCCAACGTCCCGACGCCCGTGCCCAGTTCGTACTCCGGTCGTACGTCGGAGACGGTGGCAGGCCTCCACTCCGTGCGCGCCCAGTCCGCCGTGACGCTCTTGGGCAGGGCCGCCGCGGCTGCGAGCAGACCGGCGGTCAGTACCGCCAGCACGATCGTCCCGCCGCCCGCCCGCCCGTAGAACGCGCTCACCACCAGGCCAAGTCCGAAGACGGCCAGAGCGCAGGCGAGTCCGGTCTGCAGGCTGGTGCCCAGCGGTTCGGCGTCCCAGGTGGCCGCGAGCCCCGTGGCGCATGCCGCCACCGCGAGCAGGAAGACCCATCCGCCGATCCACGGCCCGTGGCGCCGGGCGGGGCGGTATCCGGCTCCCCAGGCGGGCGCTGCCGTCGGCTCCTTGGCGTCCCACGCCAGGCCGTCGTCCGGACCCCACAGATAGCCGGTACCCGTGGTGCCGGCCGTACCGTCCTTGGTGATCGGGTCGCGCCACCACGAGGGCCCGCCCGGCGCGGGCGGGGCCTGGGTCTCCGGGGGCGCACCCCTCTGGCCGGTGACGGCCGTTGCCGTAGTTGCCTTACCGGTGCCGCCCGTGCCCGCTGTGGCCGTCCGGCTGCCCGAATCCACACCCGCCGCCGTGTCCGTCGTGCCCGGTTTCTGGCGCCGCCGCAACCAGTGGGTGCACCCCGCGAGAATGCCCAGCACCACCACAGAGAAGAACAGGCGCGTCGGGTGGCCGAGCGTCGCCAGCAGCAGACCGCAGCCCGCGACCGCACAGAGCACGGCGGCCAGCGCCTCGCCCTCCACGCGCCCGTAGAGCAGCCGTCGGCCCTCGTTCTCGTCCTCGCCCTCGCGGGGGATGAGCAGCCAGGCGACGGCGTACGCGATGAACCCGACGCCGCTCGCGAGCGCCGTCACGGCCAGCGCGACACGGAAGATGACCGGATCGACGTCGTAGGTCCGGCCGAGCCCGCCGCACACCCCACCGATCACCTTGGTGCCGCGGCTGCGGCGCAGCGGCGGCACCCCGTTGCCGTTGCCGCTGCCCGTTCGGCCTGTGGAGGTGTGGTGATCGGTCATGACTCCATGGTGACGGCGTTGTGACCCTGAGGACATCGGGCCCGACCCTGGTACGACCCTGAGATGTCCCCGGTGGGGACGCGGCAGGTGAACGCGGTTATCGTGGCGAGTCCATGGCACTGTCGGGTCCATGGCAGGCGGGGGAGCAAGGGGAGCGAAGAGGTGTCTGACGACACGGGGAGGGACGAGGGGCGGCTCGTCGCAAGCCGATACCGTCTGCTCGAACGGATCGGCCGCGGGGGCATGGGCACGGTCTGGCGGGCGGAGGACGAACTACTGGGCCGTCATGTGGCCCTGAAGAAACTGCACGTACCGCCGCATCTGGCGGACGACGAACGCGAGACGCTGTACGAGCGGACCCGCCGCGAGGCGCGCAGCGCGGCCCGTATCACGCACCAGAACGTGGTCGTCGTCCATGACGTCGTGAACGACGGCGGGCTGCCCTGCATCGTCATGGAGCACGTGCCGTCCCGGACGCTCGGCGACCTGCTCAAGCAGGACGGCCCCGTGACCCCGGACGAGGCGGCCCGGATCGGGCGGGGCATGATCGCGGCACTGCGCGCCGCGCACGCCGCGGGCGTCCTCCACCGCGACGTCAAGCCCGGCAATGTACTGCTGGGCGAGGACGGGCGCGTGGTGCTCACCGACTTCGGCATCGCCGTCGCCTCCGGCACGTCCACGCTGACCCGGACCGGCGAACTGGTCGGCTCGGTGGACTATGTCGCCCCCGAACGCGTCCGGGGCGGAACGCCGGGCCCCGCGTCCGACCTGTGGGCGCTGGGCGCGACGCTCTACCAAGCCCTGGAAGGGCGGCCGCCGTTCCGCAAGGACACCGCGATCGAGACGGCGTACTCCATCGCCGTCGACCCGCTGGAACCGCCGCTCAGGGCAGGCAGTCTGACTCCGCTCATCGAGCATCTGCTGTCCAAGGACCCCGAGGCGCGGCCCTCGGCGGAGACCGTCGAGTTGCGTCTGCGCGACCATGCGGCGGAGGCGGAGACGGCGTATGTAGACCGGGGACAGTTCCCGGATCAGGACGCCACGACCACCATGGGCCGGCTCGGCGGTCCGGGGACCGCTGCCGGGCGCAGCGACGACACCGGCCAGGGATTCGGTACGAACAGCCACGGCACGGGCGGATACGTCACCGGCACCGGCGGCCCCGGCACGGGCGGCTACGGTCCTGCGACCGGCGGCCCCGGCACGGGACAGGGCGCTGTCGGGGCGCACGGCCGGGCAGGCGTCTTCGGACCCGCAGAGGGCACGCAGGGCGCCGCCCCGTACGGCGGGTACTCCGGAGACACCCCCTCCGTGCCCACGCCTATGCCCGCCCCGTCGCCTGCTCCCCGCCGCAGGAAGAGCCGCGTCGTTCTCTGGACGGCCGTCGCCGTCGTCCTGGCCGGTGCGGTGGGCGGCTACGTCCTGTGGCCCAAGACGGGCTTCGGCCCCGACGCGTCGGCGGACCAGGGGCCCTCCGCGCCCACCGACGAGTCGCAGTCGAAGTCGGAGTCACCGTCGAAGCCGACGCCCAAGCCCTCGCCCCTGCCCGACGGCTACCGTCTCGTCAAGCACGAGAAGGAGGGTGTCTCCGTGCCCGTCCCGGACGGCTGGGACGAGACCGATGTGGACGACAGCCCCATCGCGTACGTCGACCCCAGCAGAACGGTCAGTCTCCGCATCAACGTCCTCGACTTCGCGACCACCAAACCTCTCCAGCACTGGAAGGACGACGAGGCCAAGTCACTGGCGGACGGCAATTTCCTCGACTACAAACAACTGCGCATGCAGTCCACGACGTTCCGGGACATGCCCGCCGCCATCTGGGAGTTCAACTTCACGGGGAAGAGGACGTTGCGGAGGTTTCGCGCGCTGGACCTGGGCTTCGGCGAACCCGGTGGCAAGGAGTACGCGGTCTACCTGTCCGCACCCGACGAGAACTGGGAAGAGAACAAGAAGATCTTCGACGACGTGCGCAACAGTCTGAAGATCCACGAGTGACCGGTGGCCGTACGGCACCGCGCCCTCGCCGGCGGGCCGCCGTACGGACGCACTCACGTGTCGGAGACCGATGAGTCCGATGCCGTCGCCGAGTCTGAACCGGTGGGAGGGGGACCGGTTCACTCGACGAGAGGCAGGACGAAATGACCCGTATCACGCTGACCACCTTTCTGTCCCTGGACGGGGTCATGCAGGCCCCCGGCGGGCCCGAGGAGGACACCAGCGGCGGCTTCGACCAGGGCGGCTGGCTCGTCCCGTTCTACGACGAGGACATGGGGCGTTACGTCGACGCCTGGTTCCGCGAGGCCGACGGCTTCCTCCTCGGCCGCAGGACGTACGAGATCTTCGCCTCCTACTGGCCGAACCAGACGGACCCCGACAACATCGTCGCGACCCAGCTCAACGCCCTTCCCAAGTACGTGGCCTCCACGACCCTGGAGAAGGCGGACTGGGAGAACTCGACGGTGATCGCCAACGACATCCCGGGGCGGGTCGCCGCGCTGAAAAAGGAGTCCGGCCGTGAGCTGCAGATCCACGGCAGCGGTGCGCTGGCCCGGTCGCTGATGGAGCACGACCTCATCGACGAGTACCGGCTCTGGATCTTCCCCGTCGTCCTCGGCAAGGGGCAGCGCCTCTTCGCCGACGGCGCGCTCCCCACGGCCATGAAGCTCAAGGAGGCGAGGACGACGAGCACGGGCGTGGTGGTCCAGATCTACGAATCGGCGGGCCGGCCGACGTACGGCTCGTTCATGGACTGAGAGTGCCGCTCGTAGTCACGAGGCGAGGTCTTCGTGTCCTGAGGCCCGCATTCGTTCTCGGATGCGGGCCTCGGCCTGGGGGAACGATCAGGGTCGACCCTGATGCCCGCCCCGGTGCGCCCGTGTGACGATCGGGGCATGACCGCCGCCGCCCGCGCCGGAGGCCCCTTCGTCCCGGCGCCCGACCCCGAGGAACCGGCTCCGCGCAAGCTCTACCGCAGCGCGGACGGCCGGATGCTGGGCGGCGTGGCGCGCGGTCTCGCGGGCCACCTCGGGCTGCCGGTCTCGTGGGTACGCATCGTCTTCCTGGCGCTGCTGCTGCTCGACGGCCTCGGCGCCCTGCTGTACGCGGGGTTCTGGTTCGCCGTACCGCTGGGCGTCGGGGGCGTCCAGGCCCCGCCCGCCGAGCCCGCGGGCCCGGACGGCCGCCGCCGGATCTTCGTCCGGAAGCCGGACAAGGGCCAGCTCTTCGCCCTGCTGGCCCTGATCGCGGGCATGGCGATCTTCATCGACAGCATCCAGCTCGGCCGCGCGGCCAACGCCTATATCTGGCCGGTCCTGCTGATAGGTGCCGGTGTCGCGCTCGTCTGGCGCCAGGCCGACAACGCCCGCCGCGAGCGCTGGGTGGCCGTCGGCCGAAGCAAGCGCGTCCAGGCCGTCGCCCGCAGCGCCGCCGGGGTTGCTCTGGTCTGCCTCGGCGTCACCGGCTTCATCGTGCTCCGCGGCTCGGCCCACCAGCTCGGCACCGTGCTCACCGCCGCGCTCGCCGTCCTGGTCGGCGTCATCCTCCTGGCGGGCCCCTACCTGGTACGGATGACGCAGGACCTCTCCGAGGAGCGGCTGATGCGCATCCGCGCCCAGGAGCGTGCCGAGGTCGCCGCCCACGTCCACGACTCCGTCCTGCACACGCTCACCCTCATCCAGCGCAACGCCGAGGACCCGAAGGAGGTCGCGCGGCTGGCCCGCGCCCAGGAGCGCGAGCTGCGCGCCTGGCTCTACAAACCGCAGGGCACGGGCAAGGACGAGGCCGCCGAGCCGGAGACCCTGGCGGAGGCCGTGCGGCGGACGGCCGCCGAGGTCGAGGACCACCACGGCGTACCGGTCGAGGTCGTCTGCGTCGGTGACTGCCCGCTCGACGAGAGGCTGACCGCCCAGCTCCAAGCGGCGCGCGAGGCGACGGTCAACGCCGCGAAGTACGGTGGCGAGGGCGGGCCCGTACAGGTCTACGCCGAGGTCGAGGGGCGTACGGTCTTCGTGTCCGTACGGGACCGCGGCCCCGGCTTCGACCTGGACGCCGTCCCGGAGGACCGGATGGGCGTCCGCGAATCGATCATCGGCAGAATGCAGCGCAACGGCGGGACCGCGAGGCTGCGTTCGGCGCCGGAGGGGGGCACGGTAGTGGAGCTGGAGATGGAGAGGGCTTCGTGATGACGGAAGAGGCAGAGAGCCGGAACCGGAGCGAGGCCGAGGCCGCCGCGGACGCGACCGGCCGCCGCGTACGGGTCGTGCTGGTCGACGACCACCGGATGTTCCGGACGGGAGTCCAGGCCGAGATCGGCCGCACGGACGAGACGGGCGTGGAGGTCGTCGGGGAGGCCGCTGACGTCGATCAGGCCGTCACCGTCATCACCGCGACCCGGCCGGAAGTCGTGCTCCTGGACGTCCATCTGCCGGGCGGCGGAGGCGTGGAGGTCCTGCGTCGCAGCGCGACGCTGATGGGCGACCCGGAGCAGCCGGTGCGCTTCCTCGCGCTCTCGGTCTCCGACGCCGCCGAGGACGTCATCGGCGTCATCCGCGGCGGGGCGCGCGGCTACGTCACCAAAACCATCACCGGCACGGACCTGGTGGACGCGATCTTCCGAGTCGCTGACGGCGACGCTGTCTTCTCGCCGCGCCTCGCGGGCTTCGTCCTCGACGCCTTCGCCTCGACGGACGCCCCGCCGGTCGACGAGGACCTGGACCGCCTCACCCAGCGCGAGCGCGAGGTCCTGCGCCTGATCGCGCGCGGGTACGCGTACAAGGAGATCGCCAAGCAGCTCTTCATCTCCGTGAAGACGGTCGAGTCCCATGTCTCGGCAGTTCTGCGCAAGCTCCAGCTCAGCAACCGCCATGAACTGACGCGTTGGGCCACGGCCCGCCGGCTCGTCTGACTCCTTCACCCCACCGGCCCGGCCGGGAGCTTCAGCGCGAACCACACGATCTTCCCGATGCCGCATGCGCGCGGGTGCGCGCCCCACTCGTCCGCTAGCGCGGCGACGAGCGCCAAGCCGCGTCCGCCCTCGTCCTCGGGCGACGCGATGCGGGGCTTCGGCAGCTCGCCGCTCGCGTCGGAGACCTCCACGCGAAGTACGCCGTCCCGCAGGATGCACCGGGCCCGCAGCTCCCGGCCCGGTGAAACGCGGGCGTGCGTACGGGCGTTGGTCATCAGGTCGCTCAGCAGTGGAACGGCCGTCTCGACCACACCGTCCGGGATCTTCCACGAGCGTGCCTGCTCGCGCAGCAGTTCCCGCGAGCGGCCCACGCTGCGCGAGTGGCGCGGCAGGCGCCATTCAATGTCCTTCGGTGGTGGGGGAGTTCCGTCGACCATGGCTCAAACGGTGCTGGCCAGGGCGTAGCCTCGGGAGTAACGACGCGGGTACGGTCCGTGGTGTACCCCGCGTGCACCGGGGGAGGCCGGGGGAGGCCAGGGGAGGCCGGGGGAGGCCGGGGGAGGCCGGGAGAGGTGGAGCGCGATGACGACGGGGAACTCCTCCCAGCCGCCCATGGCGTGGCGGTACTGCGGAAACCAGCTGAAGCTGTGGCGCACGAAGGCTGGTGTGACGCGGGAGAAGCTGGGCGAGGAAGCGGGTTACACGTACGAGGCCGTGAAGTCGAGGGAACAGGGCCGTCGGCGACCGACGCCTCGCCTCCTTCAGGTCGCGGATGAAATGTGCGGCGCGCAGGGGTTGTTGAACGCGGCGCAGGAGTATCTGAAGCCGGAGAGGTTTCCGGCCCCGCACGCATGAGTTCATGGCTGCCGAGTCCGAAGCGATCACGCTCATTGGTACGAGACGCTTCTCATCCCCGGCCTGCTCCAAACGGAGGAGTATGCGAGGGCGCTGATCGGAAACAGCTGCCCACCCCTCGACGGCGAGACGATTGAAGAACGCGTCGCAGCGCGAATGCAGCGCCAGGAGCGGCTGCGGACGAAGCCGACTGTCCTATTCGGCTTCGTCATTTACGAAGCCGCTCTCCGAACTCTCGTCGGAGGGCCTGAGTTGATGGGACAACAGTTGCGCCATTTGCTGAGAGCCAGGGAGTTGCGCAATGTGTGCATCCAAGTCCTTCCAGCAGGACGCAGCGCCTATCCCGCATTGAGTGGGCCTCTCGTGCTGCTGGAGACTGCGGAGCACGAACACTATGCCTACGTCGAGGGCCAAGAAACGGGTGCTCTTCACTCGGACCCCGCCAGGGTAAGTGCGCTCACACAACGGCATGGCATGATCCGCATGCAGGCTCTGAGTGCTGAGGAGTCAGCCCGGTTCATCGGCAAGTTGGCGGAGGAGCTATGAGCGACGAGCTGAAGTGGTTCAAGTCCAGCTACAGCGACGACCAGGGTGGCGCTTGCGTCGAGGTCGCCATCTCCTGGCGTAAGTCCAGCCACAGCGACTCCGAAGGCGGCGCGTGCCTCGAGGTGGCGGCCTGCCCCGGCACAGTGCACGTCCGGGACTCCAAGGACAGGACCGGCCCGCAGCTGGCCTTCACGCCCGCCGCCTGGGCGGAGTTCGTCGCGTTCGCGGCGCGGCAGCAGCTCCCGTAGGAACGGCCCCGGCGCATGCCGGTGCCCCGGCGGGCACGGCACGCTGCGGTGCCGGTCCCGGCCGGGGCGCTGGACTTGACGGGGTGCGATCACGCGTAGGTGACGCCCCCGGTAACCGTGGCGTTGCCACCCGGAGTGGTGACCGTAACGGTTGCGGGGCCGAGCGCGCCGGGCGGAGCGAGGCCGACCACAGTGGTTCCGCTGGGGTCGATGAACAGGACGGTGGCCGCGTTGCCGCCGATGTCGACCGTCGCACCGTTGAGGTTGGTTCCGGTGATGACGAAGGTCGTACCGCCCGAGGCGGCCAGAGTGGTCGGCGTGATGGCGGCGGGGGCGGGCGGAGCCGGCGGTGCAGTGTAGGTGAAGCCGCCGGGGACCGTGGCGCTGCCACCCGGGCCGGTGACCACGACGGGCTGGTTGCCCGCGGCACCGGCTGGGGTCACGCCGGTCAGCTGCGTTCCCGAAGGGTTGACGACGATGCTGGTTGCCGCGTTGCCGCCGATGTCGACCGTCGCACCCGTCAGGTTGGCCCCGAAGATGGTGAACGGGGTCCCGCCGGCGGTGGGTCCGGTTGACGGAACGATGGTCAGCGCGATGGGCGGCGTCGGGGGAGAGACGGTGTAGAGGAACGGGAAGGAGTTGCTGGGGCCGCTAGCGGTGTTGACCACGACCGGCACCGTGCCGGGAGTCACGCCCGCGGGCACCACCGCGCTGAGCAGGATGCCGGGGATGATCGGGGTGACCGAGGTGGCGGGGACCCCACCGAAGGTGACCGAGGTCGGGCTGTTCAGGCCGAAGCCGAACAGGAAGACGACGTTCCCTGCCCCTCCCTGGGCAGGTACGACGCCCAGGAGGAGGGGCACGTTGGGCAGCCCGGGGAAGGGCGGGAGCGGGGGAAACGGGAACCCCGGAATCGGGGGGAAGGGAAATGCGAGTTGGCTCTGTGCCGAGGACTGCATGGCGAATTGCCTCCAACTGGCGGGGGAGCAGGGCTCATTGACTGCCCCCGCCTCCGAGAGTGGGTCGTACTTTCACGCTAAGCAGACCCCCGGGTCAACGGGAGGCGTGAATTCACCAGGACGAGGCATTCGGTAAGACATGCGACTATACGAAGACGAGCTGCCGTGGAAATTTGTTCCACCCGCGCACGCCCGTGCCGCCGAATGTTTTTCACAGGTGTCTCTTGATGCCAACTGCTTTTACTTCCGGGCGAGTTGAGGGCAACAACGGCTGAATTGCGGGTCAATTGCGCGTTGTCGATCTCCCCGTAGCGCGGGCGGACCGATCGGGCGACGCCCCGCGGTGATCTCCCGACGGCGGTGCTAGGCCGGGCGCGTCGCGCCCGCGAACGGCATCTGGTCGATGGGTGCCACCCGCACCGGAGCCCCGGGGCGGGGGGCGTGGATCATGCGGTCGCCGCCGATGTAGAGCCCGACATGACTGACGCCGGAGTAGAAGAAGACCAGGTCGCCGGGGGCGAGTTGGGCCCGCGGGACGCGTCGGCCGGCGTTGATCTGGGTGTAGGTGGTGCGCGGCAGGGCCACCCCGGCGGCGCGCCAGGCGGCCTGTGTGAGGCCCGAGCAGTCGAAGCCGCTCGGACCTGTGGCGCCCCAGACGTACGGCTTGCCCAGAGCGCTCTGCGCGTACGCGACGGCTTGGGCGGCGCGGGCGTTGGGCGCACGGACCGGGCCGCGGGGGAAGGCGCGGCCTGCGCGGCCCGTGGTGGCGAGGCCGTCCGCGGCGTGGCCGTCCCGGCCGAGGATCTCGGCCCGCTGCGCCTCGGTCAGCCGGTCCAGCAGCCGCTCGGCATCACGGAGTTTGCGGTGGACGGTGCGCTTGTGTCCCAGCAACGCGGCTTGGTGGTCCTCGAGTTCGGCCAGCTTCCCCGAGGCCTCGCGCCGTACCTGCTCGATGGCACGGAGCTGCCGCTGGATGCCCGCGACGGCCGTGGCCTGGCGGCTCCCGGCCCGCTCGACTGCGGAAGCGCGGTCGAGATAGTCGTCGGGGGAGGAGGAGAGCGCGAGCTGAACCGCCGGGTCGATGCCCCCGGAGCGGTACTGGGACGTGGCGATCGAGCCGAGGGCGTTGCGCGAGGCGCTCAGTTTCTCGGTCCTGCGGGCCGCCTCGTCGCGGAGGCGGTCCAGGGACCGCTGCGCCGCGCGGGTCTTCTCCATCGCGCCGTTGTACTTCTCGGTGGCGAACTCGGCCTCGTGGTGGAGCCGGTCGACCTTCTCCTTCACCTGGGCCGGGGCCGGGTCCGCCTGGGCCGCTCCGTCGAGGGCGACTGAGCCCGCCGCGCCCGCGAGCGCGAACGTCGCGGCCGTACGGGCGGCGGTGCCGCCCGTGAGCGAGCCGATGAACGATCGCTGCCTGGGCTTCCTGTGCGAGGCCACGGCGGCCGTCACTTCCTTCCCCTGACTCTCCGGTGGCCTTGCGGAAGGGGCCGTTCCGGGGCGCCGCACGGGCACCTAGGGGGAGGACGCTAATCCGCCTCGTCGCGGCAGTGAGCCGGGATGACCGGGACTGAAACGTTTCGGTACGGCAGTGATCGTACGGTCCGGGTGATTTCCGCCGCCTATGGCCGTTCACGCTACGGGCATGACCGAAGCGGCAATTGGGGCTCACCCGAGCGGGAGCGGCTGCTATGGACCCGGCTAGGCTCCGCGCATGGACATAGCCATCAATGTCTTCGTCGGCCTGCACATCATCGGCATCGCGGCCCTGCTCGGCGGCTTCCTGTACCAGATGAAGGCGATGGGCGAGGGGACCCAGCGCTTCAGTTCCGGCATGCTGCACGGAGCGCTGACCATGCTCGTCACCGGAGTCGTGCTGGTGGGGCTGAACCAGGCCGACGACCAGGCGGTCAACAACGTCAAGATCGGCGTGAAGCTCGCCGTCCTGGTCGTCATCCTCGGTCTGGTCTATGTGAAGCGGGACGAGGAGAACGTCGAGAAGGGGGCCTTCGGAGCCGTCGGCCTGCTCACCCTGGCCAACATCTTCATCGCCGTTCTCTGGACCTGACGCGCAGCCGCGCGCCCTCCCCGCCCCGGGCCGCCCTCCAGCGCCGGATTGGTCCCGGCCCTCCGACGGGTGCCCCGCTTGGCGAGAGCACCGGCCGGAGGGCACGGGCGGCTTGTCACGCGGGCCGGACGCTGCCGTAGATCGGCATGTACGTGATGGCCTCGGTGCGGACGTTCGCACCCGGCTTCGGCGCGTGGATCATCTGCCCGTCGCCGATGTAGATGCCGACGTGGCTGATGTCGTCGTAGAAGAAGACGAGGTCCCCCCGCTGCAGATCCTCGGTCGCCACGCGCTGGCCGACCTTCACCTGGTCCCAGGTGGTGCGCGGCAGCGAGACCCCGGCGGCCTTCCAGGCGCCCTGGGTCAGTCCCGAGCAGTCGAAGGAATTCGGACCCGTCGCCCCCCACACGTACGGCTTGCCTATCTGCGCACGCGCGAAGGCGACCGCCTTCTCGGCCTTGACCGCGTAGGAGCCGGAGCTCTCGGACGAATCCGAGCCCTGCTCGGCCTCCTCCTGGCGCCGCTTCTCGGCCTGCTGCCGGGCCAGTTCCTCCGCCTTGCGCTGGGCCTCGGCCTTCTTTCTTCGCTCGATCGCCGCCAGCCGGGCCTTCTCCTCGGCCGTCAGCTTCGACAGCAGCTCACGCGCGTCCGCGAGCTTGCGCTGCACCGACTCCTTGGTGGTGCGGAGCTGCTTCTGCGATTCGGCCAGGCCCGCCAGGCTCTCCGTGGCCTCGGCCCGCTTCTTCGCCGCGGCCCGCTGCTGGGTTTGGAAGTCGTCGACCGCCTGCTTCTGCCGCCCGGTCATACGGGACATCAGGTGGTCCTGGTCGAAGTAGCTCTGCGGGTCGTCCGCGAGCAGCATCGTGGCCGTGGGGGCCATGCCGCCGTTGCGGTACTGGGTGGCCGCGAAGCTGCCGAGCAGCCGCCGCGCCTCGTTCAGCTTCTCCGTGCGCTCGGCGACGTCGTCGAGCAGCCGGTCGACTCTGGAGCGCTGCTGGTCGGTGCGCTCCTGGGCCTGGTTGTACTTCTGCGTGGCGCTGCCGGCCTGCCGGTAGAGCTCGTCCACCTTCTTCTGGACTTCCTCAATGCTCTGCTTCGGCTCGCCCGGAGCGGCCTGCGCACTCTGTGACAGCAGGCTGACCCCTGCGAGAGCCGCGGTCGTCAGCCCCACCGCCGCCCGGCCCGAGCCGGGTGACGCAAGGCCACGTGTCCGCAGTTTGCGGTGCGACGCCAAGGCGCGCGTCTCCTTCCGTTGACCGCTTACCGGGTTAGCTGTCGGGTTCGGGCGGACGGAAGGCTGCCCTACGGCTCCGCGCCGACGGACTGCAAATGCACGTGCGCGGGCCGATTCACCCCGGTGGGACGTGTGGGTCCCCGGCTCCGGATACCGCGGGAACGTCGGTCGGACATCCGCCGGGCAGCGCCGGATTCAGCGGAGGCTGCCCGTGCCGACGCGGGTCGTCGACGGGGGTTTCGGGCCGCCTGAGCGAGCACGGTAGCCAACGTCTGGGGCACCTGTGAAGGCTGATGTTCGATATGCCCGAAACCTTTTCGTGACCAATCCGGAGCGCGATCGTTTGGAACCGGATCGGGCCCTCGTACGTCCGAGGACCGGGAACCGGCGTGGGCTGTCGGTCGGGCGGCCTAGACTCGGGGAGCGATGAGCAGCCTCTTTGACGACAACTTCCTGGCGGGTCTCCAGCACCGCGGTCCGGGCCCCTCCGCCCACACGGGACACCCCGGACGCCACGGTGAGGAGCACCCGCCCCCGCCGCCCGAGGAGGGGGGAGCCGAGGAGATCCCCGCCGATCTCTTCGGCGGGCGCTTCGACGCCTCCGCGGAGGAGGAGGCCCGCGAGCGGTACTACCGCAACGGCGCGCACCGCCCCGTCGTGGACCCCGAAGCGCTGCTCGAGGGGCTGAACGAGCAGCAGCGTTCGGCCGTCGTCCACAGCGGCTCCCCGCTGCTCATCGTCGCCGGGGCCGGCTCGGGCAAGACCCGGGTGCTCACCCACCGCATCGCATATCTGCTGGGGGCCCGGCGGGTGCACCCGGGCCAGATCCTCGCGATCACCTTCACCAACAAGGCCGCGGGCGAGATGAAGGAGCGCGTGGAGCAACTCGTCGGCCCGCGCGCCAAGGCGATGTGGGTGTCCACCTTCCACAGCGCATGCGTCCGCATCCTCCGCCGCGAGAGCAAGAAGCTCGGCTTCACCTCCAGCTTCTCGATCTACGACGTGGCCGACTCCAAGCGCCTGATGTCGCTGGTCAGCCGCGACCTGGACCTCGACCCGAAGCGCTATCCGCCGAAGTCCTTCAGCGCGAAGATCTCCAACCTCAAGAACGAGCTCATCGACGAGGAGGACTTCGCGGGTCAGGCCTCCGACCACTTCGAGAAGACCCTCGCCGAGGCATACACGCTGTACCAGTCGCGACTGCGCGAGGCCAACGCGCTGGACTTCGACGACATCATCATGACCACCGTCCATCTGCTCCAGGCGTTCCCCGATGTCGCCGAGCACTACCGGCGGCGCTTCCGTCATGTGCTGGTGGACGAGTACCAGGACACCAACCACGCGCAGTACATGCTGGTGCGCGAGCTGGTGGGCACCGAGGAGACCGCGCCCGAGGACGGCGTGGGCGAGCTGTGCGTCGTCGGCGACGCAGACCAGTCGATCTACGCCTTCCGCGGCGCCACGATCCGCAACATCCTCCAGTTCGAAGAGGACTACCCCGACGCCACGACCATCCTGCTGGAGCAGAACTACCGCTCCACGCAGACGATCCTGTCCGCCGCGAACGCGGTCATCGAGCGCAACGCCGACCGCCGCCCCAAGAACCTCTGGACGGAGGCCGGGGCCGGTTCGGCCATCACCGGCTATGTCGCCGACACCGAGCACGACGAGGCGCAGTTCGTCGCCGACGAGATAGACCGTCTGACGGACGAGGGCGAGGCCAAGGCGGGGGACGTCGCCGTCTTCTACCGCACCAACGCCCAGTCCCGTGTCTTCGAGGAGATCTTCATCCGGGTCGGCCTGCCGTACAAGGTCGTCGGCGGCGTCCGCTTCTACGAGCGCCGAGAGGTCCGCGACGTCCTCGCCTATCTGCGGGTGCTCGCCAACCCCGAGGACACCGTGCCGCTGCGCCGGATCCTCAACGTCCCCAAGCGCGGCATCGGCGAGCGCGCGGAGGCGATGATCGAGGCGCTCGCGCTGCGCCAGAAGATCTCCTTCGCCCAGGCGCTGCGGCGGGTGGACGAGGCATACGGCATGGCCGCGCGCTCGGCCAACGCCGTCAAGCGGTTCAACACCCTGATGGAAGAGCTGCGGACGATCACCGAGTCCGGCGCCGGCCCCGCGACGATCCTGGAAGCCGTCCTGGAGCGCACCGGCTATCTGGCCGAACTCCAGGCGTCCACCGATCCCCAGGACGAGACACGGATCGAGAACCTCCAGGAACTCGCCGCCGTGGCGCTGGAGTTCGAACAGGAGCGCACCGAGGAGAACCCGGGCACCCTCGCCGAATTCCTCGAACAGGTCGCCCTGGTCGCCGACTCCGACCAGATCCCCGACGAGGACGAGGGCGAGGAGGGCACGGGCGTCATCACCCTGATGACCCTGCACACCGCCAAGGGCCTGGAGTTCCCCGTCGTCTTCCTGACGGGCATGGAGGACGGCGTCTTCCCGCACATGCGCGCCCTCGGCGACACCAAGGAACTGGAGGAGGAGCGGCGCCTGGCGTACGTCGGGATCACGCGTGCGCGGGAGCGGCTGTATCTGACACGCTCGACGATGCGCAGCGCGTGGGGCCAGCCGTCGTTCAACCCGCCGTCCCGCTTCCTGGAGGAGATCCCCCCGACGTACGTGGAGTGGCGCCGTACGGGCGGGACCACGCCCTCGGCCTCGGCGGCGGCCGGGGTGGGCGGCGCGCTGTCGGCCTCGCGCTCCCGGTCCGGGCCGAGCGGCTTCGCCACGCGCAGGGCGACGGACCGGCCGGTGATCTCGCTGGCGGTCGGCGACCGTGTCACGCACGACCAGTTCGGCCTGGGGACCGTGATGTCGGTGGCGGGCAGCGGGCACGACGCGAAGGCGACGATCGACTTCGGCGACGAGAAGCCGAAGGTTCTGCTGCTGCGGTACGCGCCGGTGGAGAAGCTCTGAGTCCCTCCGGTCGGTGGAGGCCCACAGGGGGCGAGGTTCCTTGGGAGGACGAGCCGCGGGGGCGGCGCCGCATACGTCCGGGGCCGTGTCCGTACACCCGCGTCGGTGGAGCCGAGTGGCCGGGAGTGCGAGGGGCCGAGGGCCGTGGAGCGAAGACCCCGGGTCTGTCAGGTGGGGTCGAGGCCCTGGCTGCGCAGCCAGGGCAGCGGGTCGACGGCGGAGCCGCCGCCGGGATGGACCTCGAAGTGCAGATGCGGGCCAGTGGAGTTGCCGGAGTTGCCCGAATAGGCGATCACGGTTCCCGCCTTCACCGTGCCGGAGCGGATCTTGGTGCTGCTGAGGTGGCAGTACCAGGTCTCGGTGCCGTCAGGGGCGGTGACTATGGCCATGTTGCCGTAGGAGGCGTCCCACTGGGTGCGCACGGTGCCGTCGGTGGCGGTCTTGACCGGGGTGCCGTAGCTCACCGGGAAGTCGATGCCGGTGTGCACGGACATCCAGTTGATGCCCGCCTGGCCGTAGTACGCGCTGATGCCGTCCTGCTCGACGGGGAGCGCGAACTTCGGTCGGAGCGCCTCCTTGCGCGCTGCCTCCGCCTCCTTGCGCTTCTTCTCCTCGAGCCGGCGCTGCTTGAGGTCGAGACGCTCCTGGGTGCGGCTGGCGCGGTCGGCGAAGTCATCGGCGTCCGCGGTGAGGGTCGCGAGCTGGCTGTCGAGCTTGCTGTTGACCGCCGCCGGCTTCACGGACGACGGGTCCGGCGCCGCCTGCGTGGTCTCTGCCCCGTCGGTGCCGCCGCTGACCGACGCCGCGGCGATCCCGGCGACGCCCATCACTGCTACGGACGGGACGGCGACGGTGAGCAACGCGGAGCGGCGGGCGGGCGTGCGCCGCCGGCCGCGGGCGGCGGGGGTGCGGCGCTGCACAGGAACGGTGGCGACGCCGTGGCCGCCCTGGATCCCGTCGGCAGCGTGCCCGGCCCGGGGATCGTGCGCGCTTGCGGGCCCTCCGTCGGTGTCCGCGGAGGCGTCGTCGAAGTCGGCCTCATCGTGGCCGGTTTCGGGTGACTCGTACCTCTGCTCGTCCAACGTCTCGAAAACGGCGGTCCGTTCCGCCTCACCGTCCTGCGGAGCCGTGTCGTACGACTCGTGGACGGCGTAGGGCGCTCCGGCATAGGGCTCCTCGGCGGCCGCAGCGAAGGCGGAGGTGTCCCAGGTGCCGGTGTGGGCCGTGGTGTCCCACTGCGTGGCGTCGTACTGGCCGGGGTCCTGCGTGAGGTCCTGCTGCGTGAAGTCCTGCTGGGTGAAGTCGTGCTGGGTGAAGTTGTGCTGCGAGAGGTCCTGCTGGGCGAACTCCTGCGCACCGAAGTCGTAGGAGCCGGTTGCCCAGGCGCCGGTGTCCTGGCCCGGTTCGGGCGCATGGCCCTGGTCGGCCACGTGGCCCTGCTCGGTGGCGTGGAGGGCGTCGGCGCTCGCGTCGAAGGACTCGACGGTCGCGGGGCCGCTCTGGTGCGGAATGGTGCTGCCGCCCCACGCGGAAGTGTCGTAACTGCCGGTCTCGTGCGGCGTGCCCCCATAGGCCCCGTACGTGTCGTAACCACCCATCGACATGCCACACTGCGAGGTGTCGTACTGGCCCGAGTCGTAGGTACTCGTCTCGAAGGCGCCAGTGGTGTACGCGTCGTTGCCGTGCGAGCTGTTGCCGTGCGAGCCGTTGCCGTACGAGCCGGGCAGCGCGCCGAAGAGCGGGTCACTGTCGTCGTAGGCGGCGGTCAGGCTGTCGAAGGTACCGGTGGAATATCCGTCGTACCCGGCATGGCCGTTGAAGGCCCCTTGCTGGTCGTACGAGACGTAGTGCCCGTACGAGGCGTCGGGAGCATGGGCGGTCGGGGCGGAGTTGCCCGACGGGTGACGGTCGTTCACCACCAACTTCTCTTTCGCCTCGACAGCAGGAGCCGGGGGTCTGGGGACTCCCCAGGGCGGTGCAGTGCGGTGACTGTACCCGGCGGTATGCGGCGCCGACAATCTTCGGCAGGTTTCCGCTTCCCAAGGAACGGGCATTTGGCCGCCTTTCGGCAGTCTGCGTACCGGAGCTTGGCCGGACGTTCGAATGTCGTTCGACGTCGTGCCATGCGGAGCGCTGCCCGGGTGCGGCGGATGAAGGGGATGCGCGGACGGCTGGGGGCAACCTTCTTGTCCGGCCTGTCCGTTGCGTCCCTGCCAGTGCGCAGGCCCTTCGGCTCAGCGAACCGGCCGGAGGGTTCGAGGCGGGGTACGTGACGGTGGCGTGACGGAGCGGGCGGGCCGGCCCGTCAGGCGACGGAGGCCGCCTCCGATGCGCCGCCGCCCGAGGCCGCGGCGTCCAGGGCCTCCCGAATGCCTGCCGCGACGGCGCCGTGCACGGGCAGTGCGAGATGTCCGATGCCGCTGACCTGCACGTTCTCGGCGATGAGGTCCGGGTGGTGGACCTGTGCCGTCTCCAGCGGCGCCATGAGCTGGTCCAGATCGCTCCAGAAGCTCACGAAGTGCGTGGCGCATCCGGCTGCGGGCCGGGCCAGTTCCTCGATCACATCGGAGTCCGGTCGCATCTGGCGCACGATCGGGTGCGCGGACAGCAGAGGAACGGCCCGGGTGCCGGAGTGCGGTGTGCCCAGCGTGACCAGGGTGCGGACGCGGACGTCCCCGCCGAGGCGCTGGACGTAGTAGCGCGCGATCAGCCCGCCGAGGCTGTGTCCGACCACATCGACCTTGGCGTGGCCGGTGCGCTCGCAGACCTCCTCGATGTGCTTGCCGAGCAGGGCGGCCGCGGCCCGGATGTCGCAACTCAACGGCGAGTAGTTGAGTGCTTCAACATGATCCCAGCCGTGCTGGCGCAGGGAACGGCGGAGGAGGACGAAGACGGAGCGGTTGTCGATGAAGCCGTGCAGGAGCAGCACGGGCACACGGGAGGCGTGTGGGGTGCCGTCCGCCGGCAGACGGGGCGTTTCGGGCGCGCAGGCCGTATCGGGCTGGGAGGGCCCGGCTCCGGGGGAGTCGGAGGGCTCGGCGGGCTGCGTGGGCGTGGACACCTCCGGCGGGCTCTCCTGAATCACGCCCGTGGGGTAGAGCACCGCGTGCCCGGCAAGAATCGCCAGGTCAAGAGCTGTGGCCTTGATGAACGCGGCCGAAGGGCGGAGAAGACTCGGAAGAAAGGGCAAGGCCCTCATGACCGACCTCCCGACGGCACATGAGGAGGACGGTGGCTCCGTCCCCCGTGTGCCCTCACGGAGAGCCCGATTATGGGGAGAGGCCGGTACGGCTCGCTTCCGGCCTGCTGGCGGCTCTCCTGCAAAACGTGTCCCTGGTGTGATTTCCCCCTCGGCCGCCTCCGCAAAACTGCCCGGTGAGGGATGCTGGGGATAACCTTCGTTCACGCATGCGTGTGGTGACCCTGAGGTACATGGAGGCTGGGATGGGTGTGTCGGGTCCGATCCGCGTGGTTGTGGCCAAGCCGGGGCTCGACGGTCACGACCGCGGCGCCAAGGTCATCGCGCGGGCGCTGCGCGACGCGGGCATGGAAGTGATCTACACCGGTCTGCACCAGACCCCCGAGCAGATCGTCGACACGGCGATCCAGGAGGATGCGGACGCGATCGGCCTGTCCATCCTGTCCGGGGCGCACAACACGCTCTTCGCGAAGGTCCTGGACCTGCTGAAGGAGCGCGAGGCGGACGACATCAAGGTCTTCGGGGGCGGCATCATCCCGGAGGACGACATCGCCCCGCTCAAGGAACTCGGGGTCGCGGAGATCTTCACGCCCGGCACTCCCACCAGCGACGTCGTGACCTGGGTCCGTGCCAACGTGCGGGAGCTCGCCGCGTAGCGCATCCTGGAACGCCGAGCCGTTCCCGGCGCTGCCGGGTACGGCGGCCGCGGTGCGTGAGCCTGGCTGGGTGAGTACATGCGCCGGTCCGGCCGGCCGTGCCGGGTCCGCGAAGCGCACGGGATGCGCGAGGGTGCCGGTGACGGCTCGCGGGCCACGGTGGTGGCTGTGGGTCGTGGTCATGGCTGGTGGCCGGTGGCGGGCTCGAGGTCCGCGGGGGACGGATGGACCTCGGAGCCCGCCTCCCCCGTGTCTTCAGCCTTCCCCGGGCGGCTGCCCGGTCTTCCCGGGGTCCCCGGTCTTCCCGGGGTCCCCGGTCTTCCCGGGCGAACGCACGGCCGTGATAGCCGCCTCCCCGGTCTTCCCATGCGCGTCCGATGGCCCCGACGCAGGCATCGCCGGACGGACCCGCGGGCCCGGAGGGGCCGATGTGGTCCACGCGGGAGGGGGCCGTGCGCTCGGATGGAGCCGTGTGGTCCGTGCCGGTCGGGTCGGTGTGGTCCGTGGGGGAGGGGGCCGCGGGCTCGGATGGAGCCGTGTGGTCCGTGCGTGAGGGGCCGATGTGGTCCGTGCCGGAGGGGGCCGTGTGGTCGTCCTCAGGATTCGCGGGCCCGGCGGGGGCCCACGTGGTCTGCCGGGTCCGCGGGGTCGTCCTCAAGCTCCCGGTGCATGGCCGCGCGGAGCCGGAGCGTACTCACGAGCCGCTGGAACGCCTCGGACCAGTAGCCGCCCGCACCCGGGGACGCGCTCTCCGTCTCGTCCGGCGTTGCCGTCAGCAACTCCAGGCGGTCCGCATGATCCGGATCCAGGCAGCGCTCAGCAAGGCCCATCACACCGCTGAAGCTCCACGGGTAACTGCCCGCGTCCCGGGCGATGTCCAGGGCGTCGACCACCGCCCGGCCGAGCGGAGCGGCCCATGGCACCGCGCACACGCCGAGAAGCTGGAAGGCCTCCGAGAGGCCGTGCGCCGCGATGAACTCGGCGACCCACGCAGCCCGTTCGTACGGCTCCAGTGCTGCGAGCAACTTGGCCCGTTCGCCCAGGGACGCGGTGGCGGTCGTCGGCCCGGTGGTCGCACCGGGCGCACCCAGCAGCGCCCGGGACCATGCCCGGTCGCGCTGCCGCACCGCCGCGCGGCACCAAGCGGCGTGCAGGTCGGCCTGCCAGTCCTCGGTGACGGGCAGCGCCACGATCTCCGCGGGGGTGAGGCCGCCGAACCTCTCCTGCCAGCAGGACAGCGGAGCGGACTCGACGAGCTGTCCCAGCCACCAGGCACGCTCGCCGCACCCGGCCGGTGGCTTCGGCGTGACACCGTCGCGCTGCATCCCCGCGTCGCAGGAGCGCGGCGGGTCGACCGTGACCTTGGGTGTGCCGCCGTCCCGGTCCAGGGATAAGCGGACCGCGGCCCGTTCGGCCATACGCGCGGAGAGGGCGGAACCGGGGAGTGCCGAGAGCAGCTCGGCGGCGGTTGCCCGTACGTTTCGGCTGCGGTCCGCCAGCGCCTGTTCGAGGAACGGTTCGTCGTCGGCGGAGAGCCCGGTGCGCAGCGAGTCGGTGAACATCAGCCGGTCCTCGGCCCGTTCGCGGGCCCAGGTCGAGCCGAGCAGGGCGAGGGCGGCGGCGGGGTCGTGGCGCCGCAGCGTCGTCAGCAGCGCCACGCGCTCGGTGAACAGGCCCTCCTGCCAGACCTGTTCGGTCGGGGCTTCGGTACCGGAGCCGATGGATCGATCGCCTTCGGACAGGTTGTCGTCAAAACCGTGGTCGCCGGGGCGGCGGGGGCCGGACCGGCGCCCGGGAACCGGTCCCGCAGCGGTCCCGCGGAGCGCGAACTTCCAGTCCGGATTGAGCCGGGCCAGCCACAGGGCGCGGGGACCGCCGAGGACAAGAGCCTCCTGACGCAGGTCGGTACGGGACCGGGCTGCGTCGAGGAGTGCGGGCAGGAGCGCCTCCGGGGCCCGATAGCCGCGGCGGTTCGCGGTGGTGAGCCACTGGGGGAGCAGCTCGGTGAGGTCGGGCGCCGTGCCGCGGCGGCCACCGCCGGAGCGGGATCCGGCGGTGCGGTCGGCCAGGAGCGAGGCGAGACGACGACGGGCGGCCGCCGGCAGCGGCGGCCTCGTGTCCTCCGGGGCGGGCGAGGGCCGGACGCCCGCCGCGGCCGGCCGAAGGCCGGCCCGCCGCCGAACGGTGCTGATCGCGGCACTGTCGAGCAACGCGGCCGCGGGCTCCCGCCCGGGCCGCGCCACGGGCGGCCTGCGGCGCTCGGTTCCCAGCAGCGCGGCATTGACCAGCGCCTCCCAGGACGGGGCGGGGTGCTCAGTCGTCATGGTCATGTGCGGCCCCCTGACGAATCGGTCGATGGTGTTGCTGTGCTGGTGCGGGCGGTCGGGCGGCGGCCGCCACATGGGAAGCCCCTCGCGCACCGGGATCCAGGTACCAACGCGCGCGATGTACGACGCCGAGTGCACGGTCTGAAGCCCACCTGCGCCGGTGGCCGGGACCGTTGTGGTCGCGTCCGTGGCGCCGTATCTGTCGCGGGCGTTGGCCTCCGGCCGCTGGCCGCGGGCTGAACGGAGCCGTTGGGATGGCCAGTTCGGTGTTGGTCCTTCGCCCAGTTGTGGCGGTGGTCGGGATTGGTTGTGGTCGCGTCCGTGGCCCCGTATCTGTCGCGGGCGTTGGCCGCTGGCCGCTGGCCGCGGGCCGAACGGGGTCGGCCTGACTCGCAGTTCGGCCCGGTCCCGCAGGTGATCGCTCTATCCGGTAGCGCCCGTGATCCGGCGTCACAGCGGCACCGGTTCAGTGGCGTCGGCGGGCCATGCCGTGATGGGCGTGAATCCACGGTGGCCGCATTCGCCGAAGACGGTCAGTGGCGCGCCCCCCGACAGGGCGGCGAGTTTCCACAGCCCCGAACGGTCAAGGCAGCGCGGATCCACCGGTAGGGCTTCGTCGCCCGCCATGTCGGAGATCTGCCAGCCGTGGGCCGCGGGTATCGGTGCGACGTCCGACAGCACCACGGGCCACGCGTCGAGCCACGGGTCGTCGCGGACCGCGTCCCCGTAGGCCGCAAGGGCCGCGCCGACCGTGGTGCGCGCCGGCTGCCCGCCCGGTGCCGGGGGCCCCGGAGGAGCGAACTGCCTGCCCACGGCGGCGCGCAGCGGCCGCGCACCGGGGTAGAAGGCGAGGGCGGCGTCCAGGGCGAGCCCGATGGGAAGGACGAGTTCGGGGGCGCGCCCGGCCGCACCGTACGAGAGCAGCAAGGCCTCCCGCCGGGAGCTCTGGCCGCGGAGCCAGATGCGGCGCGTGGTCAGGGTGCCGTCCTCGCTGTCCCGCGTTCCGAGAACCAGCCACCGGTCGCGCAGCCCGCGGCCCTCGGTGGTCAGTAGTTCGGCCTTCTCCGTCGTCAGGCCGACGCGCGAGCGGACGGTCGCTGCGAGAGGCCCGGGCAGCCGGGAGATCCCGAGGAAGCCCTCGTTGAGCAGATGCAGCAGGGAGCACTCTTCCAGCAGCCGGCCCGGCCAGCCGTCACCCGAGGCGGGTACGGGCCCCCAACTCCCGTACGCGCGCGGCGAGTCCGGGGGCCTGCGCGTCCACCATGCGGGCCGCCGTCTCGTCCCAGGCCGCATTGCCGGTGCTGCCCGCCCCGGCCAGTCCGCCGCGCAACAGGTCGGCCAGCCGCTGCTCCAGCTCGGACGCACCCGCCGCGATCCGCTCCGCGCGCAGCTCGGCCCGCCGCTTGGCCGCCTCGGGGTCGGAACTCCGGCCGCCGCCCGCAGCCTTGGGCACCGAGTCGGCGGTGCGGCCGGCGCGCTGCCTCCGGCCGTCGAGCCAAGTGGCCGCCCACTCCGGCGGCAGCGCGCCGTCCGGGACCGCCGACGGGCCTTCGGACCACAGCAGCAGAAGCCCCAGTGCGTGCTTGCACGGGAATTTGCGGCTCGGGCAGCTGCACTCGTACGCGGGCAGGGCCGGAAATGACGAAGCCGGGTCCGCCGCATCCCCGCCGCCGCTCCGGCCGGCGTGGATCGCCACCACCGTCCGGTACGGCTTCTTCCCGCTCCCCCTGCACAGCCCCCACACCGCGCCCTCCCCCGCCCCCGCGCCGGACCACGGCCCGAGCGCGCCGACTTTGCTTCCCGCGCTGCGTGAGGCGGCGTCAGGAGCCAGTGCCAGCACCTGATCCGCCGTCCAGCGCTCCCCCGTTCCAGTCATGGCTCGACGCTATGACCCGGCACTGACAATCGCCTCCGACCTGCGGACGCGCAGGCCGTACCCGGGCGGTTCCACCTCGCTGCCGAGGAGTTGTCAGTGCTGTGGTGCACGGTTGATGGAACGTCATGCGCCAAACGCAGCCATGCGAGGAGGGGGAGCCGTGACCGCGACCGTCACCGCCGCAGGAACCACTACGGATGCGACCGCAGGAAGGACCGCCAGTGCGAGCGCGTCCACCACCGGCGGCCCGGCACTCCGGCCGCACGCCGAGGACGCCTTCGCCGGAGAGCTGAAGGCGCTCGCCGCCGCCGACGACCGCCCGCGCCCGACCCGTTGGCGGCTGTCACCCTGGGCCGTCTCGACCTATCTGCTCGGCGGCACGCTGCCGGACGGCACCGTGATCACACCCAAGTACGTCGGCCCGCGTCGCATCGTCGAGGTCGCCGTCACCACCCTGGCCACCGACCGCGCCCTGCTCCTGCTCGGTGTCCCCGGCACGGCCAAGACCTGGGTGTCCGAGCATCTGGCCGCGGCCGTCAGCGGCGACTCGACGCTCCTCGTCCAGGGGACGGCAGGGACACCGGAAGAGGCGCTTCGCTACGGCTGGAACTATGCCCAGCTGCTGGCCGACGGCCCCAGCCGCGACGCGCTCGTGCCGAGCCCCGTCATGCGGGCCATGGCCGAGGGGATGACCGCGCGCGTCGAGGAGCTGACCCGTATCCCGGCGGATGTGCAGGACACGCTCATCACCGTGCTGTCCGAAAAGACCCTGCCGATCCCCGAGCTGGGCGAGGAGGTCCAAGCTGTCCGGGGCTTCAATGTCATCGCGACCGCCAACGACCGTGACCGCGGCGTCAACGAGCTGTCCAGCGCGCTGCGCCGCCGGTTCAACACTGTGGTGCTCCCGCTCCCCGCGACGCCCGAAGCGGAACTCGACATCGTCTCCCGCCGGGTCGACCAGATCGGGCGGTCGCTCGACCTTCCCGCCGCACCGGACGGGGCCGACGAGATCCGGCGTGTCGTCACGGTGTTCCGCGAACTCCGGGACGGGGTGACCGCCGACGGTCGTACGAAGCTCAAGTCGCCCTCCGGCACGCTCTCTACGGCCGAGGCCATCTCCGTCGTCACGGGCGGCCTCGCCCTGACGGCCCACTTCGGTGACGGCGCGCTCCGCGCGGGTGACGTGGCGGCGGGCATCCTGGGCGCGGTCGTCCGGGACCCGGCCGCCGACCGTGTCATCTGGCAGGAGTATCTGGAAACGGTGGTGCGCGAGCGCGAGGGCTGGAAGGACTTCTACCGCGCATGCCGTGAGGTTTCGGAGTGACGGCCGGTACGGGTGGACCCGGACCGAAGGGGCCCGTACGGAGGGGGCCCGCGCGGAGAGGGGATTCGGATCCCCGGGAGCCGTTGCTGCTCGGGGTGCGGCATCACGGGCCGGGCTCCGCGCGGGCCGTGCGGGCCGCCCTCGACCGGCACAGGCCGCGGGCCGTGCTCATCGAGGGCCCGCCCGAGGCGGATAACATCACAACACTGGCCGGGGACCCCGGCATGCGGCCGCCCGTCGCGCTGCTCGCGCATGTGGCCGACGACCCGGGGCGATCCGTGTTCTGGCCGCTCGCAGAGTTCTCGCCCGAGTGGGTCGCGATGCGCTGGGCCGTCGCCCGGGGAGCACCGGTCCGCTTCATCGACCTCCCCGCCGCCCACACCCTCGCCATGAACGGCGACGACGCGGGCTCCGGCCCCGACGGCACCGAGCCCTCGGGGCCGGAACCGACGGGCGAGGGCGAGGGCGCAGCGGCCCGGTTGCGCATCGACCCCCTCGGTGTGCTCGCCGAGACCGCCGGATACGACGATCCGGAGCGCTGGTGGGAGGACGTCGTCGAGCACCGCGTGCTGCCTCGTGCCCCGGCCACGGGCGCCGGCCGGGCAGGGGGCGGTGACCGGCCACTGACGTTCGCATGGGCACGGGGTGTTGCCGCCCCGGCCGCTGACGGCATCGCTGCCCGCCAGGACACAGTCTGCGAGCCGTCCGAAGGACCTGACTCCCCGTACGCGTTCCGGGCGCTCGCCGAGGCGATGGGTGAATTGCGGGCGACGTACGGAGACGGCGGCCATGAGCGCGACGCCGTGCGCGAGGCCCATATGCGGCTGCGGATCCGGGACGCGCGGCGCGAGTTCGGTGACGACCTCGCTGTCGTCTGCGGCGCCTGGCACGTACCGGCCCTGTCCTGCCGCACCACGGTGACCGCCGACCGCCGGCTCCTCAAGGGCCTGCCGAGGGTCAAGACCGAGATGACCTGGGTCCCTTGGACCCACCGCAGGCTCGCCAAGCACACCGGTTATGGCGCGGGCATCACCTCACCGGGCTGGTACGGCCATCTCTTCGCGTCCCCCGATCGGCCCGTGGAGCGCTGGATGACGAAGGTGGCGGGCTTCCTCAGAGAGGAGGGCAGGTCCGTGTCCTCCGCGCATGTCATCGAGGCCGTCCGGCTCGCCGAGGCCCTCGCCGCGATGCGCGGCCGCCCGCTCGCCGGTCTCGGCGAGACGACGGACGCGATCCGTGCGGTGATGTGCGAGGGATCGGACGTGCCGCTCGCGCTCGTCCGGGACCGGCTGGTCGTGGGTGACGCGCTGGGCGAGGTGCCGGAGGCGGCGCCCGCCGTCCCCCTGCAGCGCGATCTCACGCGTACGCAGCGGTCGTTGCGGCTCGAGCCGGAGGCGGCCGAGCGCGAACTGGAACTCGACCTGCGCAAGGACACCGACGCGGGGCGCAGCCGCCTGCTCCACCGGCTGCGAATCCTGGGTATCGGATGGGGCGAACCGGCCCGCTCGCGCGGCGCGCTCGGCACGTTCCGCGAGACGTGGCGGCTGTGCTGGGAACCGGAGTTGTCGGTGCGTGTGGCCGAGGCCGGGGTGTGGGGGACGACCGTGTCCGCCGCGGCCACGGCGAAGGCCGGGGCGGAGGCGACGACGGCCGGTTCACTGGCCGATGTCACCGCGCTCGCCGAGCGCTGTCTGCTCGCAGGGCTGTCCGGCGCCCTCCCGTTCGTCATGCGCGTACTGGCCGACCGGGCGGCCCTCGACGCGGATGTCGGCCATCTCGCCCACGCCCTGCCCGCGTTGGTCCGCTCGGTGCGGTACGGCGATGTGCGCGGGACGGACGGAGCGGCTTTGGCCGAGGTGGCGACGGGCCTGGCCGAGCGCATCTGCGTCGGCCTCCCAGCGGCCTGTGCCGGTCTGGACGCCGACGGCGCGGCGGAGATGCGCGGGCATGTGGACTCCGTCCACACAGCGGTCGGCCTCCTGGCGGAGGCGGGCGGCCAGTCCGCCGGTGACGGCGGCGGAGCCGGCTCGCCGGAACCCGCGCTGCGGGAGCGCTGGGCCGCTGTCCTGCGAGGCCTCTCCGGCCGGGACGGTGTGGCCGGGGTGGTACGGGGACGGGCTGCGCGGCTCCTGCTGGACGACGGCCGCCTCGGGGAGGGAGAGGCGGCCCGCCTCATGAGCCATGCGCTGTCGCCGGGCACGCCGCCTGCCGATGCGGCGGCGTGGATCGAGGGGTTCGTCGGCGGGGGCGCGGGGAGCGGCATGCTGCTGGTCCACGACGAGCGCCTGCTGGGGCTCGTCGACGCGTGGCTCACGGGCGTCACGCCCGACGCTTTCACGGACGTACTGCCGTTGCTGCGGCGGACGTTCGCCGCATACGAGCCGGGCGTGCGCCGCACACTGGGTGAACTCGTCCGCCGCGGACCGGCCCTGCCCGGGGCGGCAGGCGCCGGCCACGCGGGCGGCCCGGCGGACGGGACCATCCCCGGCTTCGGGCCCGGCCTCGACCCCGGCCGCGCCGACGCCGTACTGCCGGCACTGCGTCTGCTGCTCGGACTCGACGACGACGAACTCGCGGGGGTGCCCGGATGAGCCACGACACGACGCCTGTGCCGCGACCGCCCACCGGCGGGGGCGGTGCTCGCGGAAGGGCGGCCGGCACGGTATCCGCTCCGGCGCCGCCGGGCCGGAACGGTCTCCCGGCCACCGGCCCGGTGGTCTCCCCATCGCCCGGCCCCGCAGGCGAGCGGCTGCGACGGTGGCGGCTGGTGCTCGGCGGCGGGGAGGCCGACAGCGGGCTGTGCGCGCTCGGCGGTCGGGACGCGGCCATGGACGGGACGCTTGAGGCCCTCTACGGCAGCGGGAGCGGCAAATCGGGCACCCGCCGGGACAGCGGCAACCGGTCGGCGGGGCTCGGCGGTTCCGTGCCCCGGGTGGCGCGCTGGCTGGGCGACATCCGCACCTACTTCCCGAAATCCGTCGTGCAGGTCATGCAGCGCGACGCCATCGAGCGGCTCGACCTGTCCTCCCTGCTCCTGCAGCCGGAGATGCTGGAGGCCGTCGAGGCGGACGTCCACCTCGTGGGCACGCTGCTGTCCCTCGACAAGGCGATGCCCGAGGCCACCAAGGAGGCCGCCCGCGCTGTTGTCCGCAAGGTCGTCGAGGACCTGGAGAAGCGGCTGGCGGCCCGCACCAGGGCCACACTCACCGGCGCGCTCGACCGGTCCGCCCGCACCAGCCGTCCCCGCCACCGGGACATCGACTGGGACCGCACCATCCGGGCCAACCTCAAGAACTACCTTCCCGAACACCGCACGGTCGTGCCCGAGCGGCTGGTCGGCCACGGGCGGGCCGCACAGGGCGTGAAGAAGGACGTGGTGCTGTGCATCGACCAGTCGGGGTCGATGGCCGCGTCCGTCGTCTTCGCGTCCGTCTTCGGCGCGGTGCTGGCTTCGATGCGGTCGATCGCAACACGCCTGGTCGTCTTCGACACCGCCGTCGTCGACCTCACCGACCAGCTCGACGACCCGGTCGACGTGCTGTTCGGCACCCAGCTCGGCGGCGGCACCGACATCAACCGGGCGCTCGCGTACTGCCAGTCGCGGATCATCCGGCCCGCGGACACGGTCGTCGTGCTCATCAGCGACCTCTACGAGGGCGGCATACGCGACGAGATGCTGAAGCGGGTCGCGGCGATGAAGGCGTCCGGCGTTCAGTTCGTGGCGCTGCTCGCCCTGTCCGACGAGGGGGCGCCGGCGTACGACCGGGAGCATGCCGCGGCTCTTGCGGCACTCGGCGTGCCCGCGTTCGCCTGCACCCCCGATCTCTTCCCGGACGTCATGGCCGCGGCGATGGAGAGGCGGCCGATTCCCGTACCGGACGCGTGCAGTTGAGGACTGCCCGCTGAGCGGTGCGGGGCTGCGCCGCTTCGGGAGCCGTCCGCCACCGGCTCCTGTGGGTGCCCCGCTGCGTGCCGCGGGTGGTGTCTGTCGCGCCCCAGCGGGTGCCTCGCGGCGGGCCCACGGGTCCCGCGGCGCTCCCGCGGGCGCCTCGCCGCGCGCGAGAGGCAGCGCCTCGCCGCGCCCCAGGGGCGGTGTCTCCCGCGCCCCAGCGGGTGCCTCGCGGCGGGCCCACGGGTCCCGCGGCGCCCCAACCGGCGCCGCGGCGCCTGGCATTCGTCGCCGCGAGGCTCGGGCCCGCGGCGGTGAGCCCGGCGACGCGGCGCCGTCACACCGTTCCCGCTACACGTTCGGGACCTTCAGCTTGTCCCAGCTCGCCTTGCCCGGGATGCCGTCGGCGTCCTTGCCGGAGTAGCCGAGTTTGCGCTGCCAGGCCGCGTACGACTTCTTGTCCGCGCCTGTCCACTCGGGGCCCGGCCCGACCTCGTAGCGGCCGCAGCCCTCGGCGACGAGTCGCTTGCCCATCGCCGTGATGATCCTGCTGTTGCGGCCATCGCGGAAGAACGAGGCCCCGGGGAAGGGCTCGTACTTGGGCGGCTTCGGCGGGTCCGTCGGGCCATCGGGGTCGCGGCCGAGCCGTTTCGCGATGCGGTCGCGCATCGACTTCATCGTGAAGCCCCGCGGGTCCTGCTTCCCCGGCTGCCACTCCAGGTGGCCGATCACGGACTTGTGGGTCCAGCCGTGCGCCCGGCAGATGGCGGCCGATGCCTTCTCTATGGCCAGCTTCTGCTTCTCGGGCCACGGGTCCTTCCCGTCACCGAGGTTGATGCACTCGAAGCCGTAGAAGTGCCGGTTCCCGTCCGTGTCGGCCTCGTTGTCGGGGGGCAGGTCGGACTCGTTGATGACGGCGCGCAGTACGTCGCCGTCGCCGAGCCCGGCGTGGTTGGCGCGGCCGTTGCCGACCAGCCACACCTCGCCCTCCTTGTCGATGACGCCCATGCACAGGGGCCCCGGCAGCGCCGAGTGCCCGTCGTAGCAGAGGTCGACGGAACTGCTCGTGCCCTTGGTGACGGTGTGGTGGATCATCACACCGTTCACCGGTCCCCAGGGGCCCTTGTGATTGCGGTTGTGGGTACGCCAGTTGCGGAATTCATGGACCACCAGTCCCTCGTCGCGCAGGACTTGGACGATTCGGGACGCGCTCAGGGGCGTGGCCATCGTGGTGTCTCCTTCTGTATCCGGTTCAGCCGAGGGCTACTGCTGTTGACCCGCCTCCTCCTCCGCGTCCGCTCCCGCCGCCTCGCGTGCTTCCGGTTTCCGTTGCTGTCGCGGCTTCCGCCGCCAGCACTTCGTCGTTCGCCGCCGGGACAGGAGCGGCCAACGGCCCGAAGGACTGCCGCAGGTCGGGCTCCGTCCTCTCGCCCAGCACCCACGCCAGAGGCGCGTAGTGGGCCTGGACCCCGAGCGGGGCCTGCAGCAGCGGCTTCCGGGCCGCGTTCACCGGCCATTCCGCGGCGCCCGTCGCGGTGCGCGCGGGGATCAGCCAGTAGTCCCCTGTCCTATACGTACCCTCGGCAGCGAAATAGACCTCGATGCCGTCCTCGAGAGGAAGCCAACAACCTTCCTGCGATCGGAGTGCGCCGTGCTGCAGTCCCGCGGGCGCGCCCCCCTTGACCCGGCGCGCCCCCTCCTGGTGGTCCAAGCGGCGGAGGTACGGGTGCAGTTCCGGCCGTCGCCCGACGCCCGGCTCGGGCTCACCGGACAGCCTCGCTCGGGGGCCCGGGCAGGTGGAGTTCCTCGACCCGCAGCAGCGCCAGTACCACGGGCGGGTCGAGTTCCTCGACCCGCCCGTGGCAGTCCCTCACCGCGGCTGCTGTACGCGGTGTCCACGAACTCGACCCGGTCGCCCACGTTGAGGTCGAGCTTGTCGTCGCTGCGGAGCGACGCCCGCTCCACCCAGGTGCCGTGTGGGCCGTCGATGGGGAGGACCACCGAGCCCTTCTCCCGCGACCACTTGAACGGCGCGTCCTCGGCGGAACCGTCGTGCACATCGACGCGGTGGAGCTGGTTCTCAGGCCACCGGTAGCGGGCGTCCGGGCCGACCGGGGACGGGTCCTCGTGACGACGGAAACGAGTCGAAAGGATGAAACGCCCCGGCGAGCCGGTTTGACCTCCCGTTCGCGCCCTGAAGGGGAGGAATGGCCGATTGGCCGCGCTTGGCCGGGACGGTCCCCGGGATGAGACACTCCGTCTCGTCATGTGACCACCATCACCGCTCACATGTGACCTGTGATTTAGGGACCCGAGCGCGTCGGGGATAACCTGCGAGACGGACATGCCGCGTACCCGGCCAACGTGTGTGCGCCTCCGTTGTGATCGCGTCGTCACGCTGCCCGTAGCGGCACGCCCACGCATACAACGAACCGCATCACCACGACAGCGGTATTCAAGACGCAAGGGACGGACGCGCGTGGACCTGTTCGAGTACCAGGCGAGGGACCTCTTCGCCAAGCACGGTGTACCGGTGCTGGCCGGTGAAGTCATCGACACGCCTGAGGCGGCGCGCGAGGTGACCGAGCGTCTCGGCGGCCGGTCGGTCGTCAAGGCCCAGGTCAAGACCGGTGGGCGCGGCAAGGCGGGCGGCGTCAAGCTGGCCTCCGACCCGCAGGACGCGGTCGAGAAGGCCGGCCGGATCCTCGGCATGGACATCAAGGGCCACACGGTCCACAAGGTCATGCTGGCGGAGACCGCGCCGGAGATCGCCGAGGAGTACTACGTCTCGTACCTCCTCGACCGCACGAACCGCACCTTCCTGGCCATGGCCTCCGTCGAGGGCGGCATGGACATCGAGGAGGTCGCGGCCACGAAGCCCGAGGCCCTGGCCAAGATCCCGGTCGACGCCAACGAGGGCGTGACCGCGGAGAAGGCCGCGGAGATCGTCGCCGCCGCCAAGTTCCCGGCCGAGGTCGCCGACCAGGTCGCCGAGGTCCTGCAGACCCTGTGGAAGACCTTCGTCGCCGAGGACGCGCTCCTCGTCGAGGTCAACCCGCTGGCCAAGGTCGCCGACGGCCGCATCATCGCCCTCGACGGCAAGGTCTCCCTGGACGCCAACGCCGAGTTCCGGCAGCCCGGACACGAGGCGCTCGAGGACAAGGACGCGGCCAACCCCCTCGAGGCGGCCGCCAAGGCGAAGGGCCTCAACTACGTCAAGCTCGACGGCCAGGTCGGCATCATCGGCAACGGCGCGGGTCTGGTCATGTCGACCCTCGACGTCGTCGCGTACGCCGGTGAGGCCCACGGCAACGTCAAGCCCGCCAACTTCCTCGACATCGGCGGCGGCGCCTCCGCCGAGGTGATGGCCAACGGCCTGGAGATCATCCTCGGCGACCCGGACGTCAAGTCCGTCTTCGTCAACGTCTTCGGCGGCATCACCGCCTGCGACGCCGTCGCCAACGGCATCGTCCAGGCCCTGGAACTGCTCAAGTCCAAGGGCGAGGACGTCACCAAGCCGCTGGTCGTGCGCCTGGACGGCAACAACGCGGAGGTGGGTCGCAAGATCCTGACCGACGCCAACCACCCGCTCGTACAGCAGGTGGACACCATGGACGGAGCGGCCGAGCGCGCCGCCGAGCTGGCTGCGAAGTAAGAAGGACGAGGACACCGACACCCATGGCTATCTTCCTCACCAAGGAAAGCAAGGTCATCGTCCAGGGCATGACCGGCTCCGAGGGCCAGAAGCACACCCGGCGGATGCTCGCCTCGGGCACCAACATCGTCGGCGGTGTGAACCCCCGCAAGGCCGGTACCGCGGTCGACTTCGACGGCACGGAGATCCCGGTCTTCGGCACGGTGGCCGAGGCCATCGAGAAGACCGGCGCCGACGTCACGGTCATCTTCGTCCCGGAGAAGTTCACCAAGGACGCGGTCATCGAGGCGATCGACGCCGAAATCCCGCTCGCGGTGGTCATCACCGAGGGCATCGCCGTCCACGACACCGCAGCGTTCTGGTCGCACGCCCGGGCCAAGGGCGACAAGACCCGCATCATCGGCCCGAACTGCCCCGGCCTGATCACCCCGGGCGCATCCAACGCCGGCATCATCCCGGCCGACATCACCAAGCCCGGCCGCATCGGTCTCGTGTCCAAGTCCGGCACGCTGACCTACCAGATGATGTACGAGCTGCGCGACATCGGCTTCTCGTCCTGCGTCGGCATCGGCGGTGACCCGATCATCGGCACCACCCACATCGACGCCCTGGCCGCCTTCGAGGCCGACCCCGAGACCGACCTGATCGTGATGATCGGCGAGATCGGCGGCGACGCCGAGGAGCGGGCCGCGGACTTCATCAAGGCCAACGTCACCAAGCCGGTCGTCGGCTACGTCGCGGGCTTCACCGCGCCCGAGGGCAAGACCATGGGCCACGCAGGCGCCATCGTTTCGGGCTCCTCCGGCACCGCGCAGGCGAAGAAGGAGGCCCTGGAGGCCGCGGGCGTGAAGGTCGGCAAGACGCCGTCCGAGACCGCCCGGCTGGCGCGCGCCGCGCTCGGCGGCTGAGCCAGGCGGGTCTCCGACCGTACTCCGCAAGGGACTTGGGCCCGTACCGTCACGGTACGGGCCCAGCCCCTTCTGCACCGTCCCGCCGCACGGGCTACCCGGGGGTCACCAGAGCGTGTCGATCACCGTGGCCACCAGCACCACCGCGGCGAAGAACCCCACCAGTCCGTACACCGTCCGCGTCCACAGCCGGGCGCGCCTCTCACCCGCGCCCCGTACGGACTCGGCCGGCCGGGTCCGCAACGTCTGGGCGGGGGCCGTCTCGCTCAGCATCCGGCGCAGCGCGGCCGCCCGCCGGACGGGCGTCGCCTCGCGCAGTTCGGGCAGCAACTCGGCCATGGCGGACCGGGCGTGCATCAGCCGGTTCGTGGTGGCGGCCGTGCTCGCCTCCGTCTCCGCGGCGGTCTCGGGCAGACCGAGGCCCACGCCGTCGTGCAGCAGCAGCGCACGCCGGTAGGAGGGCGGAAGGCTGAGCAGCGCGGTGATCAGGGCCCGGTCGGGGCCCAGCCGCCCGGAGGGGCCGCGGTTCGCTCGGTGCAGCCGGCGCCACGGCGAGAGCGCGTACTCGTAAGCCGCGGCCCGTACCCATCCGGCCGGATCGCTGTCCACGGCGACTTCGGGCCAGCGCTGCCACGCCTGGTAGAAGGCGTGGTGGACCGCCTGCCGGGCGAGGCGCTTGCTGCCGGTGAGCAGATAGGCCTGCCGTACGAGGCCGGAGGCGTGGGCGGTGTAGAGCGCGTCGAACGCCAACGGTGCGCCCGTGCCTGCCCGTTCCCTGCCGGACTGTGCGTAACGGTGCATAGCCACATATTGAGCGACACGACGGCTTAAGAGCTGCTGCGCTCACGAATGGTGTGTTGTTGGCAGCATGTCCGCCGTGACCCCATCGAACGATCGGACACCGTCGCCACCGTCGCCACCGTCGTCTCCGGCGCGCGGCCGCCTCGTCGCGGACGGGGTGGTCGCGGCCGCCCTGGGGCTCGGCGCGGTGACCGTGGCCGTACTCCTGTTGTGGATCACCTCGCCGTACCCGGAGAGCGGGCCGAGCGCGGCACTGCACGTCGCGGCGGCCCTGTGGCTGCTCGCCCACGGAGCCGAACTCGTCCGCACCGACACGCTCTCGGGTGGTGCAGCCCCCGTCGGCATCACCCCGCTCCTGCTGAGCGCCCTGCCCCTCTGGCTGCTGTACCGTGCGTCCCGGCACGCGATCGAGGCCCACGAGGAGGAACTTGCCGACGCCGGGCACGAGCCCGGAGGACCGCTGGCCGCCGGTCCCACGATCGGGTGGTTGAGCGCGGGCTACCTCCTCGTCGGTGTGTCCGCTGTGGTCTACGCGTCCGGCGGACCCCTGCACGCCGACGCCCTCAGCGCCCTCCTGCACCTGCCCGTCGTCACCCTCGCCGCGGTCGCGTACGGGTACTGGACGGCGAGCGGCCGGCCGCGCGAGAAGCTGCCCGAGCAGGCCGGGCAGCTTCTGGAACGGGTCCCGCCCCGCGTACGGGCCGTGCTGACGCGCCGCAGGCTCGTCACGGCGGGGCGCGCGGGAGCCGCCGGTACGGCCGTTCTGCTGGGCGGTGGTGCCCTGCTCTTCGCTCTCTCCCTCACCTGGCACTGCGTCGTTGCCCAGCAGTCGTTCCACCAACTCACCCAACCGTGGACGGGCCGGTTCGCGGTGCTGCTGCTGGCCCTCGTGCTGGTGCCGAACGCTGTGGTGTGGGGCGCGGCCTACGGCACCGGCGCCGGTTTCACCCTCGGCGCGGGCACGCTCGTCGGTCCGCTCGGCACCTCGGCCCACCCGGACCTACCGCGGTTCCCGCTGCTCGCTGCCGTACCGGACGCCGGTCCCGGCTCCCCGCTGACCTGGCCGGTGGTGCTGCTGCCGCTCGCGGCCGGGGTGACGGTCGGCTGGTACACGGCCCGGGCCGCTGTCCCGGGCGCGGCGATGCGCGCCGCCGCCGCGCGCGCCGAACTCCCCGCCGTACGGCCGCCGCTGCGGCAGCGGCTGGCCCTGCGGCGACTGCTGATCCTGGGGTGGCGGCGGCTTCGCGGGGGAGTGGGCGCAGCTGCGGGCGACGGCTCGAACGGTGCCTCTGCCCCTGCAGGGGCGGTACGGCGGCGGGCGGCCGTCACCGGCAAGGGCGTGCGGGGATGGCGGGACACGGCGCTCACGGCGGCGCTGGGAAGCGCCGCCTGCGCGCTGGCGACGGCCGTCCTGAGCGGGGTGACGGAGGGCGCGCTCGGAACGGGCGCACTGGAGGACTTCGGTCCGAGCTGGTGGCTGACGGGGGCGGTGGCGCTGTGCTGGACGGTGCCGGTGGCGGCGCCGACGGCCCTCGTGCTGCGCTGGTGGCGCCGGCGTCTGCCCCACCCGGCGCCGAAGGAGACGCGGTCGGCGGCCGCGGCGGCCGCAGCGTCCTGAGCCCGCGGTTGCCGCATCGGCGTCCTGGGGGCCCGTTGTCGCCCCCCCCCGGACGTGACCGTTGCGGTCGCCGCAGTGGTCGTCATCGGCCCCCGGGGGGGTGTCCCTATGGGTTTCGTCAACCTGTGGGGGCGGGCTTGGGGTCGTAGAAGGTGCCGTCGCGGAGCATGGCGAAGAGCACGTCGGCTC